>CAZSVT010000115.1:0-9546 GCA_964610365.1 uncultured Isosphaeraceae bacterium
GAGATCCGCTGGTACTCGTGGATTCCCACGCAGGGCCGGCTCGTCATGTCGCGGACGCTGAACCACGCGGACGCCACGGTGCAGGCCCATGCCACCGACTGGACCTCGCTCTACAACTCGCTGCAGACCTCGAACCAGCTGGAGACCGTGACCGTCTTCGACGGGCTCGCGAGCGCCACCTTCTACGCCGGCGGATTCGATCCCTGCACGACGCGGCGGATCAGCCTCGACCTCGTCTTCGACGCCGACCACGGCGGCCAGACGATCCGCATCTCGGAGGCCGTGCCCTTCCTCCAGAACCACGAGGACTGCCCATGATCCCTCGAACCGCACCGACCGCCCGCGCCCGACGGCGCGGCGCGGCGCTCCTGCTCGCGCTCTTCGCCATGGCCGTGCTCGGCACCGCCGGCTACGCCTTCGTCGCCGGCCGCGACCACGCCGTGCTCGCCGGCCGCAGCGCCGTGAGCGTCAACGAGGCGCGCGTCATGGCCGAGAGCGCGCTGGGCCTGTCGCGCGAGATCCTGAAGAATCCCGACTCGCAGTGGCGCACCAAGCACGCGCAGGGGAAGCTCCTCGACGGCTATTCGATCGACGGCGGCACCGTCCGGGTGGACCTGGTGGACATCAACAAGCGCGCCGCCAACCCCAACGGGAACATCCTGCCCGACGCCACCACCACCGAGGTGGAGATCGCCGTCACCAGCACCAAGGGCGCCAGCCAGTTCCGTTCGGTGGCGCAGATGTCGCTGCCCATGGCCAACAAGGGGCAGTACGCGATCTACGCGAAGAAGCTCATGGTGCTCGACGGCACCAACTTCGTCGGGCGATGGAAGAACGCCCCGGCCTCGGAGGAGAAGCTGCGCGTCAACATCGGCACGCAGGCCGAGACCTCCTGGTGGGGATTCAACGGCGTCTTCATCGGTGCCAACGCCTCCTTCGAGCCGGACTATGCGCCGCCCCATCCCGAGGATCCATCCCTCGACAAGGCCACCTGGATCTACTACCCCTACAACGCGAGCTCCTTCACCGTCTCCGGAGCCGGCGCCGGGAAGATCGCGGCGAAGAAGCTGGAGCCGGCGCAGTCCATCAACATGATCGCGGCCCCCACGCCGCCGGCCTTCACGGTGGGCAACACCCAGTGGGGCGGTCTCACCGTCAATGGGACCACCGTCACCTACAGCACGCCCTTCCGCCTCCGGCAGAACACCTTCCTCGGCTTCCCGTGGGGTCCGCCCGCCGACTTCACGCTCATCAACGGGGCCACGGTGACGCTCAAGAGCGGCACCTACAAGATCGACAACACGCTGCGCCTCGACGGCAGCAAGCTCATCATCGACGGCGACGTGAACTTCATCGCCGACGCCCCGTTCTTCACCATCTACAGCATGGACGTGAAGAACTCGGTGATCGAGCTGAAGGGCAACTCCACCTTCAACGTCTACACCAGCTACGCGGTGCGCGTGCACAACAGCTGGATCGGCAAGTCGTTCACCTGCGCCTCGGAGTCCGACCCGAACAAGAAGGACGGCGATCCGCACCGCAAGGCCTGGATGGGGCAGTGGAGCGCCAACGCCTGCTCCTCCTCCATCCCCGCCGAGCCGCAGTACATGGAGCCGTGGCGCTTCCGCATCTACCCGGTCCCGGCCTTCCTCTCCAACCTCTTCGTCTGGGACTTCCTGAACGCCTCGGTGATCGGCTCGCTCTTCCTGCCCACCAACCCCATCCAGTTCCGCGGCACCACGCAGATCTACGGGCGCGTGGCCGCCAACCACGTGATCATGGAGGGCACCGCCAGCGTCCGATACGACCACGCCCTGGATCTCATCGACGGCCTGACGGAGGGCGCGCCGCCCAGTCGCGGCGGCGATCCGAACCAGATCTGGCCGACGCGCGTCAACTCCATCGGCTTCCAGTCCGAGTGAACCATCATGCAGCGACGCGCGTTCACGCTGGTGGAGATCATCATCTGCGTGGTGATCATCGCCGTGATCGCGGCGCTCACCATTCCCTTCTTCGGCCGCGACCACGCCGATCGCGCCACCTCCGCCGCGGCGCTCCTGCGGTCGGACCTCCGCTTCGCGCAGCTGGCGACGATGGCCAATCCCACCGATCCGGTGGTGGTTCGATTCCGCGCCGACGGCAAGGGGTACTGGCTGGCGAAGTCGTCCACCGCCGACACGCCGCTCGTCCGCTCGGACACCGGCGCCGCCTGGAGCGAGGTGATGGGCAGCGGCCGGGCCCGTTCGGCCGACCATGTGACGCTCTCCACCACCGGGATCTCGAGCGCCACCCTCCGGTTCACGCCGCTGGGGTCGGTCCAGTCGCCCTCGGGCACTCCCACGATCGTCCTCACCGCCGCGGGTCCGGGCGGTTCGCCGGTGACCTGCACGGTGACGATCGACACCACCACCGGCTCGTCGACCATGTCCCTGCCGTGATCGCGCCGGCGGCGCCGAACGCGCAAAATTGATCCGTTCGCGCGGGAGGGGTCGATATCCCCGGCCAAGCGGCTCATGGATGGGCCGCGGTACTCGGCGTGCGGGTCCGCGCCCGCAACCAGGGATGGAATCGTGCCGTTGACCCGCAGCGATCGTTGCGTGACGCCGGTCCTCCTCGCGGCAGGGCTGGTCTTCTCCTTGCTCGGTCCTCATCGAGCCGGTGCGCAGAATCCGCCGACCTCGCCACCGGGGGGCGCGGGACGCGCCGCCGGAGCGCCGGCCGGCGCGGTGCCTCCGAAGCCGCCCGCTCGTGCGGCCTCGGCACCGGCCATGGCCCCCCCCGCGGGCGGACCCGCGGGCGGGCCGACGAGCGGACCCCCGGGCGGACCACCGGGAGCGCCGGGGGCGGGCGGCGCCGCCGCCCCGGTCGTCGACGCGGGCGAGGTCCGGGTGAGCGACTCCGGCACCTTCTCCGTCGCCGCGCAGGAAGTGGAGGTCGGTCGGCTCCTCGAGCTCCTGGCAATCAAGGCGAAGCGCAACATCCTGGCCAGCGACAAGGTGACCGGAAAGGTCACGGTCAATCTCTACGACGTTCCCTTCGAGCAGGCGCTCGACGCGATCCTGGCCGTGAACGGCTTCACGGCGGTCCGCAGCGGCACCTTCATCTACGTCTACTCGCAGCAGGAGCGCTCGGAACTCGAGAAGGCCCAGCTCCGCCGCGAGGCCCGCGTCTTCACCCTGCAGTACCTGAACGCGAAGGACGCGACCGAGTTCATCAAGCCGCTCCTCTCGGCCGACGGATCGGTGGTGGCGCGCGGCGAGGTGGCGCCGGGCTTCATTCCCACCAGCGAGGACGGCGGGGCCGACGACTACGCCTTCACCACGAAGGTCGTGGTCAACGACTACCCGGAGAACGTGGCCACGGTGGAGGCGCTGGTGAAGGAACTGGACGTCCCGCCGCGCCAGGTGCGGGTGGAGGCCACCATCCTCCGCACCTCGGTGGACGAGTCGAACGCCTACGGCCTCGACTTCACCGCGATCGGCAACATCGACTTCACGCAGGTGACGCGGCCGCTGGCCGCCTTCGACAACCTGCTGGACGGCGTGCTCCAGCCGGACCGCGCCCAGGCGCTGGTCATGGACAACTACCCGGTGCTCGATCGGCCGCCGACGCTGAAGATCGGCATCATCAGCAATGATGTGGCGATCTTCATCCGCGTCCTGGACGAGGTCACGGACACGACGGTCCTGGCGCGACCCACGGTCACGGCGCTCAACCGGCAGAA
This sequence comes from uncultured Isosphaeraceae bacterium, assembly GCA_964610365.1. Taxonomy (GTDB): domain Bacteria; phylum Planctomycetota; class Phycisphaerae; order Phycisphaerales; family SM1A02; genus VGXK01. Next base: position 3,725 of record CAZSVT010000115.1, read on the forward strand.
GGCCCAGGTGCTGATCGGCGAGAAGGTGGCGTACCTCTCCACCACCCAGACGCAGACGAGCACCACGCAGGATGTCCAGTTCCTCGACACCGGCATCAAGCTCACCTTCCGCCCCTTCATCTCCAACGACGGGCAGATCCGCATGGAGCTGCACCCGAGCGTCTCCAGCGCCCGGCTGGTGGACCTGAAGGTCCCCGGCGGCGGCGAGGCCACGGTGCCCAACGAGAGCACGCAGGAACTCCGCACGAACGTCCGCGTCAAGAGCGGCCAGACCATCGTGCTCGGCGGACTCTTCCGCGAGGACACGCAGATCGACCGCCGCCAGGTCCCCTGGCTGAGCGATGTCCCGATCGTCGGCGCCGCGTTCGGCGGACAGGCCGATCGGACGAAGCGCGAGGAGATCATCTTCCTCCTGACGCCCACCGTTTTCGAGGACAAGGAGCTCTACGAGAAGGGCGCCGAGTCGCTCGACATCGTGGACGCGGTGCGCGTCGGCGCCCGCGCCGGACTCCTGCCGTTCTCGAACGAGCAGTTCGTGGCCGACTACCAGCGCCAGGCCCTCGACGCCTACCGCCACGGCGACATGAAGCAGGCGCTCTGGTACGCCGACAACGCGGTCCGCATCCGTCCCTCGCTGCCCACGATGACGCGCCTTCGCGAGTCGATCCGCACCGGCGACGGCAGCAGCTTCCGCCGAGAGCTCGACGCGAAGCTCATGCAGCCTGACGCCGAGGGCGACGATCGCCCGGTGGCGCCGGGCGCGCCGGCACCGGCCGCCGGAGTGCCGCTGGATCCGGGCGTTCCGCCGGACCCCGCCGCCGCGCCTCCCGCCGAAACGAACGAACCCTCCGTGCCGCCCGCTCCGGAGCCCACGCCATGAGCCGATCCCCGGCCGCCGTTCCGATTGCCTCCATGCGCCCGTTCGCCGCCTCGGCGGTCGCCGCGGCGCTGGCGCTCCTGATCGCGGCATGCGGTCCATCGCAGCGCGGCATCGAGGCCCGCAAGGCCGCCAACCAGCGCTTCGACCGCGCGAACGCCCAGGTGGTCTACGACCAGGCGCGCCAGGCGCTGGCCACCGGGCAGTTCGAGGCGGCGCTGGCCAACATCGACAAGGCGATCGAGCGCTTCCCGAAGGAGCCGTCCTACTTCATCCTGCGCGGGCGGATCCTCATCGAGCAGCGGCGCACCCACCAGGCGAAGGAGTCGCTCGACCAGGCGGTGACGCTGGATCCGAAGAACGCCGAGGCGCAGTACTTCCTGGCGGTGCTGGAGCAGCGCTGCGCCAACGACACGGCGGCGCTCGCCCACTACGAGAAGGCGCGCGAGCTCGATCCGAAGAACCTCCAGTTCCTGGCCGCCTGCGCGGAATTGCGGCTCGCCTCCGGCGATGCGAAGGGCGCGCGCGAGCTCATCGAGTCGTCGTCCTCCACCTTCCAGTACAGCCCGGTGCTCCAGCAGCTCCGCGCCGCGTCGCTGGCGATGGACGGAGACGCGAAGGCGGCGGCGGACGTGATGGAGCAGGCCAGTTCGCGCGATCCCTCCGACGCGGCGATGGCCGAGGACCTGCTGCACGCCCACTTCGACGCCGGCGAGTGGTCGGAGTGCCTGCGCCTCCTCGATCAGCCGGTGATGGCCACGCTGCGGGATCGCCCGGACCTGGCGCGACTGCGGGCGCGCTGCCTCATCCTCTCCGGGCGCGCCGTCGAGGCGCGCGACCTGCTGGAGTCGAGCATGCCGGCGGGTGAACAGCCGGTGGAGCATGTGATCGCCCTGGGCTACGCGTCGTGGGCCGCCGGCGACTGGTCGCGCGTGGCGCGCTGCGGCGAGCGCTTGGTCTCCGCGCATCCGAAACTCCCGGAGGGGTACCTCTTCCTCGGCGCCGTGGAACGCGAGCGCGGCAACCTGGTGGCCAGCGAGCGCTGGCTGGAGCAGGCGAGCGCCCGCGACGAGTCGCGCGAACTGGTGAACCGGCTCCGCAGCCGCGTCCAGGCGCAGCTGGCTCATCGCGGCGAGACGGCCGAAGGCGGCTAGGCTCCCGCCCGCATGTCGGTGAATGCATCGACCGCGATCCCGGCGCGCCCGCGCCGCCGATGGTTGCGACGCCTCGGCGCGGGCGCGGTGATCGCGGTCCTGGCGATCGCGGCGGCGGTGGCGCTCCTCTGGACCAGCCCGTACCTCTTCATGGGGATCGCCCGGCGCGCCGCGGTCGCCTGGTACGACCTCACGCCGCGCGTCACCGAGGTGGGGCCGCATCGCTGGCCGTGGCTCGAAGGCGGTTCGCCCGAGGCGCCGCCGGTGGTGCTCCTGCACGGATACGGCACCAGCAAGGACGCCATGATGACCATCGCGTCGTGGCTGGCGCCGAACCATCGCACGCTGGCGCCGGACCTTCCCGGATTCGGCGCGCACGACGAGCACGCCGGCGAAGCGCACGACGGCGCCTTCTACGCCCGCGAGGTGGTGCGATTCATGGACGCGCTCGGCGTCGAGCGCGCCTCGCTCGTGGGCACCTCGATGGGCGGCGCGATCGCGGCGGAGATCGCGGCGACCCATCCGGAGCGCGTGGATCGGCTGGTGCTGCTGGCGCCGGCGGGACTGGTGGCCCCGGTGGAGAACGACTTCATGCGCCGCGCCAACGCCGGCGAGAATCCGCTGCGGATGGAGAGCGAGGAGGACTTCGATCGCGTGGTGGACCTGGTCTTCGCCGTCCGGCCGCCCACGCCGCCGCCGGTTCGCCGCTACTTCACCCTGGAAGCGCAGCGCCGACTCCCGTGGACGAACCGCATCATCCCCGCCATCGAGCCCTTCGGCCGCGCCGGGCTGGAGGGACGGCTCGGCTCGATCCGCGCGCCCACGCTGGTGCTCTGGGGCGATCGCGACCTGGTGCTCGATCCATCGCTCCTGCCGCGCTTCGTGGCGGAGATCCCGGATGCACAGGGCGAGCGGATCCCCGGCGCCGGGCATGTGCTCTTCAGCGACCGACCGGAGGAGGTTCGACGCCGGATCGTGCCGTTCCTGGCGCCCGGCGCCGCGTCGACCGCCGAGGGCGGGTCGCGCCCGGCCGGTGCTACAGCATCGTCCCCTTGAGGATGATCGCGGCGACGCTGAAGTAGATCACCACGCCCATCACATCCACCAGCGTCGCCACGAACGGCGCCGAGCTGGTCGCCGGATCGAGCCTCAGCATGCGGAGAAGGAAGGGCAGCATGCTGCCGGCGATCGTTCCGAATCCCACGACGCCGACGAGACTGACCCAGATCGTCGTCGCCAGCAGGAGCCAGTGGGGGCCGTAGTCGTAGACGCCCAGCCACTGCCAGAGCACCACGCGGAGGAAGCCGATGGCGCCGAGCCAGGCGCCCAGGACGAACCCGGTGGCCACCTCGCGCCGCGCCACGCGCCACCAGTCACGGAGCGACACTTCGCCCAGCGCCAGGGCGCGGACCACCAGCGTCGACGCCTGCGAACCGGAGTTGCCTCCGCTGGCGATGATGAGCGGCAGGAAGAGCGCCAGGTAGATGACCTTCTCGATCTCGCCCTGGTAGCGGGCCATCGCGGTGGCGGTGAGCATCTCGCCCAGGAAGAGCACGGAGAGCCAGGTGCCTCGCTTGCGCAGCAGCGTGGCGAATGGCGTGCTCGCATAGGGCGTCTCCAGCGCCTCCACGCCGCCGATCTTGTGGATGTCCTCGGTGGCCTCGCGCCGGGCCACGTCCAGCACGTCGTCGACGGTGATGATGCCCAGCATGGCGCCCTGGTCGTCCACCACCGGCAGGGCCACGCGGTCGTACTTCTCGAAGGCGCGGACCACCTCCTCGCGGTCGGTCCGGACGGGAATGGAGACGAGGTTGCGGTCGACGATCTCGCCCACCACGGAGTCGGGCGCCGAGCGCACCAACGTGGCCAGGCGGATGTCGTGGAGCAGGCGCCCCGTGGCGTCCACCACGTAGAGGACGTTGAGCGTCTCGGCGGTGCGCGGCACGCGGCGCAGGTGTTCCAGGGCCTGCGTGGCGGAGAGCTCCGGACGCAGCGAGACGAAGTCCGGCGTCATGAAGTGGCCGGCGGTGTCGGGGGGATAGCCCAGGAGCTGGCGCGTCTCCTTGAGCTGCCTGGGGTCGAGGCTCTCCATGAGCCGGCGCGTCACCTCGCCGGGAAGCTCGTCGAGGAGCTGCACGCGGTCGTCCGGCGTCATCGCGTTGAGGATGTCGCGCGTCTGGTCGCTCGAGAGCGAAGTGATCAGTTCCTCCTGCCGCTCCAGCGGGAGGTAGCTGAAGACCTGCCCCGCGCGATCGCGCGGGAGCATGCGGAAGATGACCCCTTCGTCATGCTCGGGGAGGTCGATGAGGATTTCGGCGAGATCCTGCTCCGGCAGCGCGGCGAGCACCGCGCGCAGTTCATCCCACTGCTTGTGCTGGATGAGATCCTCGAGCTCGGCTTGGACGAGGTGACCGATCACGGGATCCCGCCTGCGTGGGTCGACGCGTCAGGTCTTCGGCGGCGTGGCCGGCGCTGCGGCCGCGCCGCCCGCGGCGATCATCCGCAGCGACATCACCCTGGTCATCGCCTTCACCGCGACGAACGCGCTGAACGCGACGATGAGGAATTCGATGAGCGTGTTGAGGAAGGCGCCGTAGCGGATGGCCACTTCGGGGATCGCCTTGCCGGCCTCGTCGACGCCGGCCGCCTGGAGCACCCACTGGAGCTGCTTGAAGTCCACCCCGCCGATGGCCATGCCGATCGGCGGCATCATCAGGTCGTTGACGATCGACTGCACGATCTTGTTGAAGGCGGCGCCGACGACGATGCCGACCGCCATGTCGATGGCGTTTCCCTTGACCGCGAAGTCGCGGAACTCCTTGACGAAGTTGCCGAGCATGCGAGGCTCCTCGGAGTGCCGCCCGGAAGCCCACGAGGCGCCGCGCGGCGGGGGGAGCTTACCGTGCGGTCGTGCCGCCGATCGGCGTCGTCTCGGTCTCCGGTGGCGGCGTGATCTCGCGGAGATGTCGCAGGCGCCGCAGCGCGGGGAAGGCGCGGCCCACCACGGCCACCACCAGCAGCGTGCCGACGCCACCGCTGACCACGGAGACCACCGGGCCGAACCACCGCGCCACCAGGCCGCTCTCGAAGGCGCCCAGCTCGTTGCTGCACTCGATGAAGACGCCGTTCACCGCGCTCACGCGCCCCCGGATCTGGTTGGGGGTTCGAGTCTGCACCAGCACATGGCGCACCACCACGCTCACGTTGTCGGCGGCGCCGCTGGCCACCAGCAGCAGCAGGGACAGCACCAGGCTCGACGAGAGCCCGAAGCCGATCATGCAGAGGCCGTAGACGGCCACCGATGCGAGCAGGATGGGACCGGCGGGGGAGAGGCGCGGGCGCAGCGTGAGCACGACCGCCATGAGGATCGCACCGAGCGGCGTCGCCGCGCGGAGCGCGCCGAAGGCGATCGGGCCCGCCTCGAGGATCGTGTCCGCGAAGATCGGCAGGAGCGCCGTGGCGCCGCCGAGGAGAACCGCGAGCAGGTCGAGCACCAGCGCCCCCAGGATCGTCTTCTCGCGGACGATGTACCCCAGCCCGTCGAACATGGCGCGGAGCGAGACGCCGGCGGGAGCTCGCGGTGCGGCCCGCGGTCGCAGCGGAATGCCGCTCACCGCGAAGAGCGCGCAGAGGATCGCGGTGGCCAGGTAGACCAGGGTGGCGCCGCCGAAGACGGCCAGGATGAGGCTCGCCAGCATCGGTCCCGCCACCGCCGCCGCATGGAAGATGCCGCTCGACCAGGTGACGGCGTTCTCGAATCGTGATCGGGGCACGAGGAGCGGAAGGAGCGA
>CAZSVT010000116.1:0-9501 GCA_964610365.1 uncultured Isosphaeraceae bacterium
GGATCTGGCGGGCGAGACGACTCTCATGATCCTCCCCGGGACCGCCCTTCGCCGGGTGGATGCGCTGCTGACCAACTTCCACCTGCCGAGGTCGACGCTGCTGGCCCTGGTCGGGGCCTTCGTCGGCCTGGAGCGGCTCCGCTCGCTGTACATGCTGGCCCAGCGGGAGGGCTACCGCTTCTACAGCTACGGCGATGCGATGCTGATCCTCTGATCGCGGCGGGCGCGAAATGCCTCGGCCCAAGGCGCCCGTTCATCCTCTGGGCCCCGGCGCCGACGAAAGCCGATACAAATGCTCCGTCGACGGAGCGTGTCGCGGCAGGGCCGACGATCGAGGGATCGATCCATGAAGTTGATGCAGTTGCTGGACTCGGCGCGGGGGGCGGGGGTGGCGCTCGGCGCATCGGGCGACGATCTCGCGTCGATCGAGATCGCCGCCGTGACCGATGACTCACGGCGCGCGGGCCCGGGATCGCTCTTCGTGGCGCGCGAGGGCACGAAGGGAGACGGCGCCGCGTTCATCGGCGACGCGGTGGCGCGGGGCGCGGTGGCCGTGGCGGGGACGGCGGAATCGCTGCGACCCATCGAGGGTCGCTCGGTGGCGCGGATCGAGACTTCCACCCCGGCGCTGGCGCTTGCGGCGCTGGCGCAGGCGCTCCACGGCTGGCCGTCGCGCGCGATGCCGGTGGTGGGCGTGACCGGGACCAACGGCAAGACCACCATCACCTACCTCGTCCGACAGATCCTGGAGTCGGCGGGCCGCCGCTGCGGACTCATGGGGACGGTGGAGATCCACGACGGCCGCGCCGCGCGGACGGCCTCCCTCACCACGCCGGGCGCCGACGAACTCGCCGCCGCGCTGGGCTCGATGGTCCGCCACGGCTGCACCGGCGCGGCGATCGAGGTGTCGAGCCACGCGCTCGCGCAGGGTCGCGCCGCCGGCGTCGACTTCGCGGCCGCGATCTTCACCAATCTCACCGGCGACCACCTGGACTACCACGGCTCGATGGAGGCCTACGCCGACGCCAAGGCGCTGCTCTTCGACGGGCTCGCGCCGACGGCGACCGCGATCGTCAACGCGGACGACCCCGCGCACGAGCGCATGCTCCGGAAGTGCCGGGCCCGCGTGATCCGATGCCGCCGCATCGCCGGGGGCACCGATCGCCGGCCGGGCGCGGATCGCTCGCCGAGCGCCGATCGCGCCGTCAGGGCCGCCGACCGCAGCGAGGGCGCCGGCACCGACGCCTCGGTGGAGATTCTTCGCTGTTCGCTCACCGGGGCCGAGGTCGTCCTCGCCGGGCCGTGGGGTCGAATCGAAGCGTCGCTGCCGCTCGCCGGCGCCCACAACGCCATGAATGCGCTCCAGGCGGTGGCCGCGGCGCACGCGCTGGGCGTGGATCCCTCGGCGATCGCGCGGGCGCTGCCGGCGCTGCACGCGCCGCCGGGGCGGCTGGAATCGGTGACCGGCCCCGAGTCGCCGTTCCAGGTCCTCGTCGACTACGCCCACTCCGACGATGCGCTGGAGAATGTGCTCGCGGCGATCCGACCGCTTGTCACCGGCGGCGGGCGCGTGATCACCGTCTTCGGCTGCGGCGGCGACCGCGATCGCACCAAGCGTCCGCGCATGGCCGCCACCGCGTGTCGTCATTCGGACCTGGTGGTCGTGACCAGCGACAATCCCCGCACCGAGGAGCCGGAGTCGATCATCGACGAGATCATGAGCGGCGTGCCCGCGTCGGAGCGCCCGCGCGTGCGTCGCGACGCCGACCGTGAGCGGGCGATCCATGCCGCCATCCGCGAGGCGAGGCGCGGCGACGTGGTCCTCATCGCCGGCAAGGGGCACGAGGACTACCAGATCGTCGGCACCACGAAGCGCCACTTCGACGATCGCCTGGTGGCGCGGCGGGCGATCGGGGACGCGCCATGAGCGGCGCACCGACCGCTCCCGGCCCATCCGCCGCGCCGTCGCTGGCGGAACTCGCGGCGATCGTCGGCGGGCGCTGGCTCGATCCGGCGCCGACGGGATCCTTCCGGGGCGTGGGCATCGACTCGCGCGAGGCGCTCGACGGCCGCGTCTTCGTGGCGATCCGCGGCGAACGCTTCGACGGCCATCGATTCCTGGCCGACGCCGCGCGCGCGGGCGCTGCGGCCGCGATCGTGGAACGCGCGGACTCCGTGGATTCGCCGACGGCGGCGCTTCCCCCGCGCCTGCTGGTCGCATCCGGCCGCGGCGCGCTGGCGGCGCTCGCCTCGTGGTGGCGCCGCCGATCGGGGGCCTGCGTGACGGCCATCACCGGGAGCTGCGGGAAGACGACCACCCGGAGGCTCCTCGCGTCGATCCTCGAGCGATGCGGCGCCACGGTGCAGAGTCCGCGGAGCTTCAACAACGATCTCGGCGTTCCCCTGACGCTCCTCTCCGCGGCGCCGGGGACGCGCTTCATCGTGGCCGAGATCGGCATGAATCATCCCGGTGAGATCCGGCCGCTGTCGGAGTCGGCCGCCCCCGACCTGGCGGTGATCACCTCGGTGGGGCGCGTGCACCTCGAGGCCCTCGGCAGCGTCGAAGCGATCGCCCGCGAGAAGGCGTCCATCGTGCACGGATTGGCGCCCGGCGGTCGGGTGGTGGCGCCCGCGGACTCGGCGCCGGCCCTGGAGGCGGTGCACGCGGCGCTCGAGGAGCGCCGACGAGGCGCCGCCGCGCCGGGCTCCGATCGAACGGTGGAGTCGCGCGGCACGAGGCCCTTCACCTTCGGCATCCGCGACGGCGATGCGCGCCTGCGCTCGCGCCGCGCCTCGGACGGCGGACAGGCGGTGGAGCTCGATGGACCCTGGGGTCGCCTTCAGATCACGCTCCGGCTTCCAGGCGAGCACAACGCGCTCAACGCCCTGGCCGCGGCGTCGGCGGCGCACCTCCTGGGCGCGCCGCCGGAAGCGATCCGGGAGGGCCTGGCCGCGGTGGTCGCATCCGAGATGCGATTCGTTCGGGAGCGCGTGGGCTCCCTGACGGTCGTCAACGACGCCTACAACGCCAACCCCGAGTCGATGCGGGCGTCGATCCGCGCCTTCGTCGAGACCGAGACGGGGCCCGGGCGGCGCGTCATCGTCCTGGGCGACATGCTGGAACTCGGACCGTCCTCGGAGGCGCTGCACGCCGAGCTCGGCCGCTGGCTGGCGGACGCCATCGGCGGAGCGCCGCCGGACCTGGCGGTGTTCGTGGGCTCCGCGAGCGCCTTCGCGGCGGAGGCGCTGGGCCGCGCCGCGCCCGGCGCCGCGCGGCTTCTCCTGCCTGACTCCGGCGCCGCCGCGGCCGAGACGCTGCGCCGCGCACTGCGCGACGGAGATCGCGTGCTCCTGAAGGCCTCCCGCGGCATGGCCCTGGAGCGACTGCTCGCGGCGCTTCGGGCCGCCGCGCCGGCCGACCCCGTGGGCGAATCGATCGCGGGGAGCCGTCCGTAGATGCTCTACCTGCTCACCGATCGGGCCCAGGAGTTCCTCCAGGGGCTCGGCCTCTCGGCGCTCATCCGACTCCTGCTGCAACTGGAGTTCCGCGCCTTCCTCGCGCTCGTCATCGGCTGCGGCCTCGTCCTCGCGGCGGGGCCGCGCACCATCGCCTTCCTGCGCCGACTGAAGATCGGCGACAACCCGGAGTTCCACCGCGCGGATCTCAACGAGCTCATGCGCCAGAAGAAGGGAACGCCCACGATGGGCGGCATCCTCATCTGCGGCTCGGTGCTGATCACCACGCTGCTCCTGGCCGACATCGCCCAGAACCGCTACGTGCACCTGGCGCTGGCGGTGCTGGTCTGGCTGGCGGCCGTGGGCGGGTTCGACGACTGGCTGAAGCTCACCGCGGCGCGGCGCAAGGAAGGCGCTCGCGACGGACTGCTCGCCTGGGAGAAGCTCCTCTTCCAGCTCGGGATCGCCCTGATCGCCTCGTGGTTCCTCTATCACGCGGCGGGAACGGCGGACGGCCTCGCCCTCAACCTGCCGCTCCAGCGCACCCATCCCCCGACGGCGGCGCAGCAGTTCCTCCAGCCGCTCCCGCTGGAGTCCGGCGTGCTCGTGATGAGCCTGCCGCTCTTCCTCCTCGTCGGCACGCTCTTCATCGCCTACACCTCGAACGCCGTGAACATCACCGACGGCATGGACGGTCTCGCGGGCGGGATCGTGATGATCGCCAGCCTGGCGGTGATGCTCCTCTGCTGGGTCTCCGGCACGCAGAGCGCCGCGTACTACCTCAATGTCCCGCACGTGCCCGGCACCGAGGAGCTCATGATCGTCTCCGCGGCCATGGCCGGGGCCACGATCGGCTTCCTCTGGTTCAACTGCGCTCCGGCCAGCGTCTTCATGGGCGACACCGGTTCGTTGCCGATGGGCGGCCTGCTGGCGTTCATCGCAGTGGCCATCCGCCAGGAGTTCCTGCTGCTGCTGGTGGCCGGGCTCTGCTACCTGGAGGCGGTGAGCGTGATGCTCCAGGTGGGCTGGTTCAAGATCACCCGGCGTGCCACGGGGCAGGGGCGCCGGCTCTTCCGCTGCGCCCCCGTCCATCATCACTTCCAGCTGGGCGGGTGGACCGAGACGCAGGTGGTGACGCGCTTCTGGCTGATCACCGTGATGCTGGCGATCATGGCGCTGGGCAGCCTCAAGGTGCGCTGAGGCTTCGAGATGCCGATGCCGCCCCTCCACTCCCGCTCCCGCCGCGTCGAGCTCATCGGGGCGCCCACCGATGCGGGCGCCGGCGTGCGCGGATGCTGCATGGGACCGTCGGCACTGCGCGTGGCCGGCCTCCATCGGCGCCTGGCGGCGCACGGCGTCACCGTGATCGATCGCGGCGATCTCGCGGGCCCGGGGAATCCCGAGCAGGATCCCGTGGACGGGTACCGGCACCTGCCGCAAGTGATCGACTGGTGTCGCGCCGTGTCGTCGGCGGTCGAGCGCGCGCTCGACGCAGGGCACATGCCGATGCTCCTCGGCGGCGATCATGCGCTGGCCATGGGCAGCCTCGGCGCCGTCGCGCGTCGGGTGCGCGCCGAGGGGCGGCCGCTGCGAGTGCTCTGGCTCGACGCCCACGCGGATTTCAACACGAGCGCCGTGACCCCGTCCGGCAATCTCCACGGCATGGCCGTCGCGGTGCTCTGCGGCCTCGGCCCGCGCGATCTCGTCTCGCTGGCCGGCTCCGAGCCGGCGCTGCGACCCGAGTGGGTCCGGCACCTCGCCGTGCGGTGCGTGGACCGCGCCGAGAAACGCCTCGTCGACGAGGCGCGGCTCGAGGTCTTCGACATGCGCAGCATCGACGAGCTCGGCATGGCCGCCGTCATGCACCGCGTGCTCGACGGGATGACGCCGGAGACGCACCTCCACCTGAGCTTCGATCTCGACGCGATCGACCCCTCGCTCGCTCCCGGCGTGGGGACGCCCGTCCCCGGGGGGCTGACCTACCGGGAGGCGCAACGCTGCATGGAGTCGATCGCCGACTCCGGCAGGCTCGCCTCGATCGACCTGGTGGAAGTCAACCCCACCCTCGACGAGGGCAATCGAACGGCGGAGCTGGCGGTGGATCTCGTCGAGAGCCTCTTCGGAAAGAGCACGCTCATGCGCCGCCCCCGTCCCTCCGAGTGATCGCGTCGCGGACGGTCACTCACACATTGAAGAGGAAGTGGACCACGTCGCCGTCCTGCATGACGTAGCCGCGCCCCTCGCTGCGGAGCCTGCCCGCGTCGCGGATCGCCTTCTCGTTCCTGAAGGTCTCGAGGTCCTTCACCGAGTAGCACTCGGCGCGGATGAAGCCCTTCTCGAAATCGGTGTGGATCACGCCGGCCGCCTGCGGGGCGGTGTCGCCCTTGTGGATCGTCCAGGCGCGGATTTCCTTCGGGCCCGCCGTGAAATAGCTCTGGAGCCCCAGCAGGTCGTAGGCCGCGCGGGCGACCGCCGCGAGCGCCGGCTCCTTCATGCCGAGGCTCTGGAGCAGCTCGGCGCGGTCGGCTTCGGCGAGCTCGCTCAGCTCCGCCTCGATCTTGGCGCAGACGGGAACCACCTTCGCGCCGGACCGGGCCGCGTACTCGCGCAATCGCTGCGCCAGCTCGCTCCTGCCCTCCAGGTCGTCTTCGTCCACGTTGGCGATGAAGAGGACGGGCTTGGCGCTGATCATGCCCAGTCCCTGCAGCATCTTCGCCTCCTCCGGCGTCCATGAGGCTCGGCGAAGCGGCCGTCCGGCGTCCAACTCCACCCGGGCCTTCTCCAGCACCGCCACCTTGGCGATGGCCTCCTTGTCGCCGCTGCGGGCGATGCGGCGGTTCTTCTCCAGGACGCCGTCCACCACCTGCAGGTCGGCGATCATGAGTTCCGTCTCGATCGTCTCCACGTCGCGCACGGGATCGGGCGAGCCGTCGACATGGGTGACGTCCGGATCCTCGAAGCAGCGGACCACGTGGAGGATCGCGTCGACCTCGCGGATGTGGGAGAGGAACTTGTTGCCGAGGCCGGCGCCCTCGCTGGCGCCCCGGACGAGGCCGGCGATGTCCACCAGCCGCACGCTGGCGGGGATCACCTTCTGCGACTCGATGAAGCGCTGGATGGTGGCCAGCCGCTCATCGGGCACCGCCACCACGCCGACGTTGGGCTCGATGGTGCAGAAGGGGTAGTTCGCGGCCTCGATCTTCGCCGCGGTGAGGGCGTTGAAGAGCGTGCTCTTGCCGACATTGGGGAGTCCGACGATTCCGCATTCCATGGGGGGCGGAGATGGTAGCCGCTCGGCCGGATCGACCGATACGCTTGCCGCAGCGTGCGCCGGCCGCCTCCATCGACGAGCTCGCTCTTCCCGTTCGGGATGTTCCATCGACGGCTGATCGCCGTCGGCGTGCTGATCGCCCTCGCCTTCGTCGCCATCGGGGCGCGCCTCGCCACGCTGACCATCTCGGAGGGGCCGGAACACCTGGCCGACGCGGAGTCGAGGCTCGGTCGCAGCCGCCTCCTTCCCACGATCCGCGGTCGGATCCTGGATCGGAAGGATCGCGTCGTCGCCGAGGACACGCCCGCCTACGGCATGGCCGTGGAGTACGAGGCGATCGACGGGACCTGGGTCCGCCGGGAAGCGCGGCGGATGGCGCGGGACGAACTCGGCCGCAGCACCTGGGGATCCCTCACGCCGCGCGGCCGCGAGCTCTCGGCCGAATCGCGGATCCCCGCGGCGCAGCGACGCCTCGACGCCGTCCTCGACGAGGCCTGCACCATCGCCGGCATCGCGCGCCGCGATCTCGACCCGCACCTGGCGGAGATCCGCGACTCCGTGTCGCGCCGCGCGGAGGTGGTGCGCTCGCGACAGCGCGAGCAGTGGATCGCGCGCTACGGCGCGGGTTCCGAGGCCACCTTCAAGCCCGAGCCGATCGGAGAGGAGCGCGGAGCCCACGAGGTGGTGGGCGACCTGAGCGACGGCGCCGCCTTCGCCCTGCGCCGACTCGCCGATGCCGCGCCCGGGGTCCTGGAGGTCACCGACAGCGTGCGCCGCATCCGTCCGTGGGGACGCGTCTCGGTCATCGTCGATCGCTCCACCTTCCCGGCGCCGCTGCGCCGCTCGGAGCCGATCACCATCGACATCGACGGCGTGGCCGACGCGATCGTGGGTCGCTGCGGCACCGAGGTGTGGCGCGAGGACCTGGAGCGACGGCCCTTCGATCGCGGGGACGGAAGCGAGGATCTGGGCGGCTATCGACCGGGTTCGGACATCGTGGGTCGGTCCGGCGTCGAGCGGGCCTTCGAGAACGTGCTGCGCGGACGCCGCGGGCGCGTCACCACCCGCCTGGACAGCGCGGCGGAGGAGCGGCTGCCCGCGGAACCCGGCACCGATGTGCGCCTGGCCCTGGACATGGCGCTCCAGGCGCGCGTGGAGGCGATCCTCGATCCGCGCGCCGGGCTCACGCGCCGGCAGCCCTGGCACGACGCGGCCACCAGCGGCGAGGATGAACGGCCCGCCGGTCTTCCGGCCGGCACGCCGCTCGCCTCCGCGGCGGTGGTCATCGATGTCGATCGCGGAGAGATCCTGGCGTGCGCGTCGTGGCCGCCGCCCGGCGCCGGCGAAGCGCTCGGCGCCGCCGAGTCCGCGCGGCTCCGACCGGGCATGCACCGAGCGCTCGAAGGGATCTACTCGCCCGGGAGCATCCTCAAGCCGTTCGTCTACCTCGCCGCCACGGGGGAGGGCGTCTTTCCCATCGACGGCGCCGTGACCTGCACCGGCCACTACTTTCCGGAGAACCAGGGCGTGGCGCGCTGCTGGATCTACCGGCCGCGCTACGGCATGGCCACGCACAGCGACGGCGACAAGGGGCCGCTCGGCGCCGAGGCGGCGCTGGCGCGGAGCTGCAACATCTTCTTCTACACGCTGGCGCAGAAGCTGGGACCGGAGCGCCTCACCGCGTGGCTCCGGCGCTTCGGCCTGGGCGAGCGGCCGGGGACGGGGCTCGCCCGTCCGGTGATCACCGAGGGCGGGCGCGAAGTCATCGCCGGCGAGTCGGACGGCGTGCTCCCGAACGCCGCGGTCTTCGATCGCATCCGCGCCTCGCGCGACGCGCTGACGCCGATCATCCTGGGCATCGGCCAGGGACCGATCGCGTGGACGCCGCTGCAGGCGGCCAACGCCTACGCGGCGATCGCGCGCGAGGGCATCGTGCAGAGTCCGATCCTCGTCACGAGCGCCGGTGATTCCACGCCCGTTCCGCACCGGGAGGACCTGGAGCTTCCGCCGCGCGCGGTGGCCCATGCGCTCGAGGGCCTGCGCCAGGGAATCGAAGCGAGCTACGGAACCGCGAACCATCTCAGCTACGAGGACGGCACGCGCGAGCCGATCTTCGACATCCCCGGCATCTCGGTGCGCGGCAAGACGGGCACGGCGCAGGCCCCGCCGCTCCAGCTCGACGACGACGGTGACGGCCGCATCGATCGATCGATCAAGGACCTCGACCACGCGTGGTTCGCGGGCCTGGTGGGCGACGGGCGCCGCGAGCGCCCGCGCTACGCGATCGCCGTGATCGTGGAGTATGGCGGTTCCGGCGGCAAGGTGGCGGGGCCGCTGGCGGCGCAAGTGGTGCGGGCCCTGGTGGCCGAGGGGCACCTGGTGGGCGACGGCGCCGCGAAGGAGGAGCAGCCGTGACGGCGCTGGGTTCCCTGTCGCCGGCGTCGGCGGCCCGCGGCATCCAGCGACCGGACGCGCGCCGGGCGCGCTCGCTGCACGCGTCGCGATGGAACCTGCTCACGCCGGCGTGGCTGACGGTGGCGGCGGCGCTGGCGCTCAGCCTGGCGGGGATCGAGGCGATCTCCACGACGGATGGTCCGCGCGCCGTGCGCCAGGGCGTGTTCCTGATGGTGGCCATCGTCTTCGGCGCCGCGATGGCGGTGATCCCGGAGCGATGGCTGCGGCGCGCCGCGTGGCCGGCGCTCGCTGCGTCGCTGCTCATGCTCCTCTTCGTCATGCTGCCGGGCGTGCCGGAATGGCTCGTGCGCCCGCGCAAC
>CAZSVT010000117.1:0-9368 GCA_964610365.1 uncultured Isosphaeraceae bacterium
GAACTGCCGGAACATGCTCTCGGGGTTGCGGAAGATGTCCCGCGGCCCCAGGAATCCGCGCATGGAGCGCTGCATGCAGAGGACCGCGAACTCCGTGCTGATGGCGGCGCTGGCCCCCTTGGAATCGGAGAGCTGCTTCCCGGCGCGGATGGCGCGCCAGGGAATGGCGTGGGCCACGAACATGCCGATGGCGCTCTCGATCTGTTCGGCCGTGGCCCCGAGCATGGCGCCGTAGACCGCGGCGCTGGCGATCGCGCCGTGCACCACGTGGTCGATCTTCCAGGTCTTGAGCGAGAAGACCTCGGCGAGGCGGCCGCGGATCTCGTCGATGGCCACCATGCCGCGCAGGGCGAAGGCGCCGTCGCGGCCGGCGAGCTGGGCCGCGGCGACGGCCACGGGATAGAAGTCGTTGTGGCCGAATTCGCCCGCGGTGTGGCCGAGCGGCTTGTTGTAGCCGAAGTTCGTGCCGTTGCTGTCCCATTCGCGGACCGCGGCGCTGTTGGCCACGATCGCCTTCTCCGGCCGCACCTTCGTGGACGAGCCGAAGAAGGGCACGCCCCGCGCATCGGGATACTCGAGCGCTTCCTGGCGCAGCAGCCGCGGGGCGTTCGTGCCCAGGGCGATGGCCGAGAGTCCGCAGAGGAGCGCGTCCGCGTGGAAGCGCGAGGTGCGCTCCAGCACCGCCGCGCCGGGCGCGCCGCGCCGCAGGAAGTCGATGGCGTACTGGCCGATGCCCAGTGCCTGGTTCGAGTTGCGCGGGAGCGTGACGGCGGCGACGGGAGGCGCGGCGGTGGTGGTCATGTCGAGGCGTCCGGGAGCAGGGCGTCGAGCAGTTCCGCCACGCCCTTGCCCTGCGTGGCGATGGTGTTCAGGATCGGTCGGCCGGAGGCGATGTCCAGGAGCTCGCGCACCAGGTTGGACTCGCCGGCGTGGTCGGCCTTGTTGACCACGAAGAGGTCGGCGATCTCCAGGATGCCCGCCTTGTCCATCTGCACGCTGTCGCCCATGCCGGGAACCAGGACCACGGCGCAGCGGTCCACGTGGCGCCGGATCGCCACGTCATTCTGTCCCGCGCCCACCGTCTCGATGATCAGCCGATCGAAGCCCGCGCCGCCGATGAGTTCCACGATGGCGTCGAGCGACGAATAGTCCTCGCCGGCGATCGCCAGGGAGCGGTAGAAGACGCGCTCGTCGACGGAGTTGAAGTCCACGCGCAGCCGGTCGCCCAGGAGGGCGCCGCCCGTGATCGGGCTGAGCGGATCGAAGGCCACCACCGCCAGGCGCCCGCCGCGTCGGACCGCTTCGCCGGCCATCGACGCCACGAGCGTGCTCTTGCCTGCGCCGGGCGCGCCCGTGATGCCCACCACCTGGCGGGGGCGGCGCCGCGGCGCATCCTTCGGCAGCGCGCCGGCGTGCGCCAGGGAGATCAACCGGGAGAGGCGCGCGGTGGGATGATCGAAGTCCGCGGGCCCGTAGGGGCGCGTCGCCTCGCGCACGCTCTCCACGATCTCGGCCATGCCCGTGCCGGTGTGGTAGACGCGGTGGACGCCGCCGTCCAGGAGCGGGCGCACGTCCTCCTGCGGGATGATGCCTCCGACGTTGACGATCATCTCCGGTCGCCCCACGGTGCGGCACTCGTCGATGAGCCGCGGCACCAGGACGAGATGGGAGTTGCTCATCATGCTGCAGGCGATGCAGTCGGCGTCCTCGTCGCGGGCGCCGATGGCCAGCGAGCGCGGCGTCTGCCAGAGACCCGAGTAGACGACATGCACGCCGCTGTCGCGCAGCATGCGGGCGATCAGCTTCACGCCGCGATCGTGGCCGTCGAGGCCCATCTTCCCCAGCAGCACGCGCGGACGATGCGGCAGGTCGCCGCATCGGTCCTTCTTCTCGACGGCCGAGGTCGGTTCGTGGATCGCGCGGGCCATTCGGGCCCGGAATGGTAACGGACGCCGCCGGGGGCGACCTCGATCACTCGGGTGCGGCGTCGGAGGCCGGTATGGGCTGCGTCGGCGACGCCTCCTCCTCGGAGGGCACCCGCTTGGCCTCCTCGGTCCATTCCTCCGGGTGGAAGCGGTGGGCGTAGAAGCCGATGATCAGGTGCATGTCGCGGTAGTCGTGGTCGTCCAGCTCCTCCCGGGAGCCGTCCGCCAGCACCAGCCACGCCTTCCAGGTGGATCGCTTGCTTCCCGTGGGAGAGCACCAGCGGCTCATGTCGATGGTCTGCACCTGGTCGAACGGAATGGTGCGCCAGGGGGTGCGCAGCGTGCCGTCCTCCTCCAGCGTCCACCGTCGGCGCAGCATGCGCACCAGCGGCCAGATGAAATACGGCAGTCCCAGCACGCCGCAACCGATCACCCAGAGCCAGAGCTGGAGCGGCCGGTCATACGCGGCCAGCTTGCGCGGCTCGCCGTTGTGTTCGGCGGTGATCCGGGCGACGGTGGCGCGGGCTTCCTCATAGCGGCGCGTCTCCGCCTCCGAGAGCGGGCGCGACGAAAGGGGCGGCGATGCGCCACCGGAGGCGCCCGGAGCGCCGGGTGCGGTTCCCGCCGCCGCCTCGACCTCCTTCATCACGGCGCGAGCGTCCTCGATCTCGCGCCCGGCGCGCTCCAGCGCCGGGTACCAGATCCAGTAGTCGTACGCCCCCCAGAGTGCGCCCACGAGGCAGAAGATCGCGAAGGCGAGATTGAGTGCGAAGGGACCGCGACGGAAGCTGGTCGTGACCTTCATCGGATCGGCATCGTATCCGAGAACTCGCAGGATCCGCGCCGCGGCGCTTGGACCATCGCCGTCGGCGCCGTACCATCCCGGACTCCGCAGGACCCACACCGGGTCGGGCACGAAGGCGAGAACGCGAAGGAGTGCATCGGATGAAGAAGAAGGTCAGCGACCGTACGAACCGCTCGTCCCGATGCACCCGCGAGTCGGAGGGCGCCCTTCGCACTCCGTCATTCGCGGTCGGCGCCGCCGTCCTGGCCGGCGCCTTCGCGCTCTCCGCATTCGCCCTCTGTCCGCCCGACCTCGACGGCAGCGGCACCGTGGACGGCGACGATCTCGGGACGCTGCTGGGTCAGTGGGGATCCGACGGTTCCGCCGATCTCAACGACGACGGCATCGTGGACGGGGACGACCTGGGAACGCTGCTGGGTGCGTGGGGACCCTGTCCCGGCGGCGATGGGCCGCGCCCCATGCGGCTGGCGGGTCGAGCGCTCGCCGCCTCGCCCTTCTTCGAGTTCGTGCGCGGAGTGAACGCCGGCGTCGCCGCGTCCATCATGGTCGACACCGACCGATGGCCCGAGCTGGTCGGGGCCGAGGGCGACCTCTTCGTGGTCGAGGCGCGCAGCGCCGACGGCTGGACGGGGGACTCCTCGCTCGCCGATGTGCGCGGGGCACCGCAGGCCGTGGCGTTCGTCGCGGGCGGGGCGGTCACGAACACCATCGTCATCACCGGATCGGCGGCGCTGCCGTCGGCCGACGGCGACCGCTTCGGTCGCGGCTACGACCTGGTGGTCGATCTCGACGGCGACGGCCTGCTGAGCGACGGCGATCTCATCGACGGTCTCGGCGACGAGCCGGGGATGGTGATCCTCCCGAACGCGACCCTCGCCGGTCCGCACGCCGTGACGCAGCCGGCGGACTACGTCGTGAGCGGTCCCACGGCCGGCTTCACCACGCAGCGCCTCTACTATCCAACGGACATCGCGGCGCTCCCGCCGCGCCCGCTCGTGGTCATCAGCCACGGGAATGGGCACAACTACAGCTGGTACAACTACCTCGGGCAGCACCTGGCGAGCTGGGGGTTCGTGGTGATCTCCCACCAGAACAACACCGGCCCGGGCATCGAGTCCGCCAGCACCACCACGCTGCAGCACACCGTCGCGGTGATCCAGCACCAGGCGACCATCGCCGGCGGCGCCCTCAACGGTCACCTCGACACCTCGAAGATCATCTGGATCGGCCACAGCCGCGGCGGCGAAGGCGTGGTCCGCGCCTACGACCGTCTCTTCGACAACTCGTACACGCCGCCGGCCGGAACCTACACGAAGGACAGCATCGCGCTGCTCATCTCCATCGCGCCCACGGACTTCCTGGGCAAGGGTGGCGTCGGTTCCGGATCGGATCCGCACGCCAAGCCCTACTTCCTCATCTACGGCGCCGCCGACGGCGACGTCTGCGGCTGCCCCGACAACAATGTCGCCGACAGCTTCAACCTCTTCGAGCGCTCGGCAGGCGATCACTGGTCCACCTACATCCACGGCGTGGACCACAATGACTTCAACTGCTGCGGCGTGAACGATTTCTCGGGACCCGCGGGCACCGCCCTCGGAACCACGGAGGCACAGAAGATCGCGAAGGTGCACATCCTCGCGGCGATCCGCTCCATCATCGACGGTGATCCCGGCGCCCGGGAGCTCCGTTGGCGCCGCTATGCAAGCCTCCGACCCCTGGGCGTCCTGGCCACGGCCACCGTCCGCAACGACCTGAGCCCGCTCTCCATTGGCGTGGCGAGCGTGATCGACGACTTCCAGACCCAGACCTCCTCGGCCGTCGCCTCCTGCGGCGGCGCGGTGGCCTTCACGGTGACCAGCCTCTCCGAGTCGACGAACAACGACAACAACACCACCTTCACCTGGCTGACCACCGACGCGTTCAACGGCCAGACCCGCGCAGGCGTGGGCGACGTGCCTCGCGCCGTGGTCTTCACCTGGACGGCGCCGGGGACCATGGAGTGGACCGTGCCCGACGCCCTGAAGGACTTCACCGCGGCGGAGACGCTCTCCTTCCGCGCCGCCCAGGGCACGCGCCACCCGAACATCACCGCCGCGGACTCCACCTTCCTCGTGACGCTGGAGGACCTGGACGGAAACGAGTCGGCGCTGTCGATCGGCGCGTACGGCCAGGGGCTCGGTCGCCCGTACCAGCGCACCGGGTTCGGCACCGGCGCCGGCTGGCAGAACGAAGTCGAAGCGGTGCGGATCCGCCTGGAGGATTTCCTCCACGGAGGCACGCCGCTCGATCTGGCGCGAATTGCCGCCATCCGACTCTCCTTCGGCGAGGCCGGAGAGAGCGCCACCGGTCGCATCGTGGTCGACGACCTCAACCTGCTCAGCGAGTGACCCCATGAATCATCCGACGCACCCGATGCATCCAATCCGTCGATCCGCCGCCGTCCTTCCGCGACTCGCCGTCCTCAGCGTCTTCGCGGCGCTCGGCGCTGGCGCGGCCCCGCCCGCCGTTGCGCCGCCCGCCGTCGCGCCGCCGGCCATCGCGCCGCCCGCCGTCGCGCCGGCACCCGGCGACGAGTCGCCCGCGCTTCCGCCCCGACCCGAGACGCCGCTGGCGATCGTCGAGCTCATCGCCGCGCAGCCGTTCACGGTGGAGATTCCGTGGCCCACCGACTGGAGCGCCGATCGCGCCATGGTGCGCGAGGGCTGGATCGCGCTGCTGCGCGTGCCGCACGAGGTGGCCGTACCGCGACAGACGCAGGAGCCGGTGCTCTATGCCGGCGGCGTCACCGTCGAGCGGATCGAGAACTTCCCCACCGAGGACCTGGTGCTCGCGATCATCCCGGCCACGCCGCGCCGCGCAGCGGTGCCGGGTTCGGCGGCCCAGGATGCCGAGGGCATGCGGTCGCTGGCGGAGTCGCCCATCTGGTACGGCGCCGCGGAGCTGCCCGAGGCGGTGGACGCCGCGGCGGTGTCTCGCGAGATCGCCCTCGCCGAGCGGGCGAAGCTCACGGTCCGTCCGGCACCGGAAGTGGCGCGAGCCCTGGCACGAGGCGGGGCGGCGCTGCAGGTCACCGATCGCGCGGCCCTGCTCGAAGCGGCGGCGCGGCTGCGTCCCGACGCCCCGGATCCCGCCGTTCCCTGATCGCGGCGCCGGCGCCTCAGGGGCGCGTGGCGTCGCCGATGTCCATGATCCGGGCCTGCGCCCAGCGCGGCTTCCATGTCTCCACCAGCTTCTGGTGGATCGGGTGGTCCAGGTAGCGGGCGTAGGCGGCTTCGGACGGGAAGCCGATGAGCACGCCCACCGTGTACTGGCCGTCCACGTTCGGGCGCCCGATCTCCGCCGGCCGGCCGCAGCCGTAGAAGATCACCTCGGGAATCCTTGGAAGGGACTCGTTGCAGTCCGCGATGAGTGCGTCCGCCTGCGCGGGATCGACGAGCGTGATGAGCACGATGTGCGTCAGCGCCGGCGCGCGCTGGAGTCCGGGGCGCGTGTCGGAGCCGCGGATCGTCTGCTCGCCCGTGCACGCGGAGAGGGCCGCGGTGAGCGAGGCGGCGACGGCGAGCATCAGCGCCGGTCGAGACGAACGCGCGAGGGTGCGGGGGAGTGCCATCGGGGCATTGTCGCCGGACCCGGCGCAGAAGAAACCCCCGCCTCAGCGGCCGGGCCGTGGGCGGGGGGGAGGAAAAGGACTCTTCGAATCCGCGGGCAGCGGCCCGCGGTCCCTGCCACGAATCTCGCGATGGGAGGGAGCGGAGGCATCGGCCACCTCGAAGGACCCGTACGCTCGTTCCGGGTCCAGCGGCGAACTGGTGGGCGATTCGCCGCCGAGGGGTCGGGCATCCGCTGACTCCGTGCTCGCCCGACCAGGCTCCAGATCCTTCCAGTGCCGACCGAGTGCCTCCGTCTGCCGCTCCCATCGCGAGTTCTGCCCGACGCGGCCGTCGGAGCGACGGTGGCCGCGCGGGTGTCCGAAGGAGCCGCCGGGGCGGCTCCGTGTTCCATACTCAGCTGCAGCCCATGCTCTGGCCGCAGTTGAGGCAGCGGTAGCAGGTGCCGTTGCGCACCGTGATCGCCCCGCAGTGATCGCACGCCGGCGCGTCACCCATGAGCGCCGAGTTGCTCTGATCCAGCGCGCTGCCGCGCACGAGCGTGACGCTTTGATCGACCTCGACGACCGTGGTGCGCGAGGTCCTCTCGATCAGCGCCGCCCCAGGCGAATCGTCGATCATCTCGGCGGCGGCGACGCCCGAGAGCGTCCGACCGGGGCTCGGGCTGCCGGCCGTCGTCGGCGCGACGGCGCCGGCGGGGTGGGGGTGCGTCGATTACGAACCATCGTGCCCTGGCACGCGCCCTCGATGCCATGAGGAGTCCTCCGTGACGGGTGGTGACGCGGGGGCGTGATCCATCACGCCCGACCGAGCGGCGCCGGCGCCGCGCGCCGGAGCATTCTGTTCCCGGTAGCCGGAGATGAACTGCATCCCCATCCACCGGAAGATGTAGTCGACCAGGCTCTTGGCGAAGGGGATGTCGGAGTTGGTGGTCATCCCCATCGGCTCGAAGCGCTGGTGCGCGAACTTGTTGACCAGGCTCTCCACCGGCACGCCGTACTGGAGGGCCACGCTGATGGCGGTGCCGAGCGAGTCCATCAGACCGCCGATGGTGGAGCCCTCCTTCGCCATCGTGATGAAGAGCTCGCCGGGTCGTCCGTCCTCGTAGAGGCCCACGATGAGGTAGCCCTCGTGGCCGGCGACATTGAACTTGTGGGTGATGCTGCCGCGCGTCTCCGGGAGCCGGCGGCGCATGGGTCGTTCGATCACGCGCTCCACCACGCGTTCGACGATCCGCTCCACGAAGCGCGGATCCTCGGCGGCGTCGACGGACGACTCACGCGATCCCGCGAGGACCTCGCGGAGCGCCGGGTCCATCGGGTTCGTCGAGGCGGATGAGGTCGTCGAGATCGATGTCGCAGCTTCCGCCGACGCAGGCGCTCGATCCGGGGCGAAGGCCGCCGAAGCCGGGGCGGCCTGGGATTCCCCCGCCGAGGCGCCCTCCGCGCCGTCCAGGCCCTCGAGGTCCTCCTCGTCGCGTTCCACGGCGCCGTCGGACTTGGTGGAGAGCGGCTGGCTCAGCTTGCAGCCGTCGCGGTACAGGGCGTTGGCCTTCAGCGCGAGCTCCCAGCTCAGCAGGTAGCAGCGGCCGATCTCCTCCACCGACGCCTCGTTGGGGAGATTGATGGTCTTGGAGATGGCGCCGGAAATGAAGGGCTGGGCGGCGGCCATCATGCGGATGTGGCCGTCCGGGGCGATGAAGCGGCGACCTTCGGGGCCGCATCGGTTGGCGCAGTCGAAGACGGGGAGATGCTTCTCCTTGAGGTGCGGCGCACCCTCGATGGTCTGTGTTCCGCAGATGCGGCGATCGAGCGCCTGGATCTGCCGGCGCGAGAGTCCGAGGAGCCGCAGGCCGTCGAAGCGCGGGTTCGCCCGGGCCTTCGCGGCATCCGTGCCGTGGGCGCGGAGCACGCGCTCGGGCAGGCTCCACGCGCCGAAGGCGTATCGAAGCTCGAAGACGGTAGGGAGTTGGTTCTCGATCTGGACGAGCTCGTCGCCGGTGAAACCCTTCTCCAGGAGCCAGGCGCGGAAGGTGCCCTCGCCGCCGGGCGTCACGCGTCCCTCGGGAAGGGTGCCGTCGCGCGCCGGCATGGGGGCATCGAGGCTCAGCGTGCCCATCACGTGCTCGAGCATCTCGTCGATCTGCTCGGCGGCGTACCCCAGGGCCTTGAGCGCGGGGCGCAGGCTCTGGTTGGCGATCTTGAAGTGGCCGCCGCCGGCGAGCTTCTTGAACTTGGTGAGGGCGAAGTCCGGCTCCACGCCCGTGGTGTCGCAATCCATGAGCAGGCCGATGGTGCCGGTGGGGGCGATCACCGTCACCTGGGCGTTGCGGAAGCCGAACTTCGCGCCGAACTGGAGGGCGTCGTCCCACGCGGCGGTGGCGTGGGAGAGGACGGCGTCCGCGTTCGACACGCTCATGCGCCGGGATCCGAAGAGGGCGTGGTCGATGGGAACGGGTCGCGTGCGCAGCGACTCCCACTCCTGGGAGTCGCGCGACACGCCGTAGGCGGCGCGGCGATGATTGCGGATGACGCGGAGCATCGACTCGCGGTTCTCCGCGAAGCCGCCGAAGGCGCCGTGCTCCGCGGCCAGGAGCGCGCTGGCGGCGTAGGCGCGGCCGGTGAGGATGGCGGTGAGCGCTCCGCAGAGGGCGCGGCCCTCGTCGGAGTCGTAGGGAATGCCCGCCTGCATCAGCATGGCGCCGAGGTTGGCGTAGCCGAGTCCGAGCGTGCGGTACTTCCAGGAGAGCTCAGCGATCTCGCGGCTGGGGAAGCTGGCCATCAGCACGCTGATCTCCAGCACGATCGTCCAGAGGCTGATGGCGTGCTCGTAGCCCTCGACATCGAAGCGGCGCGTCTCCGGGTCGTAGAACTTCAGGAGGTTGATCGACGCGAGGTTGCAGGCCGTGTTGTCGAGGAACATGTACTCGCTGCACGGATTGCTGGCGTTGATCCGGCCGCTGTTGGGGCAGGTGTGCCAGCGGTTGATCGTCGTGTCGTATTGCACGCCGGGATCGCCGCACTGCCAGGC
>CAZSVT010000118.1:0-9216 GCA_964610365.1 uncultured Isosphaeraceae bacterium
AGAAGATCAAAGACCTCTCCAAGCGCCTGAAGATCGTCGAGCAGATCCGCAAGAGCGAGAATAAGCCCGAGTGGATGGTCATGGACGTGGTCCCCGTGATCCCGCCCGACCTCCGCCCGCTGGTCCTCCTCGAGTCCGGCAACTTCGCCACGTCGGACCTCAACGACCTCTACCGCCGCGTCATCAACCGCAACAACCGCCTCAAGAAGCTGATGGACCTCAACGCCCCCGAGGTCATCATCCGCAACGAGAAGCGCATGCTGCAGCAGGCGGTGGACGCGCTCTTCGACAACGGGCGCTGCCGCCGGCCGGTGCTCGGTTCGAGCAACCGCCCGCTCAAGTCGATCACCGACATGATCAAGGGCAAGCAGGGCCGCTTCCGCGAGAACCTGCTCGGCAAGCGCGTCGACTACTCGGCGCGCTCGGTGATCGTGGTGGGTCCCGAGCTCAAGCTCCACCAGTGCGGCCTGCCCAAGAAGATCGCGCTGGAGCTCTACCAGCCGTTCATCATCAAGAAGCTCAAGGACAACGGCCTGGCCGACACCATCAAGAGCGCCAAGCGCATGATCGAGCGCCGCGACGCCGAGGTGTGGGACATCCTGGAGCACGTGATCCGCAACCACCCGGTGCTCCTCAACCGCGCCCCCACGCTGCACCGCATGGGCATCCAGGCCTTCGAGCCGGTGCTGGTCGAAGGCAACGCCATCAAGATCCACCCGCTGGTCTGCACCGCCTACAACGCCGACTTCGACGGCGACCAGATGGCCGTCCACCTGCCGCTCTCCGTGGAGGCGCAGACGGAGGCGCACGTGCTCATGATGAGCGTGCACAACATCTTCTCGCCCGCGAACGGCAACCCCATCGTGTCGCCGTCGCAGGACATCGTCATGGGCGTCTACTTCCTGACGCTCGGATTCGAGGAGCAGCCGGATCGCCGCAAGGACGAGGCGGCGTACCTGCGATGGCGGCGGGGCCTGCGCTCCTTCCGCGACATCCACGAGGCCTTCATGGCCTACGACCTGGGCACGGTCCGGATCCATGACTGGATCGAAGTGCGGCTCGACCGCTTCGACGAGGTCGTCCACAGCCAGACCGGCACGCCGGAGCGCCTGCCCGCGGAGCGCCGCCTGGTGACCACCGTCGGCCGGCTCTACTTCAGCGAGATCCTTCCCGACGGCATGCCCTTCTACAACTGCGCCCTGGGCAAGAAGGGCGCCGCGCGGGTCATCGACGACACCTTCGCGCGCCGCGGCAAGGCGGCCACCATCGAACTCCTGGACGAGATGAAGTCCACGGGCTTCCGCTTCTCCACCGTCAGCGGCCTCTCCTTCGGCATCACCGATCTCCGCATCCCGGAGGACAAGGAGCGGCTGATCGAGGCGGCGCGCAAGCAGGTGAAGAAGGCCCATCGCAGCTACGACACAGGCGCCATCACCGATGGCGAGCGCCGCAACCAGGTGCTGGAGGCGTGGTCGAAGTGCCGTGCCGAGATCTCCGACCACCTCATGGAGACGCTCAAGCACGACTGGCGGCAGACGCGCACGGGCCACGAGGCGCCGGTGCCCGCGCCGGACGCGCGCACGGGCACCGAGGTGGCGAAGTACCTGAACCCGGTCTACCTTTTCGCCGACTCGGGCGCCCGCGGCAACAAGAGCCAGATGCAGCAGCTCGCCGGCCTGCGCGGCCTCATGGCCAAGCCCTCGGGCGAGATCATCGAGACGCCCATCAACTCCAACTTCCGCGAAGGCCTCAGCGTGCTGGAGTACTTCACCAGCACGCACGGCACGCGCAAGGGCCTGGCCGACACCGCCCTCAAGACCGCCGACTCCGGCTACCTCACCCGCAAGCTGTGCGACGTGGCCCAGAGCGTGGTGATCACCGAGCACGACTGCAAGACGCGCTTCGGCATCGGCAAGCGCGCCATCTACAAGGGTGAGGACGTGGACGTCCCGCTGCGCGAGGTGGTGCGCGGCCGTACCTGCCGCTCCACCATCATCGATCCGCGCACCGACCGGGTCATCGTCAAGGAGAACGATCTCATCGACGACACGGTGGCCCGCGAGATCGAGAAGCTGGGGATCGACGCGGTGCAGGTCCGCAGCCCGCTCAAGTGCGAGTCGGAGCGCGGCGTCTGCGCCCTCTGCTACGGCATGGACCTGGCCACCGGCAAGCTGGTGGAGGAAGGCATGGCCGTGGGCATCATCGCGGCCCAGTCCATCGGCGAGCCGGGCACCCAGCTCACGATGCGCACCTTCCACACCGGCGGCATCGCCTTCAGCTCGGTCTCCGACACCACCTACGCCGCGCAGAACGCCGGCACGGTGGAACTGCGCGACTGCAATGAGGTGGCGGCCGAGGTGGAGGGCGGCGTGCACCTGGTGGCCCTCAAGAAGACCGGCGAACTGGCGGTCAAGGACGACAAGGGACGCGAACTGGAGAAGTTCAAGGTCCCCTACGGCGCCATCTTCGAGGTCCGCGGCGGCGACAAGGTGAAGAAGGGCCAGCAGCTCATGCGCTGGGATCCGCACAAGACGCCGATCCTGGCCGAGAAGAGCGGCCGCGTGGAGTTCAAGGACATCATCGAGGGCGAGACGGTCAAGGTGGACACCAAGGGCTCGGTGCGCGAGCGCATCATCATCGAGCACACCGGCGAGCGCCATCCGCAGATCAAGGTGGTGGATCCCGTGTCCGGCCAGGTCCTGGACTTCCACAACATTCCCGCGAAGGCGCGCATCGAGGTGGAGGACGGCCAGGTGGTGAAGGCCGGCCAGATGCTCGCCCACACGCCCAAGGAAGCGCAGCGGTCGGCCGACATCGTCGGCGGTCTGCCGCGCGTCACCGAGATCTTCGAGGCCCGCCAGCCCCACGATCCCGCCGTGCTCGCCGAGGTCTCCGGACGCGTCGAGCTGCTGCCCGAGCGCCGCAAGGGCAAGATGACCATCCGCGTCACGCCGCCCAGCGGCGAGGCGGAGGCGGTGGAGCATCACGTGCCGCAGGGCAAGCACCTGCGCGTGCACACCGGCGACGGCGTGCAGGCCGGCGATCCGCTCTGCGAAGGTCCGGCCATCCCGGCCGACATCCTCCGCATCCGCGGCGAGGAGGCCCTGCACACCTACATGCTCGAGGAGATCCAGAACGTCTATCGCGCCCAGGGCGTGCCGATCTCCGACAAGCACATCGAGGTGATCCTGCGCCAGATGCTCGGCAAGGTGCGCATCGCCGATCCGGGAGACACCAGCGCGCTCCCGCTGGACGTGGTCGACAAGTTCCAGATCACGCAGCAGAACGAGGCGCTCAAGGATCAGCTGGTCATCGAGGACAGCGGCGAGACCGCGCTCCAGAAGGGCCGCCTCTACGGCAAGGACGAGGTCAAGGAAGCCAACGCCCTGGCCGAGAGCCAGGGGAAGAAGCCCTGCAAGACCCGCAAGCCCAAGCAGGCTCGCTTCAAGACGCTGCTGCTGGGCATCACCAAGGCGTCGCTGCAGGCGGAGAGCTTCCTCTCCGGCGCCAGCTTCCAGGAGACCACCAAGGTGCTCACCGAGGCGGCCCTCAAGGGGGCCGTGGACAAGCTCCAGGGTCTCAAGGAGAACGTCCTCCTGGGCCACCTGATCCCCGCGGGCACCGGCTTCGGCCAGTACCCCAAGATCAAGGTGCGACCGCTGGTGGAGATCCCGGCCATCGACGAGGCCACCGAGGCCGCGATGCGGGCCGACGCCGCGAACCGTGCGGAGAACCTGGGCGCCGAGCGCGTGGGCGTCGGCACCACGGTGGCCGACATGGTGGCGGCGCAGGCGGCCAGCGCCGTCATGACGCCGGGCCTGGGCGACGAGGACGGCGAGTTCGCCGACGAGGAGTCCCCCGCCGATCTGATCATCGGCGAGGAGCCGTCGGCGGAGTCGCTCACCGAGCTGGAGGACGACGCGGAGCCCGGAGAGACCGAGGAGTCCGGCGACGAGTCGTGACCGGGGGCGAGCCCTGGTACCGGGCCGGACTTCGCTTCGCCTGCACGCAGTGCGGGAACTGCTGCACCGGTCCGCCCGGCGCCGTCTGGGTGGACGCGGCGGAGATCCGCGCCCTGGCCGAGGATCTCGGCATGGAGGAGGCGGCGTTCATCGCCCGCTACACGCGCGCGATCGGCTCGCGGCGCTCGCTGGAGGAGCGCGTCACGGAGCACGGCAACGACTGCGTCTTCCTCGATCGAGCGTCCGTGCCGGGTCGGGCGGTGTGCGGCGTCTACCGGAGCCGGCCGTCGCAGTGCCGGACCTGGCCCTTCTGGCGCGAGAACCTGGTGAGCCGCGAGGCGTGGGAGTCGACGAAGACGCGCGTGCCCTGCCCGGGGATGGACGCGCCGGCCGGCCGACTGCATCCGCTCGTCGAGATCCGGGTGATGCTGGAGGAGGATTCGCGCCGATCGGAGGCCGCCTCGTGACCGACGGCGCCACCGAGGAGGAGATCCGCGGCTGGCTCGGCGCCGTCGGTGACCCGCGCGTGGGCGCGCGGATCGTGGAGATCTACGACGACGCGGAGCGGTCGGCGCAGGAGGCGCGGCCCCTCTGCCTCGCCGGGGGACACTGCTGCCGCTTCGCCGAGTACGGCCACGACCTCTTCGTGACCGGGCTCGAGACGGCCTGGTTCGTGCGCACCGCGGGCTCGGCGGCGCCGCATCGGCGGGACGAACCGGACGCCCGCGCGTCCCGGCGATCGCTCCCGCAATGGAGCGCCGGCGCCTGCCCGTGGCTGGATGGCCGGCTCTGCGGCGCCAGGATCGCCCGCCCGCTCGGGTGCCGGACCTTCTACTGCGATCCCCGTCGCACCGCCTGGAGCACCTCGCTTCATGAACGGCTCCACGGCGCGATCCGAAGCATGCACGACGAACTCGGCATCGTCTACCGCTACGGAGAGTGGCTCCGTATGCTTGGCCGCTTCGCCGACCACCTGCACTCCGGGAACGGCACCCCATGAACACGGACACCGGCCAGTACACCCTTCGTCGCGGAGAACACAGCTTCGGGCCCTACTCGCTCGGGGAGCTCTCGGCGTACCTCGCCACCGGCAACGTGGTTCCGGGCGACGCCATCTTCGATCATGCCACCCAGCAGTGGACGACCGCGGGATCGCTGCTCCAGCAGCACGGCGTGACGCCGCCGGCGGCGGTGATTCCCCCGCCGGTGTCGATGCCGTCGGGCGCCGATCCTTCCGGCATGAACCCCGGCGCACCGCCGGCGGCCGGAGAGGTGGCGCCGGGCAGCCGTCGCGGACTGGCGATCGCTTCCCTGGTGACGGGACTCCTCGCGCTGAGCTGCTGCGGTCCGTTCTCCGGCGTCGCGGCCATCGTCACCGGGACGATGGCCATGAAGGATCCGGTCAATCGCGGCATGGGCATCGCCGGACTCGTGCTCGGCATCGTCGGCACGGTGCTCGGCACCCTGGGCATCATCCTCCAGCTGCTCATGAGTGCCTTTCCCTGAGACCCGGGCATGCCGCGATCGCGCCCCCCCACTCCCAGCCCCGACGCCGATGGCGTGGCCTTCGTCAGCCTCGGCTGCCCGAAGAACCTCGTCGACAGCGAGAAGATGCTCGGCACGCTGCGCGACGCGGGCTTCCGACTGGTGAGCGAGCATGACGGCGCCGGCGCGATCGTGATCAACACCTGCGGCTTCCTCGAGGCGAGTCGCGAGGAGTCGATGGAAGTGATCCACGAGGCGCTGGAGCGCAAGCGCCGGGGGCGGGTGGGACGCGTCGTCGTGGCGGGATGCCTGGTCCAGCGGCATCGCGCCAAACTCCTGGAGTGGGCCCCGGGCATCGACGCCCTGGTGGGCGTCTTCGATCGGGATCGGATCGCCGACGCGGTGCGCGGGGGAGCGGCGCCGGCGGCGGGCGCCGATGCCGACCACGGCGTCGCGGCAGGAAGCGTCGCCGGAACCGGGCTCGAGGCGCCGCACCGATTCTGGGTCTCCGCGAACGCCCTCCAGGCGGCCTCCGAGCGCGGACGATCGACCGTGGGACTGACCGTGAGCGGGAACGACGGTCGAGGCGTGGGCTACTTCGAGGACGACTCGGGACGCTTCCGCCTGACGCCGCGTCACTGGGCCTACCTGCGCGTGAGCGAGGGCTGCAACCAGCGCTGCGCCTTCTGCACCATCCCCTCCATCCGCGGCAAGATGCGCTCGAAGCCGCTCGAGGCCATCCTCCGCGAGGCGCGCGAGCTCCTCGCGCAGGGCGTCGTGGAGTTGAATCTCATCGGCCAGGACACCACGAGCTACGGCGCGGACATCGGGTACGAGCCGGGGCTGGTGGGATTGCTGGAGGCGCTCGATCGCGAGGCGAGCGCCCACGGCGGGGCGTGGCTGCGCCTCATGTACGCCTACCCCAGCACCTTCGACGACACGATGATCGACTGCTTCGCGCGCCTGCCGAACCTGCTGGAGTACGTGGACATCCCCCTCCAGCACGCCAGCGAACGCATGCTGGATGCGATGCGCCGCCGCACCAGCGCCGCCGCGCAGCGCTCGCTCATCCGCCGACTGCGCGACCGCGTCCCGGGGATGGCCATCCGCACCACCTTCATCACCGGCTTCCCCGGCGAGACCGAGGACGATCACCGCGAGCTCCTCGACTTCGTGCGCGAGAGCCGCTTCGAGATGATGGGCGTCTTCCGCTACTCGCGCGAGGAGCCGACGCCGGCGGGCACCATGGATGCGGATCCGGCGCTGCACGTGCCCGACGAGATCAAGGCCCGGCGCGAGGAGGAACTCATGCTGGCCCAGCAGGAGATCGCGTTCCAGGCGGCGCGATCCCTGGCGGAGCGTCGAGCGCGGGTCGAGGTCCTGATCGACGGGCCGGCGCCCGGCCGAAGCCGTTCTCGCCGCACCAGCGGCGTCGGTCGGGGCGGATCGCTCATGCTCGGCCGCACCCGCTTCCAGGCGCCGTCCATCGATTCCTCCACCTGGCTCGTATGCTCCGAGGCGCCCAGCCCGGGCGAGATCGTTCCGTGCGCCGTGGTCGACGCCGACGGATACGACCTGGTGGCCCAGCCGCTCGACGAGATCGACCGTCGCCTCCCGCTCCCGCAGTTCGCTCAACGACGATGACCACCCACGCCGACGAACGCTCTCCGATGCGACGCCTTCGCGTCGATGCCCTCGCCGCGGCGCTCCTCCTGGCCGTGGGCGCCTGTGCGCCGGATCCCGGCGATCGACTGAACAACCCCACCGCCGCCGCCCAGATCGACTCCACGCCGCTGCCGCTCGATCCGACGGCGCCGGTTCCCGTGGAAGGATGGTGGTCCAACGGCCGGCAGCTCCTCCAGCTCGGCGACGACGGCTCGTATCGCCTCTGGTCGGGCACGAACCGCTTCGACGCGCCGCACCAGGTCGGGCGCTGGTCGCGCCTGAACTACCAGGCGCTCATGCTGGAGCCCTACGGCATCCGCACGCCGGAGCAGACGCGCTGCGAACTGGCGCGCGCCGGCAGCGAAGTGCAGCTGCGCATTCCGGGGCTCGACTCCATGGTGCGCTTCGACTCGGCCCCGTCCGCCATCGAGGATCGGCTGCTGGGCCTCTGGAGCGGTCCGGGCGGCACGCTCGCCATCAGCGCCGACGGACGCTATCGGGCCGAGGCGCCGGCCGGCAGCGCCGCCGCGCCGATCTCGCTGGCCGGACACACGGGGCGCTGGATCATCGACGGGTCCACCCTCCTGCTGCTCCCGGACTCCCCGAGCGTGCCACCGGTGCTGCTCGCCATGGAGCCGAAGGGCCGAGACTCGGTGCGACTGCGCGCCGGCGACGGCTCGTATCAGCGCGTCATGGTTCCATGACGCCGGCGCGACGCGGCGCCGGTCCGCGCCTGGAGGGTCGCGAACGGGATCGCGTCTGGTCGGAGTACCTGGAGATGCTCCCGTCGCAGCATCCCGCCGGGCGCCGGCTGCCGGGAGCGCGCGCCGTGGCCATCGGGATCCTGTCCTGCAGCCTGCTGCTCCTGCCGCTGCACCTGGGACTCCAGTTCGTCCCGATGCCGGACTGGATGCGCTTCACCATCTCCGGCGGCAGCGTGGCGGCGGCGATGGTGATCATCATCCTGCTCACCACCGGCGCCATCGGGCCCCGCCGGCGCGTCTGGTGGGCGGCCATGCGCAGGTGCGGGCATGATGTCTGCGTCATCTGCGGCTACTGGCTGGAGCACCGGGCCCCGGGATCGCACGCCTGCCCCGAATGCGGGACGCCCGACGATCGTCAGCCCCTGCCGCTCGGCGAGCGTCGGGACGGCGGACGCTGGCCCCGATTCGAGGTCGAAGCGCCGCCCGAGCCCGGAACGCGCGATGACGGCGATCGGCCGTAGCGCCCGGCCCTATCATGGCGGCCCCGCGCGCCGCGGTCACCCTCCGTGAAGGTCCGCAACTTCTCCATCATCGCCCACATCGACCACGGCAAGAGCACGCTCGCCGATCGACTCCTCCAGGCCACCAAGGCGGTGAGCGCTCGCGAGGCGCGCGATCAGCTCCTGGACTCGATGGACCTGGAGCGCGAGCGCGGGATCACCATCAAGGCGAGCGCCGCGACGGTGCACCACACCTTCAAGGGCGAGGACTTCCAGCTCAACTTCATCGACACTCCGGGACACGTGGACTTCGCGTACGAGGTGTCGCGGGCGCTCACCGCGTGCGAGGGCGCCGTGCTCGTCGTCGACGCGACGCAGGGCGTGCAGGCGCAGACCGTGGCCAACGCCTACCTCGCCGCCTCGCACGATCTCGCCCTCATCCCGGTGATCAACAAGATCGATCTCCCCGCCGCCGATCCCGACACGGTGGCGATGGAGGTGGAGCAGGTGCTGGGCCTGCCCGCCGAGGACTGCCTCCTCGTCTCCGCGAAGACGGGACAGGGCATCCACGAGCTGCTCGATCGCATCTGCGACCGCCTGCCGCCGCCGCGCCCGCAGCAGACCGATCGGCTGCGCGCCCTGATCTTCGACGCCTCGTACGACAGCTACCGCGGCGTCATCACTTACCTGCGGGTGAAGGAGGGGACCGTCCGCAAGGGGCAGCGGATGAAGTTCATGAAGGCCGGCACGACGCACGAAGTGCTCGACGTCGGCCAGTTCCGGCCCGACCCCACTCCCTGCGCCGAGCTTGGTCCCGGCCAGGTGGGCTACATCATCACCGGCGTGAAGGAGCTGGGGAAGGTTCACATCGGCGACACCGTCTCCGACCCGGCCAATCCG
>CAZSVT010000119.1:0-9099 GCA_964610365.1 uncultured Isosphaeraceae bacterium
CAAAGTTAACCGACGCGGCCCCGCCCCGCAGTTGTTCTTGGGGGGGTGGGGTCATGTAAATACCTCCTAAGGAAAAGGCCCCCCGGCCGAAGCCGGGGGGCCGTCGAGTCATGTGGACTCGCCGAGGTCAGTGGGTTCGATCAGTCGTCGCAGCCCCACAGACCGAGCAGCGATCCGAGATCGTCGCCGTCGACCTTGCCATCGCAGTTGAGGTCGGCGACCGAGTAGCCGCCACCCAGACCCCAGAGACCGAGCAGGGTGCCGAGGTCGTCACCGTCGACGCAGCCGTCGTTGTTGAAGTCGGCGTCGTCGGGGTTGCCCTGGCACTTCGGACCGCAGTCACCCGCGCAGGAGATCAGGATGCTGCCGGTGCCGAAGCCGATGGCGCTGAAGCTGCCGACACGGAGGTAGTAGGTCGTCCCGCAGGTCACTTCGGCGGTCATGAGCGAAGTGAGTGCAGGATCGCAACCGTCTCCGTCGTCATTGCAGGCCACGAGCGTGCCGTCGCAATCGGAGTACAGGGCGAGCCGCGTGTCGAAGTCCGCGGTCCCGCAGGTCGAGAAGGTGGCCGTTCCATTGCAGGTCGCCTCGTAGGCGAACCAGATGTCGCGATGGAAATCGGGGCCGAAGCCCTTGTCGCACTCCGGCGGCAGCGGCGGCGTGTCGCTGTCGGTGGCGCCGAGCGTGCTGAACGGAGTCACGCCGTCGATGATCGGGTTCGCCCCGTCGCAATCATCGTTCGGAACCGCCGGGCAGATGCCGCAGTTCTCGTACGCCTCCTGGGCGCAGACGATGTCCCACTCCGTCTGGCAGCAGAAGGTGTCGATCCCGCAGATCGTGTTGCAGCACGCCTCGTCCGAGCAGCCGGGGCCGATGCCGATGGCACAGCAATCGTTCTCGCTGGTGCCGCAGACGCCGCCGGTGCAGTCGAGACCACACTCGGTGACCGCCTCACCCGCACAGATCGCGTCCCACGCCGTGTCGCAGCAGACGGGGTCGAGAGCGCAGACGATGTTGCAGCAATCCGAATCCGAGCAGCCGGGGGTCGGATTGGCCACGCAGCAGTCATTCGCGCTCACCTCGCACGGGCCGGGGCAATCGACACCGCAGATGGCCTCGGCCTCGGTGACGCACACCTGATCCCAGGCCGTCTCGCAGCAGACCGGGTCGACCGCGCAGACCTGGTTGCAGCAGAACTCGTCCGAGCAGCCGGGATCGACGCTGGCCACGCAGCAATCGTTCAGGCTGACATCGCACACGTTCTCGCAATCGATCAAGCAGAAGGCCGATGCCTCGTACGCGCAGGTGAGGTCCCACTCGCTGGTGCAGCAGAACAGGTCGACGGCGCACACCGCGGTGCAGCAGTCGAAGTCCGAGCACGACGGGCCGACGCCGGCGACGCAGCAGTCGTTGGCCGACTCGCCGCACTCCGGGCAATCCGACGCGATCGTGGCCACTTCCACCGTGTAGTTGCTGAGGCCGTTCGGCGCGTCGCAGAGCACGCCGTTGAAGCTGGCCGGAGCCACGATGAGCACATAGGTGCCCGCCGGGACGCACGGCACCGTGAAGGTGGACGCGCAGTCCGTGGTGGACTGGCCGAGGATCTGCAGGGTGTCGCAGGTCGGGATGCTGGCGAACCAGGCGAAGGCGCCGAAGTCGTCATAGATGGTGACGGTCACATCCGACTGCACATCAACGGTGAACTGGAACCAGTCGGTGTCGCGCGTTCCGCCGTCGGCCCAGTAGGTGCCGGCGATGGTGAACGGGGCGCTGCCGACGAGCTCGTAGGCCGGGATCGGGCCGGCATTGCAGCCGCCATTGGTGTCCTCGCCGCAGATCTCGGTCTCCGTGACGGTCGACGCCGGGCCCGTGCACGGCGGCTCTCCGAAGTCACCGAAGACATCGACCGCGATGTTCATGCCGTTGGCCGGAACCGCGCCGCCGAAGATCAGGTTCGGAACGAAGGTGGCGGTGCTCCACTGGTAGCGGCCCACCGAGTTGAACGTCGCACCGATCGCGGGAGGCGTCAGGGCGCCAAGGAAGCCGGGCTGGATTCCAGCGGGCGTCGCCTGCGTCCAGCTGTTGCGATTCCCGACCCAGAAGCCGCCGAAAGGCGGGTTCGTCATGTTCATCGGGATCGTGATGTCGCAGGGCACCGAGACGGTGAAGACCTGGAGGATGTTGTCGGTGTTCGGGGTCTCGACGACGCCGATGATGGTCTCGGTTCCGAGCGTCAGGGTCGCGTTGGTGGGACCACCGCCCATCTCGGCCACGCTGACGGTCACCTCGTTGAAGAGTGCCGCCGCAGGAGCGAGGAAGTAGATGTCCACCTGGGTGATGTGGACGTCCGTGACGCCGTCCGGCGGCTCCACGAAGCAGTTGTTGTAGAAGGTGAAGTCATTGCTGCGCGGATGGTAGAAACCGTTGCCATCCGACCAGCTGAACAGCAGCTGAGCGCTGGCGGTGGATGCCGCCGCCAATGCAAGTGATGCGGTGAGTACGGAACAGTACTTCATTGCGTCTTGTCTCCTCGTCGTGTCCGAAACCGGGGTCCAGGGGTCACCGCACGTGCGGGCCCCGAGTCGTCGCAGAGTACGCACTCTTCGACGGCGCACACGGCAGGATCGCCTGCCGATGTCGGGCTTTCCTTGAGTTTGTCGCAGGTGCGAGATTCGTCCACTGCAGAATCGCCCATATGAGCACTGGATCGCCGCTCGGCCGTTATCCTGACCCACACACTGGAGGACCCCAGATGCCCGCGACCGCTCGACTTCACCCCGCCCGCATCCTCGGACCGGTCATCGTGGCCACCCTTTCGGCCGCCGCCTGCCCATTCCCGGCGCTGGCCGAGGCCCGTCCAGACGAACGCCTGGTGCCGCTCCCGGCCTTGGTGAGGTCCGAGGTTACCGCTGCGCCATCCCGTCCCATCACGGAGCGGGCGGACTCGGCCAAGGTGACGACGGTGGCTCCGATCCCACCTCCGCCCGAGCGGGTGGTGATTCGGTCCCCGGGTCCGACGCTCATCGCCTCGAAGGCGGCCCAGGTCCCGGTATCGCCGGCTCACTTCGACAGGGCGGTGGCGTCCATCGACCGCGGCCTCGCCTGGCTCCGGAAGGCCCAGGGGCCCGGAGGCGGCTGGATGGAGGAGACGCCCGCGGCCGGTACCGATCAGGCGCGCACCTCCCTCTCGGCGCCGCTGGCGGTGACCGGGCTCGTCCTCCGTGCCTTCGCCCAGCGGAGCGCCGAGCTGCGGGATGATGCGCTCGTGGTGAAGGCCGTGGAGTTCATCCGCTCCGGCGCGTGGAAGGACGGCCGATTCGAGCCGGATCCGACGGGAGCGCTGGGCAACTATGTGGCCGCGTCGATCACCATGGGACTTGTGCCGCTCGGGGCCCAGCGACATGGCGAGATGGTCCGGCAGTGCGTGGCCTGGCTCCAGGCCAACCAGTGGACGCAGGCGCAGGGGATCTCGCCCGATCAGGATTGGTTCGGTGGCGCCGGATACGGCAACGGCCGCCGCCCCGACCTGAGCAACACGCAGGTCTTCCTCGACGCCCTGCATGAAGCGGGCGTGACCGCCACCGATCCCTCGGTGCAGAAGGCCCTCGTCTTCGTGACGCGCTGCCAGAACCTTCGCGAGTTCAACGGCGCCTCGTGGTGCGTGGACGGCAGCGGCGACGGCGGCATGGTCTACACCCCCGCCAACGGCGGCGAGAGCATGGCCAGCGCCGCGGCGGGTGAAGGCCGCGCCGGGGAGAAGATGCCTCCCGGGCAGCCGCGATCCCTGCGCAGCTACGGGAGCATGACCTACGCGGGATTCAAGAGCCTGCTCTACGCCGGGCTCACCGCGGAGGACCCGCGCGTGAAGCTGGCCCTCGACTGGATCCGCTCCCGCTGGACCTTCGCCGAGAACCCGGGGATGGGCCAGGAGGGGCGCTACTACTACCTGCACGCCATGGCCCGCGCGCTCTTCGCGGCGCGGCAGCCCACGATCTCCACGCCCGATGGCACGGCGCACAACTGGCGCGAGGAGCTCATCGACGCGATCGTGGCGCTGCAGGCCGACGACGGGAGCTTCCGAAACCCGGCGGAGCGCTGGATGGAGTCGAAGCCCGAACTGGCCACCGCGTACCTGGTCCTGGCGCTGGAGGAGGCGCTGAAGCCCGTGATCCAGGTGGAGGAGTGATCACCGGCCGCCGTCGGCGCCCGCGGTGACGGATGCCCGCGGTCCGGCGGGCTCCGCGCGGAGGAGACGCACGGACCAACCGGCGAGCAGCAGCGCCAGCGCCAGGAGGATCGCTCCCAGGGCGTGATGGGCCGAGGTGATCACCACTTCCCACGCGGGAATGGATGGTCCGGCGCGCATCGACACCGCGACCAGGGCGCCGATGCCCAGGAGAATCTGGAGTCCCACCGCGATGTGGAGCATGCGGCCGAGGGACGGGACGATCGGCACGCCGTCGTCGCGGCCCAGCGCCTTGGCGCGGAAACCCGCCAGAAGGGCCAGCACCATGATCACGGCGGCCAGCGTGATGTGCGAATGGAGCGCCCAGAGCGGCGACGAGCCCGGGTGATCCGCGGTGGGCGGCACGAGCAGGTGTCGATAGCAGGCGCCGAGCACCAG
This sequence comes from uncultured Isosphaeraceae bacterium, assembly GCA_964610365.1. GTDB lineage: Bacteria > Planctomycetota > Phycisphaerae > Phycisphaerales > SM1A02 > VGXK01. Next base: position 4,625 of record CAZSVT010000119.1, read on the forward strand.
CTGCATCACCATGAGGACCACCAGCGTCGACGCGAAGGTCCGCATCGTGCCCGCCCCCGGCACCACGCGCGCCGCCGGCGCAGCGCGCCAGGTGGTGGAGAGCATCGCCGCCAGGAGCATGGAGGCCGCGAGGATCCCCTGCCCCAGCACCCCGTGCACGATGGCGAGCGCCAGGTTCGGCGCATGGTCGGCGCGGTGTTCGCTCATGGAGATCGATCCCGTCACGCGCATGGCGCCCAGCACGCCCTGCACCACCACCGCCGCCAGGAGCACCACGGCGAGACCGCGAACGGTCGCGCGACGGTCGCAGCGGAAGACCACCGAGACCAGCACCAGCATGGTGACACCCACGAGCATGCCGAACAGACGGTGGGCGTGCTCGTAGTAGATGCCGCCCTTCATCTCGCTGATGGGGTAGAGCAGCATGTTGTGGCCGAAGGAGTTCGGCCAGTCCGGAACCGCGAGCCCCGCCTCGAGCCCGGTGACGAGTCCGCCCGTGACCAGCAGCAGCAGCACGGTGACCGACGCCACGATCGCCATGAGCGCCGCGGGATCCCGGATCGGCTCGCCGTCGCGTCGCCGCCCCACCACGCCGCCGAGCCAGCCCAGCGCGCCGGAGGCGGCGAAGAGGCCCGCGACCCAGAGGATCGACCGCTGCCCGAAGGAATCGCGGCGCTGGAGGACGGACGCCTCGATGGCGGCCACATCCGCGTCGGTGGCGACGGGACGGCCGTCCAGCCTCAGGATCCGGTCACCGGCGCGAACGCCCGCGTCGTGCGCGCTGCGGCGCTCCTCGACCAAGGCCACGCGCGGCGGGCCGCCGGCAGCGCCGGGCGCTTCCAGGCGCAGGCCGAACGGCGCACCGCCCGGCGCCGATGCCGCCGCGGGCGCGAAGAGCGGCAAGCGCTCCACCGCGCCGCCTCGCTCCACTTCGATGGTGGCGGAGGCCCGCCCGCCGAAGAGGCTGCCGACGATGAGCAGGTTGGCGGCGGCGCTCACCAATCCCACCACGAGTCCCGAGCGCGCGGTCCCGCCCCGCGCGGACGCGATCGTCCCCGCGGCGCCGACGCAGAGGAGCATGAGGGCGAAGAGCACCTCCCCCGCCGGCAGTCCCGGCGCCGTCATCGCCGCGTAGCCCAGCGCCCACATGGCGGTCGTGGCACCGAACCCGATGGCGAGGTTCGAGGGCTTGATGAACGAGGCCGCCACGACGATGACCAGGCCCGCCAGCAGCGCGGCGCCGCCGATCATCGCCATCGTGGTTCCGCTGGCGCCGGCCCCGGTGGAGGAGGTCGCCGCGAGGAGGTGCGAGGTCCATTCGCTCCACATGCGACCCCTATACTACGAACCCTTCGGCGCCGCCGCCGTCGCCCCGATCCACGCGATCATGTCGAGCGCCACGACGCCTTCGATCGACTCCGCCGACGCGAGCAGGCCTCGCGCCCTGGCCATCTGGTCGGCGCTGGCCAAGGCCCGGCTCAGCGCGCTGGTGGTGTTCACCACCGCCGCGGGATACCTGGTGGCCCCGGGCCTCGAGCGCGGATGGGAGCAGTTCCTGGGCACCGTCATCGGAACGGCGCTGGCCGCGGCCAGCGCTGCCATGCTCAACCAGTTCGCGGAAGTCCGGCGCGACGCCCGGATGGAGCGCACGCGGCAACGACCGCTCCCGGCGGGTCATGTCGCGCCGGCGCTGGTGCTGGTGGTGGGAATCCTCGCGGCGTACGCCGGCGTCTCCCTGGTGGCGCTCTTCGGGAACCTGCTGGCGGCCGCGCTCACGCTCGGCACCATCGTCGTGTACGTCCTGCTCTACACGCCGCTCAAGCCGGTCACCACCTTCAACACCGTCATCGGGGCCGTGACCGGAGCCACGCCGCCCATGATCGGCTGGGCCGCGGCCACCGGTGCCCTTGAACCGGGCGCCTGGATCCTCGGCGGTCTCCTCTTCGTCTGGCAGTTGCCGCACTTCTTCGCCCTGGCGTGGCTCTACCGGGAGGACTACCGGCGCGGCGGCTTCGCCATGCTGCCGGTGCTGGACGAGGAGGGGCGCGTCACTTCGGAGACGGTGCTGCTCACCTCGCTCCTGCTGGTGCCGCTCTCGCTCATGGGAACGATCTTCGGCGTCGCCGGCTGGTGGTACGCCGCCGGGGCGATCGTCCTGGGCGCCTGGCTGTCGATGCTCGCCTGGCGCTTCTGGCGCCGACGCGACGCCGCCAGCGCCCGCGCCGTCTTCGTGGGCAGCATCGTCTACCTGCCCCTCCTGCTCATCCTGGTGGTGGTGGATCGCGGCGCCGTGGGGCCGGCGGCGGCGCTGCGCGGCGGGCTGCATTACGGTGCCGCCCCGTCGGTGGCCCGCCCCTGAAGCCGCTCGATCTCGCGAACCCTTCGAGCTCCGCTGATGCATTCCACGCCACCCGCCCGACTCACCTTCGCGGGCGGCGGCTGGGTGGTGGTGCTGGCGATGGCGGCGATCGCCCTCCTCCTGGGTTGGGCGCTGACGGGCGTGCTCCGCTCCGGTTCACGGATCGGCGACGGCAGGGACCCCGCCAGCTACGGATTCGATCTCGGCAACCTGCGCACCGACGGCGGGCGCCTGGTGGCCAGCGGTCAACCGCGCGACATCTTCCTGCCCCTCGACGATCCCCCGACCGTCGACGGCCGCGATGTCTACACCCTCAATCAGTCGCAACGGCGCAAGCCGGTTGTGAACGACGACCGCGTCCTGGGCGTGGTGATCGGCGGCGAGGCACGGGCGTACCCGCTGCGCATCCTCAACGCCCACGAGGTGGTGAACGACACGCTCGCCGGCGTGCCCATCGCGGTCACCTACAGCGGCCTCTGCGACTCGGCGCTCGCCTTCCGGCGGACGATCGACGGCCGCGTCCTTCGCTTCGGGGTGAGCGGCCTGCTGCTGGACTCGAACCTGGTCATGTACGACCTCGACGCGGAGAAGCCGAGCCTCTGGAGCCAGCTGGGCATGCGCGCCATCGCCGGCCCGCTGGCCGGCACGAAACTGCCGCTCGTGGACGGCGTGTCGATCGCCACCTGGGCCTCGTGGCTGGCGGCCCATCCGCACACCACCCTCGCCCTCGGCGACCCGCAGTCGAAGCGTCGCTACGACGCCATCAGCTACTCCCGGTACTTCATGGAGAAGTCCACGCGATTCCCGGTGGCGTCGCTGCCCGACGACGCGTCACTGGCGCGGCAGCGGCTGCACCTGAAGAGCCCGATGGTGGCCGTGCAGCTCGGCGACCGCTGGGAAGTGATCTCGATCGAGGGCCTGGTGGAGGCGCTGGGCCGTGACGGTCGCGGCGAGATCCGGATCGCCGGCACGCCGCTCCGCGCGAAGGTCACCGCCGATCCCGCCGGCGCGATGATCGAGGATTCGCTCGGATTTCCGATGCCCACCGTTCCCTGCCTCTGGTTCGCCTGGCACGCCTTCCATCCGGGCGCATCGCCGGCCGCCGTGGAGCCGGCGGGCGCCGCGTCAACTCCGGCTTCCGAGCCATAGCGTGAGGTAGACCGCGAGCCACACGGCGCCCAGCGCGTGCCAGTACAGGGCCGCCAGCGCCGGCCCGTCGTCCGCGCCCGGTCCGTACGCGCCGCGTCGGGCGCGCCGGGCCACCATCCACAGCGGCGGAAGACCGCCGAGGGCGTGCAGGGCGTGCAGCGCCGTGAGTACGTAGAAGGTCCAGGCGTAGAGCGAGGAGTCGATCCGCAGGTGCTCGCGCAGCAGCAGCCACCACGCCGCGCCCTGCGACGCCAGGAAGAGGACCGCCGCCCCCATGGCCGCCGTCATCGCCGAGGCGCAGCGGGCGCTCCGGCCGGTCCGGGCGGCGCGAACCGCCAGGTGCAGCGCGAGGCTGACGGCGCCGAGGAGCGCCGTCGACAGGAGGAGGATGGGCGGCAGCCCCGGCTGTCCCGCCGGACGCCACTCGCCGGCCACCTGGTCGTCGAATCGCACCACCAGGTACCCGAGGATGGCGGCCGCGAAGAGCACCACCACCACCACCACCACGAGCCACATGCCGGCGCGCCACGCGGCGCTCCGCTGGGCGGCGCCGTCGAAGGGATCGACGATGCGGGCGGTCTTGATCGCCATGCGGGGCGCGGCCCCGGCGCGGGACCGGGGTCAGGGCGCGTACTGGGTGTGCCGGGCGACCGGGGCGCCGGGCGCCTGCGTCTTGAGCGTCGCCTCCACCGCCGGGGGATTCCCGGTGAACTGGAGCGACTTGTACTCCCGGGTGTCCATCACGGTGAACGCCATCATCAGCACCACGAAGAGCACGCACGCCACGAACATCAGCAGGTTGAACGGCCGGTCCCAGCGCAGGTGCATGAAGAAGAGGGCCACCAGCGTGGCCTTGATGACGGCGATGCCGATGGCGATGTGGATGTTGAACTCGCCCACGTCGATGTAGCGCACGGCCACCGTGATGATGGTGAGGACCAGCAGCGCCAGCGCCGTGCCCACCAGC
>CAZSVT010000120.1:0-9007 GCA_964610365.1 uncultured Isosphaeraceae bacterium
ACTGGCGACGATGGAGAATCCGTCGCCGCAGGAGCAGCAGCGCGCCTACGAGGAGGCGCTGCGCCGGGTCTCCGCGGAGCGACGGCGCTCGCGCGGGGCGGAGGCGCGGCCCAGCTACTACCACCGCGAGCTCGAGCGCCTCTACGGGCTCATCGTTCCCGCCGGGGCCTCGGTGCTGGAGATCGGCGCCGGCGGCGGCTCGCTCCTCGCGTCGCTGCGGCCGTCGCGCGGCGTCGGCGTGGATGTGGATGCCGGCGCCGTCGAGGAGGCACGGCGGCGCCATCCCTCGCTGCGCTTCGAGTCCATCGACGCCTACGAGCGCCTCGACGACCTCGCCGACCGGCTCGGCCCCGACGCGACCTTCGACTTCGTGCTGCTCCCCGATGTGCTCGTCGACCTCTGGGATGTGCAGGCGGTCTTCAAGGCGCTCCGCCGATTCTGCCACCGCGACACGCGCGTGGTCATCAACAGCTACAGCCGCCTCTGGCAGCTTCCGCTGGCGGCGGCGCGGCGGCTCAAGCTCGCCCGACCGCGCCTCGGCCGGAGCTGGCTCGATCCGCACGACATCCGGAACCTGCTGGAGATCGAAGGCTTCGAGTGCTTCCGACGCCTCAGCGAGATCCTCTGCCCGCTGCCGATTCCCATCGTGGAACAGGCGATGAACCGGTTCCTCGCCAAGCTCTGGCCGCTCCGCTGGTTCTGCCTGACGAACCTCTTCATCGCCCGCCTCGCGCCCGTGCCGGCGCCGGCGCCGATGAGCGTGTCGGTGGTGGTGCCGGCGCGCAACGAGGCCGGCAACATCCGCCGGATCTGCGAGGAGATCCCCGACCTCGGCGCCGGGACGGAGATCATCTTCGTGGAGGGCAACTCCACCGACGACACCTGGGAGACGCTCCAGCGCACCATCCCGCAGTTCCCGTCGCGCACCATCAAGCTCCTCAAGCAGCCGGGACGCGGGAAGGGCGACGCGGTGCGCTGCGGCTTCGCCGCCGCCACCGGCGACATCCTCATGATCCTCGACGCGGATCTCACCGTGCCCGCGGCGGACCTGCGGCGCTTCCACGACGCCATCGCCTCCGGGCGCGGCGAGTTCGTGAACGGCGTGCGCCTGGTCTATCCCATGCAGGACGAGGCGATGCGCTTCCTGAACCTGGTGGCCAACAAGTTCTTCGCCCTCTCCTTCAGCTGGGTGCTCGGCCAGCCCATCAAGGACACCCTCTGCGGCACCAAGGTGCTGACGCGGCGCAACTACGACCGCCTGGCCGCCAACCGCGCCTACTTCGGCGACTTCGATCCCTTCGGCGACTTCGACCTCATCTTCGGCGCCGCCAAGCTCAACCTCCGCATCGTGGATCTGCCGATCCGCTACCAGAACCGCGTCTACGGCACCACGAACATCAGCCGCTGGCGCCACGGCGTGCTGCTGCTGCGCATGCTGATGCTGGCCACGCGGCGCCTCAAGTTCGTCTGAGGCGTTTCAGCGCGGCGGCGGGCCCGGCACCGGAGCCACGAACTTCCCGACGCTGACGCGACTCCCCGGGGCGAGCGGAACGGTGTCGATGCGCACCGCCCAGGAACCGGCGGCGAGGGCCGCGGCGGTCTTCTCGTCGGCGGGGAGCGCGAGGTGTCGCGCCCGGCGCTGGCCGAGGTCGTAGGCCACGCAGAGGAGGTACGGCGACGGGATTCCCGCGAGCGGCTCGCCGAATTCCTGCGCCGCGGGATCGGCGGCCAGCGCCTCCGGCGTCACTGCGCGCAGGGCGCGCAGCGCCGATGGAAGCGCCTCCCGCTGCGCCTCCGTCGCCACCACCAGGGCGTGGAAGGCCGGCGCTCCGCGCACCCAGTCCACCCATTCCGTCCCCGGCATCGGGTACTGGTCGGCCTCGAAGGAGCCGTGGCGCGGCAGTCGATGCAGCAGCCCCGCGGGCCGCGCCACGACCGGAACGACGATGGCCATCGCCGGCGCCGCGAGAGCGGCGACGGTTCCGGCGGTCAGCCAGCGGCGCGCCGTCGAGGGCTCCGTCCCGCCGGATGGCTCGGGAGCGCGGCGCCGGCGCAGGATGGACGCGGCGCCGGCCAGCATGAAGGGCCAGCTCGCGGCCAGGCAGCGCACGCCGCCGTCGCCGAAGACCACGGGCACGCTGAGGAGGATGCCCAGCCAGCCGGAGATCCAGAACCAGCGCTCCCGTCGCGGCGCGCGCGGGATGGCCAGCGCCGCCAGCAGCAGGAGCGGCCACGCGCGCAGCGCGAACTTCGCCGTGTTGCGGACCAGCGACTGCGCCATCACCGTCGGCTGCTCGCGCATCAGCCTCCACGCCTCGCGGTACGCCAGGTCGGCGCGCTCCGACTCCCCCGCCCAGCGATCCACCTGCGATCGGAGCCACGCGTCGGCGTCGTAGTAGTCGGTGCCGCGCGCGAGCCCCAGGAGCGTGCCCGCGAAGTTCGCGCTGCGGCGCGCCGCCGGGTCGGCGTAGAGCGATCCCGCGGCCGCACCCGCGCCGACGCCGAGCAGGACGGCCGCGACGACGGTCGCCGCCATCGCGGCGCCGTCTCGACGGCGCCCGCGCCACGCGTGCACCACGGCGCCCACGCCGAGCGCCGGCAGCATGAAGAGAGCGCCCGGGCGCGCCGCCATCGCCACGGTGAGGAGCGCCAGTCCCAGCGCCACGCCGCGCCTCGGCCGCGGCGACGCCGTGGCCCGCAGCAGGAGCGCCAGCGACATGTTCGCGAGGAGGAGACCCAGTCCCTCGCTCTGCGTGGTGCACTGGACCACGGCGATCGGCACCAGGAGCGCCAGGCCCAGCACGGCGCCCGAGAGGACCCCGAACCGGGCGATCGCCTGCGCCGTCACCGCCGCCAGCGACGCCGCGAGGAGCATCGACTGGATCGCCAGCGCCAGCAGGAGTCGATCGCCCGTCAGCGCCAGCCGCGCCGCCAGGAACGCTCCGTTGATGGGCCGGCGCGAGCCCCATTCGTCCAGCACGCCCTGCTGGAGGAGGTGCTGCGCCGCCGACCAGTAGTCGAATCCGTCGCTCCACGGGAGACGGCCGCCGAGCGCGTAGGCGCCCGAGGGACCGGGGAGCGGCCACCACCATGCCGCGACGAGAAGGATCGGCACCGCCAGCGCCAGCGCATCGGGCAGCCAGGCGCCGGCCTCCCGGCGCCAACGCGGAGCGACGGTGACGCGGCGCTCGATCACTCCGGGACTCTACCGCCGCGACGGGCTCGGTACCATCGCGCCGTGCGCGTGCTGCACGCCATCAATTGCCTCTCCGTGGGCGGCGCCGAGCGGCAGCTGCTCCAGCTCGCGGCGGCGCAGCGGCGTGCCGGCGACGAGGTGCGCATCGTGACGCTGCTGGACAAGGACGCGCTGGGCAGCGAGGCGGAGGCCGCCGGCGTGCCGGTGCGGGCCCTCGGCGTGCGCACGGCGCCGGGCGTGCTGCTGGCCATCCGTCGCCTGCGGCGCTGGATCGACGACTTCCAGCCGGAGGTCGTCCAGTCGTGGCTCTACTACGCGAACCTGGCGGCCACCCTCGCCGCGCGGCGCCGCGGCGGCGCGCTCCGCTGGCCGCTCGCCTGGAACCTCCGCCAGACGCTTCCCGATCTCGCCGGCGAGCGCTTCGCGATGCGCCGCGCCATCCGGCTCGGCGCCCGCTGGAGCGACCGAGTGGGCGCGCTGGTCTACAACGCCGCCAGCAGTCGCGATCAGCATCGGGCCATCGGCTACCGCAATCGCATCGAGGAGGTCATCCCCAACGGCTTCGAAGTGGATCGATTCCGCAGCGGCGACGAGGCGCGGCGCGGCGCGCGCGCGGCGCTGGAACTTCCGGCGGAGGCGCTCGTGGTGGCCCACGCGGCCCGCTGGCATCCCATGAAGGATCACGCCGGCTTCCTCCGCGCGGCGGCGGTGCTCATGGAGTCGCGGCGCGACCTGGTGGTCGTCATGCTCGGGCGCGATGTGACGGCGGCCCGGCTCGCGCCGGAGATCGCGTCGAACGCCGCGCTGCGGGCGGCGCAGGAGTCGAATCGGCTGCGGTTCCCCGGCGAGCGGCTGGATCTCCAGTCCCTCTACCCGGCCTTCGATCTCGTCGTCTCCTCCAGCGCCTGGGGCGAAGCCTTCCCGAACGTGGTCGCGGAGGCGATGGCCTCGGGCGTGGGCGTGATCGCCACCGATGTGGGCGAGAGCCGCGCGCTGGTGGCGGAGGCGTCGCGCGTGGTGCCGCCGTCGCGCCCGGATCTCCTCGCCGCCGCCGCGGCGCGCTGGCTCGATCTCGGACCGGAGGCTCGACGCGCCGTCGTCGCGGCCGATCGCGCCCGGGTGGCCGATCGCTTCGCCGTGGAGGGCGTGCTGGAGCGCTACCGGGCGCTCTGGCGTCGCATGATCGCCGGCGCGTGAGCGCCGCATCGCTCGGTACGGCCGCTGCGGATACCCTCCCTGCGACCGATGTGCGGCATCGCCGGCTTCATCGACTTCTCGCGGCGCCTCGCCCATCCGGAGCCCGTGCTGGAGGCGATGCACCGCTGCATCACGCCCCGCGGGCCCGATGATCACGGGATCTGGTTCGACCGCGGCACCGGCGCCGGATTCGCCCACCGGCGCCTCTCGATCGTCGACCTCTCGCCCGAGGGCCGCCAGCCGATGGTCTCCGAGAGCGGGCGCTACCGCATCGTCTTCAACGGCGAGGTCTACAACTTCCCCGAGCTCCGCGCCGAGCTGGAGCCGCTGGGCCACCGCTTCCGCGGCCACTCCGACACCGAGGTGATGCTGGCCGCCGTGGAGCAGTGGGGCATCGAGGCGGCGATCCGCCGCTTCGTGGGGATGTTCGCCTTCGCGCTGCACGATGCCCGCGAGCGCGTGCTGCACCTGGTGCGCGACCGCGTGGGCATCAAGCCGCTGTACTGGGGCTGGGTGGGTCCCGCCGCGGGCTCGGCCCACCAGGACCTGCACCGGTCGAGCGCGCCGGCGGATTCGATTTTCGCCTTCGCCAGCGAACTGCGTCCATTCCTGGAGATCCCGGGCTTCGAGCGCCGCATCGACCGCGACGCCCTCTCGGCGTACATGCGCTTCGCCTATGTCCCGCAACCGTTCAGCATCTGGCGCGGCGTCCACAAGCTGCGACCCGGCCACCTGCTCACCATCCGCCTCGACGGCGGCGCGGTGACCAGCACCTGCTGGTGGAACGCCCGGGCCGTGGCGGAGCGCGGCGTGGCGGATCCGCTCGACCTCTCCGACGACGAGGCGCTCGAGGGGCTCGAAGCGCGGCTCCGGAACGCGGTGGAACTGCGGCTGGTGGCGGATGTGCCGCTCGGCGCCTTCCTCTCCGGCGGGATCGACTCCTCCACGGTGGTGGCGATCATGCAGGAGCTCTCCCCGCGCCCGGTGAAGACCTTCACCATCGGCTTCACGGAGAACGAGTACGACGAGGCGCGCTTCGCGCGCGAGGTGGCGCGGCACCTGGGCACCGATCACACCGAGCTCATGCTCTCGCCGGAGGAGACGCTGGCCACCGTGCCGCTCATGCCGGAGATCTACGACGAGCCCTTCGCCGACAGTTCGCAGGTGCCCACCTTCCTGGTGAGCCGGCTCGCACGCCGCGCGGTGACGGTGTCGCTCTCCGGCGACGGCGGCGACGAGCTCTTCGGCGGCTACAACCGCTACCTGCACGGCGATGCCATCTGGCAGCGGCTGCGGCGCGTCCCGCGCCCGCTGCGCCGCGGCGTCGGGGCGCTGGTGGGCGCGGTGCCGCAGTCGGCGCTGGGAGGGGCGTACTCGGCCGTGTCGCGACTGCTGCCGCCGCGCTACCGGCAGCGCTTCGCGGGCACGAAGTTCCAGAAGCTGGCGATCATGAGCGGCGCCCGCAGCGGTGATGAGGTCTACCGAAGCCTCATCAGCATGTGGAACGATCCCGACGGGCTGGTGATCGACGGCCGGGAGCCGCTGGAGATGCTCGAGGCGCCCTACGCCGCCGAGCTACCCGATCTCGTCCGCCGCATGATGTACGCCGACCTCGTCACCTACCTGGTGGACGACATCCTCACCAAGGTGGATCGCGCCAGCATGGCGGTGAGCCTGGAGGCGCGCGTGCCGCTGCTGGATCATCGCGTGGTGGAGTACGCGTGGCGCCTGCCGCTGCGGCACACCATGGGAGACGGTCGCGGCAAGGCGCTCCTGCGGCGCGTGCTGGAGCGGCGCGTGCCGCGGCACCTCTTCGAACGGCCCAAGATGGGCTTCAGCGTCCCCGTCGACGAGTGGCTCCGCGGCCCGCTGCGCGAGTGGGCGGAATCCCTGCTCGCCCCCGATCGCCTGCGGCGCGAGGGATTCCTCCGGCCGGAGCCGGTGCAGCGCGAATGGCAGCGCTACCTTCGGGGACTGGCCAACCACACGCGGCCGTGGGCCGTGCTCATGTTCCAGTCGTGGGTCGACCGCTACCGTCCCATCGGCTGATCGGCGCCGTCTTCCCATGCGACTCTGCCTCATCGGAAAGAATCCCGACTACGTGCTCGCCTACCGCGGCTCGCTCATCCGCGCCGCGCAGCACCGCGGGCACGAGGTCCATGCCATCACCGCCGCCACCTCGGACCGGGCGGCGGCGCGCCTGGCCGGGGAAGGCGTCTTGCTCCACATGATCCCCATGCACGGCGCGGCCACGAATCCGCTCCGCGACCTGCGCACCCTCCGGGCCATGACGCGCGAGCTCCGACGCATCGGGCCCGACGCGGTCTTCTGCTACAACCCCAAGCCCGTCGCCTACGGACCGCGCGCGGCGCGGCGCGCGGGCGTGCACCGCGTGGCGGCGATGGTCACCGGACTCGGCTACGCCTTCACGGGGGCCGGCGCGCGGCGCCGCATGATCCGCGCCGTGGCCACGCGCCTCTTCCGCCGCTCGCTCCGCGCCTGCGACGCGGTCTTCTTCCAGAACAAGGACGACCTGGCCACCGCGGCGCGGCACGGGATTGTCGCCGCCACGCCCGCGGCGCAGCGGGCGCCGACGAAGTCTCCCCGGGTCCTCATGGTGGCGGGCTCCGGCGTCGACCTGGAGCGCTTCGCCGCCGCGCCGCTGCCGCCCGCGCCGACCGTGCGCTTCCTGATGATCGGCCGCATCCTGCGGGACAAGGGGGCGTTGGAGTTCGTGGAGGCCGCGCGGCGCGCGCGCGCCGTGCTCCCCGGCGCCACCTTCGCCATCGTCGGCGGGCAGGACGACAACCCGACCGCCGTGCCGCGCGCCGAGATCGAGCGCTGGCGGCGCGAGGCCGTCGTGGAGCTTCCCGGCGAAGTGGACGATGTGCGGCCCGCCCTCGCCGCGTGCACCGTCTTCGTGCTGCCGTCGCACCGCGAGGGGACGAGCAAGGTGATGCTCGAGGCGATGGCGGTGGGCCGGGCGATCATCACCACCGACGCCGTCGGCTGCCGCGAACCCGTGGAGCGCGGCGTGAACGGACTGCTCGTGCCGGTGGGCGATGCCGCGGCGCTCGCGGAGGCGATGATCGAGCTCGGGCGCGATCGCGCCCGCGTGGAGCGCATGGGCGCCGAGAGCCGGCGCATCGCGGAAGCCCGCTACGACGCCCGCCGCGTCGACGCCGCGATCCTCGACGCCCTCGGCCTGTGAGCCGTAGACTCCGCCGTTTCGGTGACGCTGAAGCCCATCAATCCGCTCGCCCTCCAGAGCCGGGCGACCGATACGCCGATCCTCCGTGCCCTCTGGTACGCCGCCGGCCTCGCCGCGATGGTGGGGCTGGCCACGGCGGTGGCGATGGATCTCTCGCTCGACCGCTGGATCGGGAACGCGTGGGTGATGATCCTGGCGTCGGTCGGCGCCTTCATCGCCGCGGGATTCTTCGTGGACCGCGCCATGCGCTACCCCGGCACGCGCAGCGGATTCGTGGTGGTGCCGATCGTGGTCGTCTGCTTCCTCTCGCTGGCGGGGGTGCTGCTCGCGGCGCGGACCTACTACTCGCGCTCCTACGTGGCGGTGGCCTTCGCGGTCTGCCTGGTCTGGGCCCTCCTGCGCTTCTACATCCGACGCAAGGATCGATCGACGACGCTCGCGGTGGTTCCCGCCGGCGAGACGGCCTTCCTGGCCACCGTGCCGCGCGTCACCTTCGTGCACATGCGCTCGCCCGACCTCGAGTCGATCGTCTCGCGCAACGGGCGCGACCGGGCGCGCATCGACGGCGTGGTGGCGGACCTGCACGCCCATCTCGACGCCGGCTGGACGCGCTTCCTCGCCGATTGCGCGATGCGCCAGATTCCCGTCTATCACGCCGCCAGCCTCTACGAGGCGGCCACCGGGCGCGTCTCGCTCGACCACTTCAGCGAGATCCATGTCTCGGGCCATGTGCCGCCGCCGCTCTTCGGTCCGCTCAAGCGGCTCATGGACATCGGCCTCTGTCTGCTCCTCCTGCCCATCCTCCTGCCGCTCATGGCGATCATCGCCCTCGCCATCCGCATCGACTCGAAGGGGCCGGCCCTCTTCTGGCAGGAGCGCGTCGGCCAGGGCGGGCGCGTCTTCCGCATGGTCAAGTTCCGCACGATGCGGGTGCAGGCGCCCGGCGAAGGCCCCCGCTTCGCATCCAAGGATGACGACCGCATCACGCGCGTGGGCCGTTTCCTGCGCCGCGCGCGGCTGGACGAACTGCCGCAGCTCTGGAACATCCTGAAGGGCGACATGAGCCTCGTCGGTCCGCGGCCGGAGCAGGTGGCGTTCGTCGCCCACTTCGAGAGGGAGATCCCCTTCTACGGCCTGCGGCACTTCGTGCGGCCGGGCGTCACCGGATGGGCGCAGATCGGCTCGGGCTATGCGAGCGATGTGCAGGGCACCGTCGAGAAGCTGGAGCACGACTTCTACTACGTGAAGTACCGATCCATCGCCCTCGATGTCTACATCCTCTACCGCACCGTGAAGACCGTGGTCACCGGTTCCGGCGCGCGCTGACGGAGCGACTCGCCGAACTACCGCCGAAGCGACCACTCGCCCAGCAGCGTGCCGAGGTCGTCGCCGTCGACGACGCC
>CAZSVT010000121.1:0-8856 GCA_964610365.1 uncultured Isosphaeraceae bacterium
GGCGCACATGCAGTCCGTCGCGGCGAAGCTGCGTGGCCAGCGACGCGAGGCGTGACGCGCCTTCGGGCGAACCCGCCACGAGGAAGACATCCGGTCGCGGCAGCAGCTCGGCGCCGTCCTTCGGCAGCAGGCCGCGATCATGGAGCATCAGCGAGAGCACCACGTCGCCCATGCCGAATCCCACCGCCGGGATGCGCGGACCGCCGAAGAGCTCCACCAGTCCGTCATAGCGACCGCCGCCGGCCACGGCGCGCTCGGCGCCCTGCGTGTCGTGGATCTCGAAGACCGTGCCGGTGTAGTACGCCAGGCCGCGCACGATCCCCAGGTCGAGGTCGCACCACGGCTCCAGGTCCGCGGCCCGCAGCGCCGACGCCAGCGCCGCCAGCGGCTCGACGGTCGAGGCCGGCATCGCCGGGAGATCCCGGCGCAGTTCGTCGAGGAATCGCGGCGCATCCGCCAGCGGGATGGCGCGCCCCGCCACGGCATCGAGCCGGGCGAAGGCGTCGGCGTCCAGCCGCAGCTCCGCGGCGCGCCGCGCGAATTCCTCCGCCGGCAGTCGCCCGCGCCGATCGAGCAGGTCGAAGGCGTCGCCCGCGCGCTCCGCGGGCACGCCCAGCGCCGCGAGCATCGCCGCCGCCGACGCGCGATGACTCGCCCGCACCCGCACGTCCCGCGGCGAGAGCCCCAGCCGCTCCAGCGCCAGGAGCGCGGTGGAGATCACCTCCGCGTCGGCGGCCTCCCCCTCGGCGCCGAGGAGATCCACGTTCCACTGCACGAACTCGCGCAGGCGCCCCCGCTGCGGCCGCTCCGCCCGGAAGTGGACCGGGACGGCGAACCAGCGCAGCGGCATGGGCAGCGACGCCGCACGGGACGCCACCATCCGCGCCAGTGTCGGCGTGAACTCCGGGCGCAGGGCGTAGTCGTTCTCCCCGCCGGCGCGCCGGAACGAGAAGAGCTCGCTCACGATCCCCGGGCCGCTCTTCTGCGTGTAGAGCTCCAGGTGCTCGAAGGTCGGTCCTTCGATCTCCTCGTACCCGTGGGCGATCGACGCGCTCCGCCACGCCGCCTCCACGCGTCGTCGCAGCGCCATGTCGCCGGGATAGAAATCGCGCGTGCCCTTGGGGGCCTGGAACTTCGCGGCGGCGGCCATGGCGCGAGTGTATGAGGCGGCGCGGCGCGGCGCGAACGCTCAGGCCGCGGCGGGGCTCACCACTCCGGACCGCCGCCGTAGCGCCCGTACGCGTCGGCGAGGGCGTTCACCATCTCGCCGAGCGTGCAGCGGTCGTGGGCGCCCTGCACCAGCTCGGGCATCACGTTGCGGCCGTCCACGGCCGCGGCCCGGATGCGATCCAGGGCGCGGCGCACGCCGTCGGCGCTGCGCTCGGCGCGGAAGCGCGCCAACCGAGCATTCTGCTCCTCCTCCACCGAGTGCGGGATCTGGAGGATCTCCATCGGCGCGTCGTCGTTGCCGTCGGTGTAGGCGTTCACGCCCACGATGATGCGGTCGCCCGCCTCCATCTCCTGCCCGAAGCGGTAGCTCGCCTCGGCGATCGCCCGGCGGAAGTAGCCGCGGTGGATCCCCGCCACCACGCCGCCCATGTCGTCGATCTCGGAGATGAGGGCGCCGGCGTCGGCTTCCATGCGGTCGGTGAGCGACTCCACGAACCAGCTCCCGCCCAGCGGATCGACGGTGCGATGCACGCCCGTCTCGTGAGCGATGATCTGCTGCGTTCGAAGGGCCACGCGCACCGCCTGCTCGGTGGGAAGGCCGAGGGTCTCGTCCATCGAATCCGTGTGCAGGCTCTGGCAGCCGCCCAGGACCCCCGCCAGCGCCTGGTAGGCCACGCGCACGATGTTGTTGAGCGGCTGCTGCTCCGTGAGCGAACAGCCCGCCGTCTGGACATGCGTGCGCATGAGCCAGGAGCGCGGATTCTTCGAGCCGAAGCGATCCCGCATGGCGTGGGCCCAGATCCGGCGCGCGGCGCGGAGCTTGCAGATCTCCTCGAAGAACTCGTTGTGGCTGTTGAAGAAGAAGGAGAGGCGCGGGGCGAAGGCATCCACCTCCAGCCCCCGGCGCAGGCACGCCTCCACGTACTCCATGCCGTCGCGCAGGGTGAACGCGAGTTCCTGCGTCGCCGTGCTGCCCGCCTCGCGGATGTGGTACCCGGAGATGGAGACCGAATTCCACTTCGGCGTGCGCTGCGACGCGAACTCGATGGTGTCCACGACCAGCTTGAGACTCGCCTCCGGCGGATAGATGAACTCGTTCTGGCTGTGGAACTCCTTGAGGATGTCGTTCTGCAGGGTGCCGCCCAGGGAGTCCCAGGGAATCCCGCGCTCCTCGGCCATCGCCAGGTACATGGCCCAGATCACCGCCGCCGGGCCGTTGATCGTCTGGCTCACCGTGACCTCGCCGATGGGGATGTCGGCGTAGAGACGGTGCATGTCGTCGATAGTGCAGACCGCGACGCCGCATCGACCGACCTCGCCGACGCTCAGCGGATCATCGCTGTCGCGCCCCATGAGCGTGGGCAGGTCGAACGCGGTGGAGAGCCCGGTGTTGGCCTTGGTTCCCCGCGCGTTCCCCAGCAGGTACTTGAAGCGGCGGTTGGTGTCGTCGGCGCTGCCGAAGCCGGCGAACTGGCGCATCGTCCAGAGCCGGTCGCGGTACATGGCGCGGTGGATGCCGCGCGTGAACGGAAAGACACCGGGCTCGCCGATCCGGGCCTCGGGCTTCGAGGCATCGGCGGTGGACACGGTGGGCGCCTGGCCCGGCCCGTAGAGCGTCTCCACCTCGTAGCCGGAAATCGTCACGGCTTCGGGATCTCGCGGCGCGGAGGAGGGATCGAGCGGTCGGTTCTGGATCGAGGTCATGCGTGGATCTCGGTGTTCTCGGCGACGACCGCAGTCGATGCCGTGCGTTCACAACCTAGGGCAACTTCGAGCGCCATGCGACTGCGAAGGCCGGCGTTCGGCGTCCAATAAGCGCCGCGGCGGTGGGAAGCGGGCATGCATATGCAACGGCGCTCGTCTCGGGGAAGTTCGTGCCGGATCGTGCGGAGGTCCGCACTTCCGGTCAGCGGCTGGTAGGCGGGGCTCGGTTTGGTTACCTTACCGCGCGACAGGCTTTGGTTCGTCTCGAGGTGGAGGCGGCGTCGTCCGTCGTTGTCGCAAGGATTCAGCGCCATGAAGTACCACGCTCACATCGTCCGATTCCTCGTTGCCGCGTCCGTCGGCGGCTCCCTCTCGTCGTCGGCGCTCGCCGACAGCGCCACCGCTCCGGAGATCTCCTTCTCCATGAGCGTCGGGCAGCAGTCATCGTCGTGGAAGGACTCCTTCGGCGTCTCCGCCGGCGGCGCCCTCTGGGCCTACAACAGCAGCCACTCCATGGAGGGCGCGGGCGTGAGCTACAGCCTGCTCGCCGACCCGGACCCGCTGCTGTCGTTCAACTTCGGCTTCATCAACGACACGCAGGAGACGCAGCTCTTCCACTTCGTGATGACGCTGCCGGTGGCGCCGCACCTGGGCGCCACGAAGATCGGCGCCACGGTGGGCGGCTACGTGGAGGATTTCGACCAGAGCGGTCATGCCTCCATCGCCACGCTCGAAGGCGATCCGCTCTTCGACGGCGTGATCGACGGCAGTTCGTGGATGCCGCTCCTCTCCGACCCGTTCGAAGCGCAGGTCAACGAGGCCGGCGGAGCCACCCCCATCGGCGAGGACGCCGACGGCATGCCCGATCCCATCTATGACGGCCCGACCGGCGTGTCGCAGATGATCTCGGTGGAGCTCACCTTCCTGCTGAGCCCCGGCGACCTGGCCAACATCGAGGGCAGCTTCCTCGTGGTCTATGTCCCCGCTCCGGCGGCCGCGGTGCTGCTGCTGGCCGCACCGGCGTTCCGACGCCGGCGCACCGCCTGACCGCGCCGTTTCCCAACCTGCCGCGCATTCCACGACGCCGGACGACTTCGTCCGGCGTCGTTCGTTCCGCCCCCCGGGATTTCGAGACAATGCCGCGTCACCGTGCCTGAGCGACCTCCGACCCTTCGGCTCGTCGGCGCGTTCGCGGCGGTCTACCTCATCTGGGGCTCCACCTACCTGGGGATGAAGGTGGCGGTGCGCTCGATCGACCCGATTCCGCTGGGCGCGGTGCGATTCACCCTGGCGGGCGCGATGCTGCTGGGGATCCTGGCGGCGCTCGGTCGCGTCCGGCGGCCGTGGCTCCGCTCGTGGCGCCACTGGCGCACCGCCGCCGTGGTGGGCGGCCTCATGCTGGTGGCGGCGAACGCCCTCCTGGCGTGGGCCCTTCGCGACATACCCAGCGGCACCGGCGCCCTGGTGGTCGCGGTGACGCCGCTGTGGCTGGTGCTCCTGGACTGGGCCCAGCGGCGCAGCGCGGCGCCGGGATGGCGCGTGGTCGCGGGTCTCCTCCTGGGCGTCGGCGGGGTGGCGGTGCTCGCGGGCGTCGGCAGCGGCGGCGGCGCGGGCGCCCCCACGCGCGCCGAGTCGATCGGCATCGGGCTCTCGCTCGTCAGCACCTTCTGCTGGGCGCTCGGGTCGATCCTCGGGCGTCGCATGTCGCAGCCCGAGGACGTGCTCGTCGGCGCGTCGATGCAGATGATCGCCGGCGGCGTGCTCATGACGATCCTCACCGCCGTCGGTGCGCCGGGCGCCCGCGTGGCGTGGAGCGCCGTCGAGCCCGTCGCGTGGCTCGCCATCGCGTACCTCGCCGTGGCCGGGAGCATGATCGGGTTCACGGCCTATGTATGGCTCCTGCGGAACACCAGCGCCGCCCGCGCGGGCACCTACGCGTACGTGAATCCGCTGGTGGCGGTGCTGCTGGGCTGGGCGATCCTCGGCGAGACGCCCTCTCCGCGCGTGCTGGTGGCGGCGCCGCTCATCCTGGTCGGCGTGGTGCTGCTGCAGCTCGCGCCGCGTCGGCGCGCCGCCACCACGATCGCCACCGCCGGCCCGTCCCTCACACCGCGAAGTACTTCGCCTGCGGATGATGGACGATGATGGCGCTCGTGGACTGCTCCGGCACGATCTGCCAGTTCTCCGTCAGCGTGCAGCCGATGCGCTCGGGCTGGAGGAGCCGGAAGAGCTTCGCCTGGTCGCTCATCTCGGGGCAGGCCGGGTAGCCGAAGCTGTAGCGGCTGCCGCGATAGTGCTGCGTGAAGAGCCGCTCCACGCGCGGATCGTCGTCCAGGCCGATGCCGAGCTCGGCGCGGATCCGCTTGTGCCAGAGCTCGGCGAGGGCCTCGGCGCACTCCACGCCCATGCCGTGGAGGTAGAGGTACTCGGTGTACTCGTTCCGCTCGAAGAGCTGCCGGGCGCGATGGCTCACCTCGACGCCCATGGTGACGCAGTGGAACGCCACCACGTCGCGCTCGCCGCCGTCCACCGGCCGGAAGAAGTCGTTGATGCAGAGCCGCTCGCGCGATGCCTGCCTCGGGAAGGTGAAGGTCTCCAGCACGCGCGCCGGATCCTCGGGATCCCAGACGAGGAGATCGTCGCCGCGGGCGTTGCAATGGAAGAAGCCGTAGGCCACCGCCGGCCGGAGGATCTTCTCGCGGCGGCAGCTCTCCCGGAGGCGCGCGAAGATCGTCCTCGCCTTCTCGTCGATGAGTCGCTCGTACGACGCGTCGTCCATCGCGCCGCGCTTGAAGCCCCACTGTCCGCGGAAGAGGGCCACGGTGTTCACGAAGGGGTAGATCTCGTCGAGGTCGAGGTCCTCCACGATCCGGCTGCCGAGGAACGGCGGCACGGGAATCGCCGCGGGTCGCGCCACGGAGACGGGCACGGGGCGTTCGACCGCGCCCGACCCGTCCCCCGCCGACACCGTCGCGGCCGCGGCGCCGCGCTCCAGCCGCTGGCCCACGCGGGCGTCGACCTCGGCGCGCTTGCGCTTCCGTCCCTCGATCTCCGCGTCGATCCGCGCGAGCTCGCCGGCGGCCAGCGCCTCGCAGACGGCGAGCCCCTCGAAGGCGTCCTTCCCGTAGTAGAGCGGCCCCCGGTAGATGCCTCGCAGATGGCTCTCGGCGTAGTGGCGCGTGAGGGCGGCGCCGCCCAGCATGACGGGGACCGTGACGCCGAGGGCGTTCAGCTCGCGGAGGTTCTGCTCCATCACCGTCACGCTCTTCACCAGCAGGCCGCTCATGCCGATCGCGTCGGCGCCGGTGCGCCGCCACGCGTCGACGATCTGCTGGAGCGACTGCTTGATGCCCAGGTTGTGCACCTCGTAGCCGTTGTTGGAGAGGATGATGTCCACCAGGTTCTTGCCGATGTCGTGGACGTCGCCGGCCACGGTGGCCAGCACCACCCTGGCCTTCGCCGTGCCCGCCCCGCTCCGCTCCATGAAGGGCTCCAGCAGGGCCACCGCCTTCTTCATCACCGAGGCGCTCTGCAGGACGAACGGCAGCTGCATGCGACCGGCGCCGAAGAGGTCGCCCACGGTCTTCATGCCCGCCAGGAGGTGGTCGTTGATGATCTCCAGCGGCGCGTACTTCCTCCGCGCCTCCTCCAGCGTGGCGTCCAGGGCGCGGTCGTCGCCGTCCACGATGTGCCGCTGGAGGCGATCCTCCAGGGGCAGCTCCTCCAGGCCCTGCCGCGCGGTGGCGGTCTCCGTCCCGTCGGGGAAGAGCGCGATGAAGTGCAGCAGCGGATCGAACCCTTCGGGGCGGCCCGACGGCCGATCGGCGCCGCGGCGATCGAAGATGAGCCACTGCGCCGCCTCCCAGTGCGCCGGGTCGATGCGATCGCGCGGCAGGATGCGCGACGGATGGACGATGGCGGCGGTGAGCCCGCGCGCCAGCGCCTCGTGCAGGAAGACGCTGTTGAGCACCGCCCGCGCCGCCGGCTTCAGGCCGAAGGAGACGTTCGAGAGGCCCAGCAGGATCCCGCAGCGCGGGAATCGCCGCGACAGTCGTTCGATCGCGTCGAGCGTCTCCAGCGCCAGCCGGCGGTCGTCGTCGTTGCCGGTGGCGATGGTGAAGGTGAGCGGATCGAAGAGGAGATCGCGCTCGTCCAGTCCCCACTTGCGCGTGAAGAGGTCGTGCATGCGCTCGGCGATGGCCACCTTGCGGTCGGCGGTCTTGGCCATGCCCGCCACGGGATCCTCGTCGATGGTGAGGGCCACGCACGCCGCCCCGTAGCGCTTCAGGAGCGGACAGATGTCGTCGAACCGCTTCTCGCCGTCCTCGAGGTTGATGGAGTTCACCACGCACTTGCCGCCGGCGCGACGCAATCCCGCCTCGATCACGTCCGCCTGCGTGGAGTCGAGCATGAGCGGCGCATTGACCTGGCGCACCAGGCGCGACGCCACCTCGCTCATGTCGCGGACGCCGTCGCGCCCCACGAAGTCCACGCAGAGGTCCAGCAGCTGCGACCCGTCACGCAGCTCCTCCTTGGCGATGCCCACCAGGCCGTCCCACTCCTCCGCGTCGAGCTGGCGCTTGAAGGCCCGGCTGCCGTTGGCGTTGGTCCGCTCGGCGACGATGAGGAAGGAGTTCTCCTGGCGGAACTCCACGAAGCCGTAGAGGCTGCTGCAGCCCGCGGGCTGCGGCGTCACCTGGCGCGCTGCGGGCGCGCGGTCGTCCAGGAGGGCGCGCAGCCCCCGGATGTGCTCGGGCGTGGTGCCGCAGCATCCGCCGACGATGGAGACGCCCAGCTCCTCCACGAATCGGCGCATCGCCTCCACGAAGGCGGCGGGTCGAAGCGGATACTCCGTCCGCCCTTCGACGAGCACCGGCAGGCCCGCGTTGGGGATGACGCTGATGGCCCGCGGCCAGTGGCGCGAGAGGTACGCCAGGTGCTCCGCCATCTCCGTGGGCCCGGTGGCGCAGTTCAGACCGAGCGACGCGATGGGGAACGGCGAGAGGGCGTTCACCACCGCCGCGATCTCGGTGCCCAGCAGCATGGTGCCCGTCGTCTCCATGGTGACGGAGACGAGGATGGGAACCTCCTCGTGCGTGCGGCGCGCCGCCTCCAGCGCGTCCAGGCACGCGGCGACGGCGCACTTCACCTGCAGGAGATCCTGACAGGTCTCGATCATGAAGCAGTCGACGCCGCCGGCGAGGAGCGCCGACGCCTGCTCGCGATAGCTGGCGAGCATCGCGGGCCAGTCGGTGTTGCCCAGCGTGATGAGGCGCGTGCCGGGCCCCATGCTCCCGGCGACGAAGCGCGGCCGATCGGGGGTGGAGGCGCGGTCGCACGCCTCGCGCGCGATCTCGGCGGCGCGGCGATTGAGGTCCGGGACCCAGGAGACGAGCTCCTCGTCGAACTCCGCGGCCACGAGCCGATTCGCGCCGAAGGTGTCCGTCTCCACCACGTCCGCGCCGGCGGCGAGGAAGTCCTCGTGGATGCCTCGGATCAGGTCGGGCCGGGAGCGCACCAGGATGTCGGTGCAGTTCTCGCGCCCCAGGTAGTCCTCACCGCGGCAAGTGGGACAGGCATGGATCGAGGTCCCCATCGCCCCGTCGAAGAGGAGGACCCGGCGGGCGAGGGCGTCGAGCAGTCGGGGGCGGGCCACGCGGGGAGGGTAGCCCGCGGAGGGTCGGTCTTCAACCGTCCATCCGGATGAACGGATGGTCGAGAACGCCCGGGCCGGTTTCGCGGGATGCGGGCTGGAGCGGTCCCGCCGGGGGCGCGGGCGCCCGGTGGCCTGCGTTCCCCTTCCGCCGTTGCCCTCGGAAGGTCGGCATCGGAC
This sequence comes from uncultured Isosphaeraceae bacterium, assembly GCA_964610365.1. Lineage (GTDB taxonomy): Bacteria > Planctomycetota > Phycisphaerae > Phycisphaerales > SM1A02 > VGXK01. Next base: position 8,708 of record CAZSVT010000121.1, read on the forward strand.
CCGTTCACCCGTTGATCCCGGGTGATCGTCCTCTGGAGGCTGAAAGGGGTCCAAGTGCCTGCATCCAATCGTTCCAATCCCGTACTCGCGTCCGCCCTCTTCCTGGTCCTTCCCATGGGCCTCGCCCAGGCCGACGAAGGGGCGCCCGC
>CAZSVT010000122.1:0-8524 GCA_964610365.1 uncultured Isosphaeraceae bacterium
GAGGTTGCGGCGGAGTTCGACGAGTTCGGAGCGGAGGTCGACGGCCATGGGGTGGTTCCGGGCGGTGCGTGGGTCGCGGCGCAGGATGCGCGGCGCGAGGTCGGATTCAGCCGAATCGACCGGTGACGTAGTCCTCGGTCTGCTTGTTCCGGGGATTGGTGAAGAGGGCATCCGTCGCCCCGTGCTCGATGAGCCGCCCTTCGAAGAAGAAGGCGGTCTGGTCGGAGACGCGCGCCGCCTGCTGCATGTTGTGGGTCACGATGATGATGGTGTACTGGCTGCGCAGCTCGCGGATCAGCTCCTCGATGCTGGCGGTGCTCTTGGGATCGAGCGCCGAGCATGGCTCGTCCATGAGGAGCACCTCGGGGCCCACCGCGAGCGCGCGGGCGATGCAGAGCCGCTGCTGCTGGCCTCCCGAGAGGCCCAGCGCCGAGGCCTTGAGCCGGTCCTTCACCTCGTCCCAGATCGCCGCGGCGCGGAGCGACTGCTCCACCAGCTCGTCGAGATCGCTCCGCGACATGCGCCGATGCAGCCGCGGGCCGAAGGCGATGTTGTCGTAGATGCTCTTGGGGAACGGATTGGGCTTCTGGAAGACCATGCCCACGCGCCGCCGCAGCTCCACCACGTCCGCGTCGCGCGCCAGCAGGTCGATGCCGTGCAGGGAGAGGATCCCTTCCGCGCGGGCGCTGGGAATGGTGTCGTTCATGCGGTTGATCCAGCGCAGGAACGTGCTCTTGCCGCAGCCGGACGGACCGATGAACGCCGTGACGCGCTTCGCGGGGATGTCCAGCGAGAGGCCGTGCAGCGCCTTGAAGGCGCCGTACCAGCTGCTGAAGTCCTTCGCCGACACGGCGGTGGGCGGCGGCGGCGATGGTTCGCGCCCGGCCGCGACGACGGCGGCGGCGACCGTGGGCCGGCCGAGCTGCGGTGGATTCGACATCGGGGGATCCTTCGGCTGCATGGCGGTGGGGGCGCGACTCATTGGAGCTGTTTCTGGAGCTTCTGGCGAATGAAGATGGCGATGGCGTTGAAGGAGAGCAGCACCACCAGCAGCACGATGATGCCGCTGGCGGCGAGATCCCGGAAGTCGGCCCGGGGATCGGCGGCCCACCGGTAGATCTGCAGGGGCAGCACCGTGAACTCGCTCATCAGGTTCTCCGGGGTGCGCCGCATGAAGAGCGGCACGCCCAGGACCAGCAGGGGGGCCGCCTCGCCGATGGCCCGGCTCATCGACAGGATGGCGCCGGTCATGATGGTGGGGATGCTGGCAGGGAGCGTCATGCGCCACACCATCTGCCAGCGCGTGGAGCCCATCGCCAGCGCGCCCTGCCGGAGGGAGTTGGGCACGGCGCGGATCGCCTCCTGGCTGGAGATGATCACGATGGGCAGCACCACGAGCATCAGGGTGAGTCCTCCCGCCAGCACGCCCGAGCCGAAGGGGATGCGCAGGTAGAACCAGTCGTCGGGCGTCCCGAGTTCGAAGCCCGGGGAGTCGCGGTTGGTGCCGAAGACATTGAAGAGCCGCGCGAAGGCGGTCAGCCCGATGATGCCGTAGACGATGCTCGGCACGCCGGAGAGATTCGAGATGTTGAGCCGGATGAAGTTGGTGAACCGGTTCTTCGGCGCGAACTCCTCCAGGTAGATCGCGGTGGCCACGCCGGTGGGAAGGGCCACCAGGCCGCAAATGGCGCAGACCCAGATGCTGCCCCAGAGCGGAGCGCGGATGCCCGCCTTGTTCGGGAAGCGCGACGCGTACTCGGTGAAGAAGTCCGTGCGCAGGAAGCCCCAGAGCGCCCAGCCCGCGGCCAGCAGCGAGAGCACCAGGATGACCTGGAGGATGCGCAGCAGCCGCCGGGGCATCGGCACGAAGAGCAGCACCGCCAGCAGCGCCGCGATCGCGCCGCCCACCCAGGTCGCCGCGTTCGCGAAGCTGCCGAAGGGCCCGGGAATGGAGCGGGCGGCGTCGAAGGCCGCCACGCGCTCGGCGTCGAGGAGCCAGTGGGCGCCCTGCGCGGCGATCGACACGATGAGCACCGCCAGGACCACCACCGCCAGCGTGGTGCACACCAGGCAGGTCACCAGGAAGAGGTGGTTCACCGCCGCGCGACGAGCCGCCGACGCGGGCGGCGCGGCGGCGACGATCTCCGCCGGCGTGCGGCCGCGGCGCGACGCGACGGCGCCGATGTCGAGGGCCCGGCTCACTCGTATTCCTCGCGGAAGCGGCGGAGGATCACCGAGCCGATCACCGCCATGGAGAGCGTCATGATGAAGAGGACGCTGGCCACGGCGAAGCTCGACTGGTACTCCACGCTGAAGGCGGGCGCATCACCGAGGAAGATCTGGACCATGTAGGCGGTGATGGTCTGCATCTGGCTGGCGGGATTGAGCGTGAGCTGCGCCAGGCCGCCGGCCGCGAGCGCCACGATCATCGTCTCGCCCACCGCGCGGGCCATGGCCAGGAGGAACGACGCGGTGATGCCCGAGAGCGCCGCCGGCACGACCACGCGCATGCTCACGTCGAACCGGGTGGAGCCGAGTCCGTACGCCGCTTCGCGCAGGGAGCGCGGAACGCTCCGCAGGGCGTCCTCGGAGAGCGAGCTGACGATCGGGAGGATCATGATGCCCACGGCCAGCCCCGCGCCCATCGCGTTGAATCCGCCGAAGACCTCCGTGGGATCGCCCGAGAAGAGACCGGTGATGAACTTCGCAGGCGCCTGGAGTCCGTAGGGCGTGATCACCATGAGGGCGAAGAAGCCGTAGACGACGGTGGGGATGCCGGCGAGCACTTCGAGCACCGGTTTCAGCACCGCGCGGGTGCGCGGGCGCGCGTACTCGCTGAGGAAGACGGCGGTGATCAGGCCGATCGGCATGGCGAAGATGGCGGCGATCACCGTGACCATCACGGTGCCGGCCACGAGTGGCAGGATGCCGAAGTGCCGCTCGGCGCCGAGCAGCGGCTCCCAGCGCGTGCCGAAGAAGAACTCGGAGACCTTCACGCGCGTGGGCACGTTCACGAATCCGCCCGCCTGGAGCGCGGTTGGCGGCCAGATGCCGTCGTTCATCTTCGCCAGGGTCGCGGCGTCGCCGAACCTCGCCTCGATCGACGCCGCCGTGTCGCCGGGCTGCACCTTGTACGGTCCCGGATACGAGATGCGGAAGAAGCTGACGGTCTCCACCAGGAGGACCAGGATGATCGCGAAGGTGGTGATCACCGAGAAGGCGGCGGCGCCGAAGAGCACCACGCGCATCACGCGATCGCTGAGCTTCCGGGCGGCGACGGAACGGAGCGTTCCCCGGTTGGCCGCCTCGGCGGCGGCGGCGGCGGCGGCTCGGACGGCGAGGAAGCTCATGGAGTCGCGTCGAGGGAGTGGCCGGGAGGTCGTCGCGCCGTCAGCGGGAGCGCCGGAGTCGGACGAAGGGCCCGGACGGAGCGATGGTCATCCGTCCGGGCCCTGGGACCAGGTCGTCCGCGTCGCATGATCGCGCCGCGGACACGGGATCACTTGTAGACCGAGGTGATCGGTCCGTGCACCGCGTTGCCGGAGGCATCCATGAACTGGGAGCCGGTGCGGCGGTTCTTCCAGTTGGTCTTCGCGTTGCCGTAGATCGACTCGGGAAGCGCCACGTAGCCGACCTCCTCCACCAGCTTCGGAGCCCGGTCGAGGAAGAAGCGGACGAACGCGTCGACCTCGGGCCGGTCGGCGGCCTTGCGGTTCACGTAGATGAAGAGCGGACGGCTGAAGGGCTCGTAGGCGCCGGCGGTGACGGTGTCGTGCGACGGGAGCACCGCTTCGCCCTTCTTGTTGACCACGGGGACGGCCTTCACCTTGTCCTTGTTCTCGAAGTAGTACGCGCAGCCGAAGAAGCCGATGGCGTTCGGATCGCCGGCGACGCCGGTCACGAGGACATTGTCATCCTCGCTCACGGTCATGTCGGAGCGCACCTTGCCGTCCTTGCCGACGGTCACTTCCTTGAAGTAGTCGAAGGTGCCGCTGTCGGTGCCGGGCGAGAAGACCTTGATGGTCTGGGCGGGCCAGGCGGGATTGAGATCCTTCCAGGTCTTCACGCCGCCGGTGGCGGAGAAGATCTTCGTGATCTGCTCCACGGTGAGCTTGTCCACGAAGGTGTTCTTCGGGTTGATCACGATCGTGAGTCCGTCGAACGCGACGGGCACCTCGATGAAATCGATGCTGCTCGACTTGGCCTGGTCGGCCTCGGACTTCTTGATGGGCCGGCTGGCGTCGGAGATGTCGATCTCGCCGACGCAGAAGCGCTTGAACCCTCCGCCGGTGCCGGACATGCCGACGGTCACGTTCACCTGCGGCGCGACCTTCGAGAACTCCTCGGAGACCGCTTCGGTGATGGGATAGACCGTCGACGATCCGTCGATGCGGATGGCGGACTTGGGGAGCGACTTGAGATCCTGGCTCGCGGCGAGCGCGGTGGCGCCGACGGCCAGGCACGCAACGGCGGTGAACCTGAGGGCCTTCATCTGGTGGGTCCTTCCTATGGGAGAGCGAATGCGGGAGGCAGCGCACCGCCCGCAGCGGCACTCTCGCCGGACATTATGAAGATCTCGTAAACCGGCGGTGGGAATGGCGGCAAGTCGGCCTTCCCGCGTCCCGGCGGGGGTGGATGCGGGGATCAACCCTCGGCGTCCTCGTCCGGCGGGGGCGTGCGCGGCAGGTGGATCCGGAAGGTGCTGCCGCGCCCCTGCACGCTCTCCACCGAGACGCGCCCGCCATGCACGATGGCGATGTGCTTGACGATGGCCAGGCCGAGCCCCGTGCCGCCCGCGTCCCGGGCCCGCCCCTTGTCCACGCGATAGAAGCGCTCGAAGAGCCGCGGCAGGTGCTTCTCGGCGATGCCGGGACCCTCGTCGCGCACGCCGATGGTCACGCCGTCGTCGCCTTCGAGCGTCACCTCGATGCGCACGCGCGTGTGCGGCGGACTGTACTGGACGGCGTTCTGCAGGAGGTTCGCCAGCGCCTGCGAGAGCAGCGAACGGGCGCCGACGACCTCGGCGCCGGCGGGCACCTCCGATTCGATCCGGATGTCGCGAGCCTCCGCGGCGCCGCCGAGGTCCTCCACCACGCGCGCCACGAGGTCGGCCAGGACCACCGGCTCGAAGGTGAGCCGGCGCCGCGCCTGGCGCTGCTCGAGCGAGGACAGCGCCAGGATGTCCTCCACCAGCTGGGCCAGGCGCTTGGCGTTGTCCTGCACCACGCCGAGGAAGTGGCGCACGCGCTGCGGCTGGTCCAGGCCGATCTCCAGCAGCGTCTCCACGTAGCCCTTGATGTTCGTGATCGGGGTGCGGAGCTCGTGGCTGACATTGGCGGCGAAATCGCTGCGCATCGCTTCCAGCCGGCGCTCGGCCGTCACATCGTCGGCCGCGATCAGGAGGCCGGTGGTCCGGCCCGCGGGATCGAGGAGCGGTTCCGCGGCGAGGTGGAGGATGCCGGCGGTGGCGGTGTCCAGCGTCACCTCGCGGCGCGCCGTGCCGCCGCCGGCGAAGGCGTCGTCCACGAAGCGATGGATCTCCGGGGAGCGCACCACTTCCGGGAGCAGGCGCCCTCGCGCCAGCGACGCGGTGATGCCCAGCAGCCGCTCCGCGGCGGCGTTGAGCGAGAGGATGCGGTGCTGCATGTCGAGGGCCACGATCCCCGTGGTCATCGACTGGAGCACCAGCTGCTGCGACGCGAGCTGCGCCTCCAGCATGCGGAGCCGACCCTGGAGCGCCTCCTGCCGCGCCACATGCAGCGCCTGGCGGCGCCGCGTGGCCCCGCGCAGCGCGAGGGCGACCGCGCCCGCTCCGACGGCTGCGCCGATGAGCGCCGAGAGGAGGATCGGAAGGACGAGGGACGGATCGGTCGCGGCCGGGCTGGGCGTCATTCGGCGGGGGTGCGGACCCCTTCGGAGAAACGATACCCGACGCCGCGGACCGTCTCGATCGACTCGGAGAGCTCGCCCAGCTTGCGGCGCAGCGCGGTCACATGCACATCCACGGTGCGGGACGAGAGCACGGTGTTGCGGCCGTGCACCGCCGAGATGATCTGGTCGCGCGTGCGGACGAAGCCGGGGCGCGACGCGAGGTACTGCAGGAGCATGAACTCCGTGAGCGTCAGGTCGAGGGTCTTCCCGCGGCAGACGACCACATGGCGCGCGGGATCGATGACCAGGTCGCCGCCGAGGAGCACCATGCGCTCCGGCGTCGCCTCCTCGCCCGGATCCGCGCCGGCGCGGCGGCGCAGGAGATTGCGCACGCGCGCGACGAGCACGCGCGGGCTGAACGGCTTGGTCATGTAGTCGTCGGCGCCGAGCTCGATGCCGGCCACCACGTCCGACTCCTCGCCCTTGGCGGTGACCATCATGATGGGGATGGTGCGCGTCGACTCCTGCTGCTTGAGCTTGCGGCAGACCTCGAGGCCGCCCATCTCCGGCAGCATCAGGTCCAGGACGACGAGATCGGGCGGCGTGCGCCGGATCACCTCGAGGGCCAGGCGACCCGAGTGGATCACCTTGGCGTCCATGCCGTCGCGTTCCAGGTGGAACTGGATGAGCTCGGCGATCGCCGGCTCGTCCTCCACCACCAGCACCTGGGTCTTGCCTGCCACCGGGAGTCCTCCTTGCGGGCCGTTCGTGATCCGTTCGTGCCGCATGAGACGGCCGGATCGTGAAGGTCGCGTTCAGACGGCGTTGCCTTCCGGCCGTTCCGTCCATGAGCCTAGGAAGGCGGACCCTCCGTCCGCCGCACCCTTACCGCGGCGCGTCCGGGAGCCCGGCCGGGACGCAGCGCAGGCCATCCGAGGTGGTCTTGGCCCCTCGCCCCGTGACGGCGCGGAGCGAGATGGGAACGCCATCCACGGCCAGCGCACCCAGGACGGCCATCTCCATCGCCTCCCGGAACTCGATGGGGACGCCGAGCGCGTCGCTGGTGCGGACCGGGCGGCCGAAGGACCGCTCCAGCGCCGCCAGGAGGGCGCGGTTGCGCGCACCACCGCCGGCCACGATCAGCTCCTCGGCGCCGGCGTCGAGGGCGCGGAGTCCGCGCGCGGTGGAGGCGGCCACCGCGCCGACCACGGTGGCGAGCGCGTGCGCTGGTTCGAGCGCCGCGCAGGCGTCGTCGACGGCCGCCGCGAGTTCGTCGCCGGTGCCGAGGCTCCGCCCGCCCGTGCGCTGGCGATCGAGCGCCGCGGCCAGCACCTCCAGGCGCTCGCGATCGGCGCGGCCGGAGAGCGCCGTGGCGCCGTCGGCGTCGAAGGGCGCTCCGAGCGCTCGCCGCGCCGCGCGGTCGAGGAGATGGTTGCACGCGCAGAGGTCGGCGCCGCGGATCGAGTCGATGAGGGACGCATCGGTCGCGTCGCCGCGCGCTCCGTCGCCGCGAGCCGCGTCGCCGCGCGCTCCGTCGCCGCGAGTCGAAGGTCCGGCCATCGGCGGCAGGGCGGTGGCGTTCGCGAAGCCGCCGAGGTTGAGGATCGCGCGTCGATGGGGCGCGCGGAAGAGGACCCAGTCCGCCAGCGGCGTGATCGGCGCTCCCTGGCCGCCCGCCGCCAGGTCGGCCTGTCGAAGGTCGCTCAGCACGGGACAGCGCAGCGACGCCGCCACCGGGAACGGGTTCATCAGTTGCCAGGAGACCGGCGGCGCATGGACGATCGTCTGCCCGTGCACCACCGCGAGATCGATGGCGTCGCCGCCCGCCAGCGCCGCCATCTCCGAGGCGTGCAGTCGACCGAGGTCGAGGGCCAGCTCCGCGAAGGCGCGGGCGGGAAGCGGCGCCTGGTCGGCGGCGGCCCGCAGGCGGTTGGAGAGCGCTCCGAGGGAAACGCTGCGACCGCGCAGGAATCGTGCCTGCATCCCGAGCCCGCGGCCCCGGACCTCCGCGAGCGCCAGGTCGAGGCCGTCGAGGCTCGTTCCGGTCATCGCTCCGAGCACGAGGCGTCGTGGCGCGGGCTCGCTCATGGCGGGATCGTCGCTCGCCGCGCCGACGGCGGCAAGGCGAGGCGTCGCGCCGGGTTCGCGCGGCCGCGACGGCGCCGCGGCGCCCCGTCGGCGCCGCATCGCCGCCGACCGCTACACTCGCCGCGTCCATGGCTCGATCGACCACCGCCGCCGCCGGCCCGGCGCGCGCTTCGACCACCCCCATCAAGCGGATCCTCGTCACCGGCGGCGCCGGCTTCCTCGGCTCGCATCTCTGCGACCGCCTCGTCGCGCTCGGCCACGACGTGATCTGCCTGGACAACTTCTACACCAGCCAGAAGTCGAACATCGAGCACCTGCTCGACCGGAAGAACTTCGAGCTCATCCGCCACGACATCACCGACCCGATCAAGCTCGAGGTCGACGAGATCTTCAACCTGGCGTGCCCCGCCGCGCCCGGCCACTACCAGTACAACCCGATCAAGACGATGAAGACCTCCGTGATGGGGGCCATCAACGTCCTGGGGCTGGCGAAGCGGATCCGCGCCAAGGTCTTCCACGCCAGCACCAGCGAGGTCTACGGCGACCCGGAAGTGCATCCGCAGAC
>CAZSVT010000123.1:0-8438 GCA_964610365.1 uncultured Isosphaeraceae bacterium
TCCTGTGTCATCGGGCTTAATGTAATGCGGCTTGGTGGCTGTGTAAAACGCAAACCATGGCAATTCTCCCGTAAGAGATTCTCCGCGGCGGCTATATTTCTCGCCGCCCGCTTCCGGAGTCCAAGTCTCCTGCTCGCCCGCAAGATCGCCGCGCGTGAGTTTCTGAAAAATGTTCTCGTTGTATCGGTCTGCGCCCATCTGAAAAAACGCCAGCCGCTGAATATCGCCCACCTCGCGCCGCACGTCATAACGAATCGAATAGAGCGCGCGAACGTAATCGTCCGTCCGCCAGGTGCGCGTCCGGATGCGCGAATGAATCGACCCATCCAGCGCTTCGCCCGCATAGGTCACGTCCGACATGACCGGCCCCTGACTGGCGTAGAGCGTTTTCTGACTCGTCAGATATTGCTTCACCGGCTTTTCCGCGTCGCCGGTGAAGAGCAGCGCCGGCTAACCGCCCGCGCCCGGCGCCGGCGCGGCGGCGACGGCTCGATCCGGCGCGGCACGCCGCACCAGCCACGCGTGATGGTGCTTGGCGTGGCCCGGCGTCTCGATCGCCTGGAACGCCAGGTCGCCGACGACCACGCGCTCGCCATGCGCCGTCGCGTGCACGCGCGCCGCGGGCGCGGGAATGGGATCCCCGTAGAAGCGTTCGTAGGCGTCGCCGTGGACGCGGCGCGAGCTGGCGATGAGTTTGGCGGGATCCACCAGGTGCGGCGCGCCGAGCGGGTGGACATGGATCGTCGCCCCCCGCGCCGCGAAGGCGCCGGCCGCGCCCGCGTGGTCGAGGTGGATGTGCGTCACGAAGAGGTGCGAGATGGATGCGGGATCGACGCCGCGCTCGCGCAGTCCCCGCTCCAGCGTCGGCAGGCACGCCTGCGGCCCCGACTCCACCAGGATCGCGGCGCCTCCGGAACGCAGCAGGAACGCGTTGGCCGCGCCGGGCAGCGCCTGGTACCCCACATCGATCGCCTCGAAGGATGGCGGCGGCGGTGTCTCGGCGGCGGGCTCTCCCGGACGCATGGCGGTGGCGTTGTACCGTTTCCGCGGATCCTGCGGGCGGCGCCGGCGAATCGGCTCAAGACGGCGCCTCGATGCGCCGAAGGACTCGATGCCATGTCGACCGCGGACGCACCGCTCATCCTCCTCCCCGGCACCTGCTGCGATGCATGGTTCTTCCGCCTGCAGGCGCAGGCCTTCTCCCGCCGACGAGATGGCTCACCGCGCCATGTGATCGTGCCCGACTGGATCGCCCATGTGGATCCGCGCGACGGCACCGGCTCGCTCCAGCGCGTGGCGGCCCGCCTGGCCACGGCATGGCACGACGCCGACCTGGACGGCGCCGTGGTGGTGGGTCACAGCCTGGGAGGCATCGTGGGCACCGTGGCGTGCAGCACCGGCCGATTCAAGCCCGGTGCGCTGCTCCTCCTGGATTCGGCGATTCCGATCCCGCGCGAGCGCCGCCCGTTCCTCGTGGAGCTCGGCACGCGCATGGCCGCCTGCGCCGACCCCGATCCGTCGGTGCAGCGCGAGCGCCTTCGTCCGCTCATCCGCGACTATGTGCTGCAGCAGCTCGCCGCGCCCACGGACGATCGCGACACGCTCGACGAAGTGATCGAACACATGACCGGCGGCGATCCGCTCCGCGGCGGCACGCTGCTCAAGGCGGCGGCATCTGTGGACCTCACGATCCCGCTCCGACGCGTGGACACGCGCGTCTCGGCCATCGCCGCCGATCCCGCCCGTCTTCCGGTGGACCTCTTCCGCGCCTGCCGACCGAACGCCGAAGTGCTCCAGATCCGGAGCGTGGGGCACTTCATCCAGCTCCTCGCCGCGGACACGGTGAACGCCGCCATCGCCTGCATCCTCGACGGCTCGCCGCTGCGCGGTGCCGGGCTGGAGCCGCTGGCGGTGGCCGGCACGATCACGGCTTCTTGAGCAGGTCGTCGATTCCCTTCTTGAGCTTCTCGCCCGCCTCGGTGCCGGCGCCCTCAAGCTTCTTGCCGAGGTCGCCGAGGCCCTTCTGCATCTCCTCGCCCGCCTTCTTCGAGAGGGCGGAGAGGTCCACGCCCGCGCGCTGGGCGAGCGACCCGAGATCGCCGATCGGCTTGAGGCCGTCGCCGGTGTCGATCGAGAGATTGAAGTTGCCCGCGCCGCCGCCGATGCCGGCCAGGCCGCCGAGCACGCCTTCCACCAGCTGCTTGGGAAGCTGCGAGGCGCCCGCTTCCATGGCGGCCTGCATCACCGCGTTCACCACGATCGCGACGAGCTGATCCATGCCCACCGGGTCCTTCCCGGCGCTCCCCAGCGACTCGAGGCGCACGCGCGCCACCTTGAGGTTCGCCGCCGGCGCCGCGATGGGCAGCCCGCTCGCCTTCGCGCTGATCGAGATGTTCTCGATCAGGAGCTCGTCGATCACGAAGCGCTTGCCGCCCGACGAGGATCCTCCGCCGGAACCCGACGATCCGCCGAGCGTCCGCTTGATGTTCGCCAGGATCGTGCCGGCGTTGCTCTCCGCCCCGTTCTGCACCAGGTTCAGCGAGAGATCCGAGAAGCGGATCGACGGAATGCGCACCACATCGCCCATGAGGCTCCGGGCGTCGACCGCCAGCGCGCCGGAGCGCAGCGAGAGGAACTCCGCGCCGCCGTTGCTGCCGGTGAATGCCGACGGGTTGGCCACCGCCAGGTCGGACATCGACGCGCTTGGATTCAGCAGGCCGATGCGCATGCCGCCGAGCGTGGTGGGCGTTCCCAGCACCTGCGTGCCGGCCACCTCCACGCCGCGCCGCGCGAGCGAATCGATCGAGAGCACGAGCGCCAGCACCCCCGCCACCACGAGCGCGACGAGCGCCACGACCAGTTTCACGAGTCTCTTCATGATGAGGATCCCTCCACGGCGGCGGCAGTGTAGCCGTCTCCGGATCGCACCAGGCGCATCGAGTGCGGCGGCGCCGCCAGGCCCGCGGACGCGAGCGCGGCGCCGACCGTGTCGAGGCGCGTCCGCTCCACGATGACCAGCACCGATCCGCCGAATCCGCCGCCCACCATGCGCGCTCCGAGCACGCCGGGATGGGCGCTCAGGATCCGCCCCACCACGCGCTCCACCTCGGGCGTGCTCACCTCGAAGTCCTCCCGCAGCGAGGCGTGGCTGGCGGAGACGATCGACCCGAGTTCGGCGAGATCGCCGCGGCGCAGGGCCTCGATCGCGCGATCCACGCGGGCGATCTCCCGCAGCACATGGCGCGCCCGCCGATGCAGGAGCTCCGGGAGATTCGCCTGCTCAAGCGTCGCCTCCGTGACCTCGCGAAGCGACAAGACGCGCAGTCGACGCGCCGCCTCCTCCGTCTCGCGTCGCCGAAGGCCGTAGTCGCTCGACGCGAGCGCATGGCGCACGCCGGTGTCGACCAGGACCATTGCCAGCGCGTCGGGCAGCGGAACGCCCCGCCGTTCCAGCGTGCGGCAGTCCAGACGCAGCGCCTCGCCCCGCCGACCCGCGATGGCCGTCAGCATGTCCATGATGCCGCAGGGAGTTCCGGTGAATCGATGCTCGGCATCCTGGACGAGCCTTGCCAGCGCCACGGCGTCCAGGCCCTGCCCCGTCCATCGCAGCGCGGCGGCGGCCATGGCGGTGCCCAGCGCGGCGCTCGAACTGAGCCCGGCGCCGATGGGAATCTCGCTGGCCACGACGGCGCAAAGCGACGGGATCTGCACGCCGCGGTCCGCCAGCAGCCGCAGCGGTCCCATCGCGGCATTGAGCCACGCCTGCGGCGACGATGGCTCCAGGCGCTCGAAGTTCGCCGGCGGCGGCGCAGCGGCCTCCCGGCGCAACTCCAGCGAGACCACCAGGCCCTCGCCATCGACGGCGGACCCCAGCGCCACCGCCGTGCGCTCGGCGATGGGCATGGGGAGCACCACGCCTCCGGCGTGATCCACATGCTCGCCCACGATGTTCACGCGACCGGGCGCCGACGCGACGACCGCGGGCGCCGCGCCGAAGCGGCGCCGGAACTCCCGGATCGCCCGCGCGGCGGGATCCGGCGCCGAGCGGTCGAACGCTCCGGCCCCGCCGGCGGCGGCGCGACCCTCGCTCCCGCTCACGGTTCGATCACCGCCCCGGGTCCGGGACGCTCCGCCTCGAGACCGAAGCGCTCGCGGATCTTCGCCGCCAGCGCCTCCCGCGCCGGATCCTCACCGTGGATGAGCACCACCTTCGGAGCCTCCGCGGTCATCGGCCGCAGCCATTCGAGCAGCTCCGTTTGCCCCGCGTGCGCCGAGAAGCCGCCGAGCGTGTGCACGCGCGCGCGCACGGGAATCCACTGGCCGAAGAGGCGCACCTGCGCGGCGCCCTGGATCAGGTGCCAGCCGAGCGTCCCGTGGGCCATGTATCCGCAGAGGACCACCTGCACGCCGCGCCGCCAGAGATGGTGACGCAGGTGGTGCATGATGCGCCCACCGTCGCACATGCCGCTGCCGGCGATGATGATGCCCGAGTCCCAGGAGTCGTTGAGCTCGCGGCTCTCGGCGCCGGTGCGCAGGATGCGCAGCTCCGAGAGCTCCTGCCGGATCGCACCGCTGTGACGCCGCGCCTGGGCTTCCGCATCCATGATCGCGTGATGCCGGTGGTAGACCTCGCCGGCGCGGATCGCCATGGGACTGTCCAGCCAGACCGGCACCTTCGGCACCGCGCCTTCGCCGTAGATCTGCGCCAGGCACTCCAGGAGGAGCTGCGTGCGCCCCACCGCGAAGGCCGGGATCAGCACCTTGGCCTTCTCCCAGGTCGCCGCGCGGATGATCTCCCGGAACTCCTCCAGCGTGCGCTCGAAGGCCCGGTGATCGCGATCGCCGTAGGTGCTCTCCAGGAAGACGAGATCGGCCTCCGTCGGCGGATCGGGATTGCGGAGGATCGGCACATCGCTCGGTCCGATGTCGCCCCCGAAGACGATGCGGCGCCCGCCGGCGCGCAGCTCGATGCTGGCCGAACCGAGGATGTGTCCCGCGTCGCGCCACCGCGCGGTCCATCCCGGGAGGATCTCGATCCACGCTCCATAGGGAACCGGACGGCCGAGCTGCCCCAGGCGCGCCACGGCGCCGAGGTCGAAGAGCGGGACCACCGCTTCGCCGTTGCGCGGACGCTCCGCATCGGCCGCCTGGAGGCGCGCCGAGTCCTCCAGGATGACCTCCATGAGTTCCAGCGACGCCGCGGTGCCGAAGAGCGACCAGCGCGGGCGCAGCGCGCCGGCCTCCGACGGGAGCAGCAGCGGCAATCGTCCCACGTGGTCGAGGTGCGCATGCGTGATGAGCACGGCGTCCAGCGACGCCGGATCGACCGGCCCCAGCGAGCGGCTTCGTTCGATGGCCCGAGGCGTTCCCTGGAACTGTCCGAAGTCCACGAGCACGCGCCGGCCGTCGTGCTCCACCAGGTAGCCCGAGCCCGTCACTTCCCCCGCCGCACCGCAGAGATGGATCTTCACGCCGCGTCGTCCTTGCGTGGGTGGCGAGGCGCGGGCGCGATCAGCGCGTCCAATGGCCCAGGAGCGTTCCCAGGTCGTCGCCGTTGACCACGCCGTCGGCGTTGAGATCGGCGAAGCCCGCGCCGTCCCAGGCGCCCAGGAGCGTGCCGAGATCGTCGCCGTTCACGCGCCCGTCGCCGTTGAGATCCCCGGCGATGGAGGGCACCGGCAGCACGGCCGTCACCGCCGCAGGCATCCCCGGCGCGAAGAGCCCCAGCGTGACCACGCCGGGCGCGGGCGGCGCGCTCGAATCGAACGCGAAGGTCCCCACGACGCCGAATCGCAGGGCGTTGGCATTCGGATTCGCCTCGAAGGACGGGCACGACCACTCCACGCCGAAGCCGTTGCCGACGGCGGGCCAGGGCGTGGAGTCATAGGGCTCGCCCGAGTGGTGCGGCGGCAGGTGCGACTGCGCGCTCCAGAACGGGGTGCCCGGCGGCATCGGAACGGCCAGGCTGCGCACGGATCGCGCGGAGTCCTGGTCGAGCACGGCGTACTCGTAGCGCCAGGTCTCCGGCGCCACGGGTCGCGCCCGCGCCGCGATGCGGATGCGACCGTCGCCGGGAACGAGGATCGTGACGACGGTCATCGTGCGATCGGCCACGCCCCAGCCGCCGGCATGCTGCGGCCAGAGTTCCAGCGCCGTGATCTGCTGCATCGTCGCCCCGGTGGTGGTGAGGGTCCACGCGCCGTTCACCTTCGGTCCCACCACCACGCGCCGCGCGCTGGCGTTGTTGCCCGCCGACGCGCCGGCGTCCGCGGCGCTGATCGTGAAGGCCTCCAGCAGGTAGGTCGCGCCGGGATTCAAGGCCGGATCGAGATCGGCGCCGGCCACCTGGAGGCGCCTCCCGATGGTCGGCGGCGCGTCGGGCGCGTCGATGGGCCAGGCGAACGCACCGTCGGCGGGATTCACCTCGGAGCGCGGCCCAAGCAGGCTCTGCTGCCCCTGGATGGCGGCGCTGCTGGTGGAGCTGCAGCCGACGCCGAGCGCCTCGCAGAGCGCCGCCGGCGCACAGGTGCCGCAGCCGTCCTGCTGGAGCGGGCAGAGCGCGTGGGACATCCAGCTCGTGCCGATCATCTCCAGGCGGCCGTCCCGGATGCGGAGGAGATTGAGGCCGGTCACGGGATGGGTGCCGGCACCGGCCACCCAGGAAACCGGCGCATCCCCGAGATTGCAGTGCGTCACCGAGGCGCTGTAGCCGGCGATGTCGCCGACGGCGCCCCAGCCGGTCACCGGGCCGATGGCGGAGATGACCAGGTCGGAGTCGGCAAACGCGGGAGCCCCGACGGCGCCGGCGAGGACGATCGATCCGATGAAGCGCCGAGTGCTCATGGCGTGCTCTCCGCGGTCGGAGGCTGCGCGGGAGGAGGCGCCGCGGGCTCCGCGGTCGGAGGCTGCGCGGGCGGCTCGGGAATGGAGCCCAGCGCGTTGCTCCGCCAGAAGCGGGCGTGGACCCGATACCAGGCGTCGCCGGCCGCCACCGGCTCGGCGGCGCTGGTTGAGACTTCGTCCATGCCGCCGGCCAGCGTCGCGTTCCGCGCCAGCACCACGTCGTCGCGCAGGAACGCGCGATCCCACTGCACGATGTTCGCGCCGACCGCCTGCGCCGCGCCCAGCGCCTGCACATCGCCCACGGCCGTGTCGGTGGTGAAGGTGGCGGTGCCGATCAGGGTGGCATTGGCCGGAGGCTGCGTGGCCACATGGGCCGCGGCCACCTCGGGACATCGCGAGCCGCGATAGTTGGACAGGAATGGATTGGAGCAGCCGGCCGCGACGGCGATGAAGAGGGCGATCGACGCGATTCGATGCACGCCGCAAGTGTAACCGCGTCGGGCCGGAATCCCTGGAGGTTGCTCGCCGCGCACCCCCCGGAGACGATGCCCGCATGACGGCTCGCTGCGAAGTGCTGGTGGTCGGCGCAGGGCCGACGGGCCTGACCATGGCCCTCCAGCTTGCACGGCGCGGCATCGGGGTCCGCATCATCGATCGCGCCGCGGGGCCGTCCTCCGAGTCCCGCGCCGCGGTGGTGCACGCCCGAACGCTCGAGTACCTCGAGCAGCTCGGACTGGCGGACGAAGCGCTGCGGTGCGGTCGACCGCTCTCCCGGGTGGTGCTGGTGCAGCGCGGCGCTGTGCGCGCGGAGCTGCCCATCACGCGGGTCGGCATCGGCCGCAGCGCATTTCCGTTCATCCTCTCGCTGGGTCAGGACCGGACCGAGGCCATCCTGCTCGCGGCGCTTCACGAGCGGGGCATCGAGGTGGAGCGGCGCCGCGAGGTGACGGGGCTCGAGGAGGATGCGCAGGGCGTGCGCGTGCGCCTCGCCGACGGCGCCGTCATCGACGCCGACTGGCTCGCCGCCTGCGACGGCGCGTCGAGTTTCGTGCGGCACGCGCTGTCGATCCCGTTCGAGGGCGGCTCCTACGAGCACCGCTTCTACCTGGCCGACTGCCGCGTGGACGGCGCCATTCCCGACGACGGCGTGACGGTCTGCCCGGACCGACGGTCGCTCGTGGCCTTCTTCGCCATGGCCGGCGATCGCCGCTTCCGCGTCATCGGCAAGGTGCCGCGCGAGATGGCGCGGGAGTCGTCGCTCCCCTTCGATCGGATGGCCGCGATCGCCGCCGCCGGCGCCCGCATCCCGGTCCGGCTCTCGGATCCCCGCTGGACCAGCGTCTACGCACTGCATCATCGGGCGGTGGATCGGCTTCGCGCCGGTCGCGGTGGACGCATCTTCCTGCTGGGCGATGCCGCCCATGTGCACAGCCCCGTGGGTGGCCAGGGAATGAACACCGGCATCCAGGACGCCACGAACCTGGCCTGGAAGCTGGCGCTCGTCGTGCCCCGCGCCCCGCACGAGTCGCGGATGGACACCATACAGGAGGAGCCCCAAACCCTGATACGCACCCACCATAGCACCACCGAAACGG
>CAZSVT010000124.1:0-8326 GCA_964610365.1 uncultured Isosphaeraceae bacterium
GGTGGGGCGATCGTGGGCGGCGCGGCGCTCGCGCTCCAGGAGCTTCGGCTCGCCGCGCAGGCGCACGCGCCGGTAGACGGCGTTGCCCGCGAGTCCCGCCAGCGCCAGCATCGGGAAGAGCAGGTGGAAGGCGCGATCGTCGGCATCCATGGCCACGCCGATCAGCAGGCCGGCGGCGGCCAGCACCACGCTCTGCACGGTGGCCATGCGGCCGGCCACCTTGGCCCGCAGCGACTTCTCGTAGTTGCCGCGCCAGACCGCGGCCCGAAGGGTGATCACGCCGGTCCAGAGCGTCCGGGCAGCGAGGTAGAGGATGCAGAGCGCCCAGAGGCCCGCCTCGCTGGTGGGGAGGAAGGCCATGGCGATCACCAGCACGCAGACGGCGCGCTGGAGCATGGAGATGAGGGCCACCTTCCGGCGCCCGTGGGCGAAGGCCGCCCAGATGAACGAGGCCAGATTGGCGAACTCCGGCGCGGCGATGACCGCCGAGAGCGCCAGGTTGAGCCCGGTGGGCGAGATCCCCGGGACGCCGGCGAACGCCTTCTGCACCACGATGCTCATGGTGCCGCCCTCGATCGCGCCCAGGACGAGCGGCAGGAGCGTCCAGCTCACCAGCTCGCGGTGGAAGTCCGGGCGGGCCCTCCGGGGAAGCGAGCGCGGCGCGAACATGAAGCGGAAAGCCTAGGCGCGCGCAGGAGAGCGCCGCATGGACGCGGCCCGAGGCCCATCCGATGCGGCGCGGAATGCGGGACGACCGGCCCGGCTCAGCGGGACTGGCCGTTGGTGGAATAGATGTAGGTCGGATAGAGCGTGGTCGGCGAATCCAGCAGCGACATGCGGCCGAGATCGCCCCAGATCATGCGCAGGTTCGTGTCCAGCGTCAGCGCCACGTTGCGCTGGATGTCCACGTCGCGCTCCGACAGACCCATGAGGTGCGGAGACAGGTGCCCCGTGATGTAGTTGAAGCTCACGTTGTTCGGATCGAAGCAGCCGGTGAGCGTCACCGACGCAAGGCCGGCGGCGAGGGCGATCTTCGGGAGGGCGGAACGCTGGAGGACGGCGGCGGAGTGACGCATGGGCTGTTCCTTGCGCGGGCGGTCTCGACGGCGACCGGATGCGGCGCCGACGACTTCACCGAGGCGGACGGAAGGTACCGGCGCCGGGTGGAAGGGTCAACCGGTGCGGGCGGCGGCCGATGGCCCCGTCGGGGGGAGTGCATCCCGGTCCCTCGTTCGCCGCGGCGCAAGGCCGGACGGTGGAAGGGGGCCTGGCCGGAGGAGTTGCCCGAACCCCGCTTGAACGGGGGGCCGCCGCCCGCGATCCCGACCTTCCACGCGACCGAGCGAGGCTCGGATGGAGGCATGGTCTTCGCCGCGGACATTCAATTGGAGCGGTCCCTGGGGGTTCGCATCGGTTCGAGCGCATCGCCGGCCATGGGCCCGACGGGGCCAACGGTCGCTGCGATCGAAGTCTACTCCCGGATCCGCATCGAGGCGAGCACGCGGCGGAAGGTCGCGGCCATCGAATCGAGTTCCTCGGGGATGAGGCGCACCTCGCCGATCACGCTCATGAAGTTCGTGTCGCCGCTCCATCGCGGAACGATGTGCGCGTGCACGTGCTCGGGGAGCCCGGCGCCGGCGGCGCGGCCGATGTTGACGCCCAGGTTGATGCCCTGCGGGCGCAGCGCGCGGTCGACGAGCTCCGAGGCGAGGTCGACGAGGCGCCAGAACGCGGCGCGCTGCGGCGCGTCGTACTCCCGGAGCGTCGGGCGCGGCTCGCCGAGCGCGGCGAGCAGGTGGCCGTTGGCGTAGGGGAATCGATTGAGCATGAGGAGGCCCTGGTCGTCGCGGAAGACCACCAGGTTGCGCTCGTCGTCGGCGGGGGCGTTCCAGGCGGCGGCGAGGAAGTCCGCGGGTCCGGCGGGAGCGCCCGGCCCGGAGGCCGCGATCGCCGCGCGGTGCTCGAGATCGCGCAGGTACGAGAGACGCCAGGGCGCCCAGAGGTTCGACTGCATCCGCGGGATCTTACGGTGCGCCGGGCGGCTGCACGGGCACCGTCCACGGGCGCGTGATCGACTCGCCGTCGTCGTCGGTGATGCGCAGCGGCATCACGATCTCGCCGTCCCACCACGCGCGCCGGTCCACGGCGCGATCCATGAGCGCCGCGCGAAGGGCGAGCTCGCGCACGCCGCGCACGCGCAGCGTCCAGCGGCCGTCGTCGGTGCGGGCGCGGGCCAGCGCCGACGGATCCTCCTGCGGGGGCTCGAAGCGCAGTCGACCGTCGCCGGGCCACCACACCCGGAGTCGGCGGCGCGGGACGCCGTCCTCCAGGATCTCCGCCTCCACGCCCACGGCCACGTCGCCGAGGCGCTCGCGGAGTTCCAGCGACGGATCGAGGCGCATGGCGAAGCGGCGGGATCCGCGCGCCCAGCGCACCAGGCCGGGTCGCAGCAGATCGCGGATCGCCTCGTCGAGTTCGGGGCTGCGCTGCGGCGGAA
The DNA here is from genome assembly GCA_964610365.1 of uncultured Isosphaeraceae bacterium. GTDB lineage: Bacteria > Planctomycetota > Phycisphaerae > Phycisphaerales > SM1A02 > VGXK01. Next base: position 2,498 of record CAZSVT010000124.1, read on the forward strand.
AGTCCGCCGTCGGATCGGGCGCGGCGCCGTCCGCACCGGGCACCGACGGCGCCGCGCCCTGCGCTTCGCGCAGCGTGGCGGCCACCGTCAGCTGCACCGGGATCTCCACCAGCGCGAGATCGGTGATGGCGCCGTCCTCCCCGACGGCCTCCACGCGGACGCGGAGCGCGCCCAGGTGGGTTCCGGCGGGAACGGGCTCGAATCGCAGCGGCACGCGTGCGGCCATGGGACGGCCGGAGGCCAGTGCGATCGCCGCGTCCACGGGCGGCAGGAGCCGCGGCTGCGCATCGCCGAGCGCCAGGGATTCCACGCGGAGCCGCAGCGGCACCTCCGAGTGCCAGCGCCGCTCGGCGCCGAGCTCGAGCGCCACCGGCTCGCCCGCCACCCACTTCGGCGGGGCGGCGCAGGTGAGCATCGGCGGCACGCGCTCCAGCCGTCGCTCGAACGCGTCGCAGATCGCCTGACGCTCCGCCGACGGCGCGGGGCCGAGGAAGGCGCGGCGCCCCGCGTTCATCCAGCGGTCCACGAGCGGTCCGTACTTGGCGAGCCACGCGGGCGTGCCGAGGGCGGCGCCGCCGTCGCCGGCCAGCAGGGCGCCGTGGAGCTTCACCACCTCCTCGGCGCTCAGTTCGCCGCGGACCACGCGGTCGCCGATCTCGCCCAGGAGATCGCTCCCGGCACCCACGGAGTCGAGCCAGGGCAGGACCCAGATCGCGACGCCGGTCGGCACGATGGTGGTCCAGCTCCCGCGGCTCCACGCGAAGCGCAGGACGAGCGCCAGCGCGATGAGCGCCACGAGCGAGCCCGCCGCCACGCCCCATCGACGCCGCCGTCGATGGAGATCCGCCTCGGAGGCGGCCTGGTGACCGCACTCGGCGCAGCGCAGCCCCTGGGCGCCGCGCATGTCGTGTCCGCAGCGCGGACAGCGCGGCTGGCGCCATTGCCGGTCGCCGAAGAGCGACCACGCGAAGAGCCAGACGAGGGCCCCGAGCACCGCCACCACGAGGAGGTTGAGCAGTCCCAGGACGATCGGCGACGAGCTCACCGCACGGTGATCCAGCGGAGCAGTTCGCGCGGCGTGGGCGGCTTGCCCTGCATGAGGATTCCCACGCGGAAGATCCGGCTCGCCGCCCAGAGCATGATGAAGACGCTCGCCACGCCCACCGCGGTGCTGGCGGCCATCTGCCAGGCCGCCACCGGCTCGCTGCCGGAGGAGAGCCGCAGCACCATCACGAAGGGAATGAGCGGCGGGATGAAGCTGGTCACCGTGGCCAGCACCCCGTTGGGGGCGTGCGAGATGGGGAACCAGAGCCAGAACGGCAGCATGAGGGTGAGCATCACCGGCGTCATGAGCGACTGCGCCTCGCGCATCTCCGTGACCGCGCTGCCCACCGCCACCATGAGCGTGCCGATCATGAAGTACGCCATGACGAAGAAGACCACCAGCCAGAGGTACTGCTCCACCGAGACGAGATTGGTCAGGGCCATCACCGAGAGGAGCGCAATGGCGAGCCCCGAGTAGGTGACGAGCATGACCAGACTCACCAGCGCCTGGCCCAGGAGCTTGCCCGCCAGGAGCTGCATGGGACTCACCGCCGAGAGGAGCACTTCCATCACGCGGCTGCTCTTCTCCTCGATGGTGGTGGTGAGCAGGTAGTGGCCGCTGGTGAAGACGCAGATCCAGAGCAGCACCATGAAGCCGATCGGGACGAACATCCGCGCCACGATCGATTCCTTCTCCGTGGCCCCGCCGGCGCTGAGGCGCTGCGAGTCGACCTCGGGCCGGGCCATGAGCCGACGCTGGGCGGCGGCATCGACGCCGAGGTTGTCGAGCCGCGCGTCCACCACGGCGCTGCGCACCAGTTGCTCCAGCCGGGCCGTGACCGGCCACGGCGCGGTGGCCGTCACCACGAGTTCCACCTGCGGCCACGGCGTGCCGGCCACGGGCGCCTCCACGAGCGCGGGCGGCACCGTGAGCAGGGCGATGAGGCCGTCCTTCCCCAGATCGTCGCGCATCGACGCCGCCTTCGCGGGATCGCGCTCCGTCCGGAGCGTGAGGTGCATGGCCCCGCCGGGCAGTTCGTTCTGCGGCATCCACTCCGTCGCCGGGCCCTCGCCGCGATCGGCGGCCAGCATCCGGTCGAGGATCGGCGCCACCTTGCCCGAAGGGTCGACGAGGGCCACGGTGCCCTTCACCACCGAGCTGGAGTCCTTCATCAGGCGCGGGACCACCATGAGCACGCCGCCGGCCAGCAGCGGCACCAGCAGGGCGCCGATGATGAAGGCCTTGGTCAGCACCGTGGTGCGGAACTCGCGCCAGGCGATGGTCGGCACGCGCGGCCGCGATCGATGGGAGGAGTCAGTCGCCACCGGCGCCTCCCGCTTCCGACGGCCTCGGACCGCCGCCCACGAGCTGGACGAAGACATCGTCGAGCGAGACGCGGCTCAGTTCCACCGAGCGCACCGCGCCGGCGGCGCAGGCCTCGGCCATGATGCGCTGCGGCTCCGACTCCGGTGAGACGGTGAGCGACGCCGCCCGGCGCCCCTCGCTCCACTCCACGCCCTGCACGCCGGGGATCCGCCGCAGCGATTCGTCGAAGGTCGCGAACGCGCCGTCGACGGCGACGCCGGGAAGCGGCTCCACCACGATCGTCCGCGGATCGAAGCGGGTGCGCACCTCTTCCAGCGTGGCGTCGAGGATCTTCTCGCCCTTGTCGATCAGCACCACGCGGTCGCAGAGCTGTTCGGCGTGCACCATCTGGTGGGTGGAGAAGAGGATCGTGGCGCCCGTGCCGCTGATCTCCCGCACCACGCCGGACATGAGCCGGGCGTTCACCGGATCGAGGCCCGAGAAGGGCTCGTCCAGGATGAGGAGCTCCGGTCCGTGGATCACCGACGCGATGAACTGGATCTTCTGCTGCATGCCCTTGCTGAGCTCCTCGCAGCGCTTGTCGAGGACGCCCGGCAGCTCCAGGCGCTCGAGCCACGCCTTCGCTCGCTGGTCGGCCACGGGACCCGCCACGCCCTTGAGCCTGGCGATGTAGCGCAGGAACTCGGCGACGCGCATCTTGCGATAGAGCCCGCGCTCCTCCGGCAGGTAGCCGATGCGGTCCTTCGCGTCCAGCGCGGAGCCTCCGAGCACCTCCACCCGACCCGCGTCGGGATGGATGATCGACATGATCATGCGGATGGTGGTGCTCTTGCCGGCGCCGTTGGGACCGAGGAAGCCGCAGAGCGATCCCTGCTCGATCGAGAGGTCGAGATGGCGCACCGCCACCGTCTCGCGGAACTGCTTGCGGACGCCTTCGATCCTGATGGCGGTGCTCATCGCATTCCCGACCTGTCGCCGTCCGTCAGCGCGAGGGCGGCGCGGCGGGAGGCGGCGCGGCCGGCGGAGTGGCCGGGGGCGCCGCGGGCCTGTCGCCCGCGGCGGGCGCCTTCGGGGCGCCTCCACCCGCGGGTGCCGCAGGGGCGTTCCCGCCCGCCGGGGCGCCGGGCGCCGCGGCCGGCGCGTTCTTCTTCGCGTCCACGAGCGCTTTCACGGCCGGCGGCAGATCGAAGGTGGTGTCCGGCATGGGATCCCAGGTCACCTCGTCCATCGTCGAGGTGAACTCCTGCATGAGCACGCGCGTCACGTTCTTGGAGGGGAAGCGAGCCTTGCCGAACTGGGCGTACTCGACGATGGCCATCTCCACCGGCAGGCGACCCATCTGCGTGTCGGTCTCCAGGCGCGTGCCTCGGAGCAGGCCGTCGGCGGTGTCGATGAAACACATCAGATCACTGCCGAAGACGCCTTCGAACTTCACCACCCAGCACTCCCGGTCCCGGAAGGTGGCCTTGCCCAGCGTGCTGGCGGCGCGGGCCGCGTCGAGGTAGCCGAACGGTCCGTCGTAGTTGGCGTCGCGACGGAAGTTCTCCAGCTCGGGTCCCTCCATGAGGCGAGGTCCGTTCATCGCGTCGTTGGACCAGCCGACGGTGCCGTCGAAGCCCTGCTCCATCGTTCCGAACTGGCCCATCGTGGTCCGCACCAGGATGCGATCGGGTGCCCGGGCGAAGGTCTCGATGGTGCCGCTCATGCCGGCGGAGGGGATGTCGATGCGCCCCTTCGTGCGGCGCGATCCGCTGCCGCGGATGGCGTCCTTGCCGCCGCTGGCCTCGATGAACTTCTCCCAGAGAACCTTCGGCGCCGGCGCATCGGCGACGGGCGTGATCTTCGGCCCTTCGAGGAGCTGCTTCTGCTCCGGCGGCAGTTCGACCGGCCGGATCGTGGGCTTCGTGGGTCGATCGGGCGGGGTCGGCTTGAGCTGCATGCCGCGGCCCTTGGGTGGCGCGGCGGGCGGCGTGGCGGGCGGCGTGCTCGGGGGCGTTCCGGGCGGCGCGGCGGGCGGCGCGGACGGCGGAGCCGCGGGCGGTGCGGCCGGTGGCGCGGCCTGGCCGAAGGCCATCGAGGCGAACGGCATGAGGACGGCCAGCGCGCCGACGGCGGCGCAGCGCGCCTGTCGACGAAGCGGCGACATGGATGAACGGAACGCCGGGAGACTGGTCACGGTGGTACCTCGAGTTGGAATTCGGAACGGTGGAGCGAGCGCGGGATCGCCCCGCGGGCTCATGGTACCGGCGGGGCGGCCTCGCGGATCCAGCGCAGCGCGTCCATCAGCACCGGATCGCCTTCGGCCGTCAGCGCCTCCCGCGTGAGGGTCCTCGGCGCGTCGGGAACCACGCCCGTGCCCTCGAGGCTCGCCCCGGACGGGACGCGATAATTCGCCACCGCGTGGAGGAGCACATCGCCGTTGGGCAGCCGATGCATCTGCGCCGGCAGCACGGCGCCCGCGCTGGTCTCGCCGAAGATGCGCGCCCGGTCGATGTCCTGCAGGCCGCCGGCGAAGACCTCGGAGGTGCTCGCCGTGAGCGGGTCCACCAGGATCGCCAGCGGCGCCGCGATCGGCTTGACGGAGCGTCCGTCGCGCGTGGCCCGGCGCGGATTGAGCCGGAACTCGATGGTCGTCTCGCGCGTCTCCATGGAGCCGAGGCTCACGGGCTCGTCCACGAAGTGACCGCCGACGCCCATCACCATGCCTCCGAAGCCGCCCGGGTTGCCGCGCAGGTCGATGACGATTCCGTCGGCGGTGCGCAGCTCGTCCACGGCGCGCTCCAGCGGTTCCGCCACGCCCGGCATCCACACGCTGAACGCGATGTAGCCGACGCGGCGACCCGAGGCGCCGGCGCGGGCGAGCACGTCCTCGGGAATCCAGCGATGCTCGACGCGCTGCGGCAGCGGCGGGAGCGAACCGATCTTGACGATCTCCGAGCGCGAGGGGACGCGTCGCAGCTCCACGGTGCGCTCCGCGCCGCCGGGCTGGACGAAGACGAGGGTGTGCGCGCGGCCGGTCGATCCGCGGTCGAGATCGCTCACGTAGGACTCGACCGCGTAGCGGACCATCGATCCCTCGAGTTCCCGGATCGATTCGAGTCGATGCAGGGGGTCGGCGCCGTCGATGCTGCGGACGATCCATCCCGGCGCGACGCCGGCCTCGGCGGCGGGCGAGCCCGGCTCCACCGCCAGCACCGTCACGCGCTCCTCCACCAGGCGCAGGCCGAGACCGAAGGTGGCCCACTCGTCCTCGGCGTCCTCCGGGTCGGGCGGCGGCGGCGCATCGGCGCCGGCATCCGACGCGGCGCCTCCCGGAACCGCGGCGACCGACTTCGCGTCGGAGGACGGGCCGGGAGCAGGGGCGGGGGCGGAGGTGGAGGGACCGCGATCGTCGACTCCGGCGGGCGCGGGGTCCGAGGGAGGACTTCGATCGGCGACCTCGCCGGGAATCACCGCGA
>CAZSVT010000125.1:0-8191 GCA_964610365.1 uncultured Isosphaeraceae bacterium
TCTCGATCTCCTTCAGGCGCTCCGCCGCGTTCTGCGAGAGGAGCTGCTCGTAGCTGGCCACGCGCGCCTTGGACTTCGCCTGGCGCCCCTTCGGGTTCTTGCGGATCCAGTCGAGCTCGCGGGCGAGGGTGCGCCGGCGCTGGCTCTCCTGCTTCTCCTCCACCGCCAGCCGCGCCTGCTTCTGCTCCAGCCACCCGGTGTAGTTGCCCTTGTACGGAATGCCGCGGCCCCGATCGAGCTCCAGGATCCAGCCCGCCACGTTGTCGAGGAAGTATCGATCGTGCGTCACCGCCACGATCGTGCCGGGGAAGCGCTTGAGGTGCTGCTCCAGCCACTGCACGCTCTCGGCGTCGAGGTGATTCGTCGGCTCGTCCAGCAGCAGGATGTCCGGCTTGGCGAGGAGGAGCCGGCAAAGGGCCACGCGCCGGCGCTCGCCGCCGGAGACGCTGGCCAGCGACTGATCCGGCGGCGGGCAGCGCAGCGCCTCCATCGCCATCTCCAGCTGGTTGTCGATCGACCACGCGTCGACCGCGTCGATTCGCTCCTGGATCTCCGCCTGGCGGTTGAGGGCCTTCTCCATCTCCGCCGGCGCCAGGTTCCCGGCGAGCTTCTCGTTCACGCGATCGAACTCGGCGAGCAGGTCGTAGACCGGCTTGGCGCCTTCGCGCACCAGCTCCAGCACGGTCCGCGTCTCCCCGTTGAGCGGCTCCTGCTCCAGGTAGCCGATGGAGTAGCCCTGCGCCGCCACGATCTTGCCCTCGTAGGCGGTGTCGACGCCGGCCATGATCCGCAGCAGCGTGCTCTTGCCGCTGCCATTGAGGCCGAGCACTCCGATCTTGGCGCCGTCGTAGTACGAGAGCGAGATGTCCTCCAGGATCACCCGGCGGTCGATCTCCTTCGTCACGCCGATCATCGAGTAGATGATGCGGGTGGTGTCGGTGGCGTTGTTGTCGTGTGGGGTGGAGGCGGCGCCGCGGGACATCGTGGGCCATGGTATCGCCGCGACCTGCGCCGACCCGCGGCTACACTCGCCCGCCGGCCGCATCCCCATGATTCGCTGGCTCAGCCACACCACGCTCCGGACCGCCCGCCAGCTGGCCATCGCCGTGGCCGGGGTCACGGTGCTGCTCGTGGGCGTGGCGATGCTGGTGCTGCCCGGACCAGGCATCGTGGTGATCGGCGGCGGACTGGCCCTCCTCAGCCTCGAGTTCGCCTTCGCGCAGCGATGGCTGGCGCAGCTCCGGAAGAAGGCCGAGTCGGCCGCGGACCAGGCGGGGATCCCGGAGCGCTATCGCCTCATGCTGGTCATCGGCAGCTTCGTGCTGGCGCTGGCGATGATGATCCTGCCGGGCTTCTTCACCGTCGTCCGGGGTCCGGACGGATGGGCGGTGCTCTGGAATCACCGCTTCACCTTCTCGCACTCCTGGACCACCGTGGAACGCCTGCAGAAGGCCGCCGCGAACGGTGACGAGGACGCCGCCCTCCTGCTACATTCATTCGCCGCGCGACATGCACGCACGGCCGAGAAGGAACCGACGCCATGACTCATCGCATCGCCCCCCGAATCCCATTCGCATCCCTTCCGCTCCATCGCGCCGCGGCATCGATCGCGGCGCTCGTGGTGGCGGCCTTCGTGCTCGGCGGATGCAGCTGCAACGAGCGCATCCAGGTGATGAACGACACCAGCGAGATGCTGCATGTGCAGGTCCAGCTGCCGAAGCCCGAGGTGCCCTGGGCGTGCGGCTGCAAGTGCGTCTACGAGACGCTCGTCGGACCCGGCGCCTGCTGGACCAGCGCCCGTCCGGGCTCCCCCGACCAGATGGACTACCCGCCGGAGCCCTACAGCGCCTGCGGCGTGGTCCGCGCCCGCACCGGCACCACCGGACCGTGGACCCGATTCACGATGTGCGGACCGCTCGTCAAGCACTCCAACGGTGATCCGGTGGTGCTGACGATCACCGGCGGCGGCGCCGGACTCAACGGAACCGCCGCCACCTCCTCGGGCAAGGCCGTGGACGTCTCCGTCGATCATGTCGAGGAGTGACCGCGGCGCGGAGCGCCGTCACCCCGATCCGGCGTCCGGCGTCGCACCGGGTCGACGGCGGATCGGCACGAAGCGCAGGTAGGTCACCGCGCGCCAGATCCACTCGAGCGGTCCCATGGTGAACCAGCGCAGCCAGAGCACGCTCGCCACGAGCTGCGCCGCGTAGACGCAGGCCACGAAGAGCACGCGCTCGCTGCGCGAGAAGCTGCCGAAGAGCCCGAACCCCCAGTGGTGGAAGGCGGCGGTGGCGATCAGCGACTGCATCAGGTAGTTGGAGAAGGCCATCCGTCCCGCGGCGGCCAGGAGACTGGTGAACGCCGTCAGCACGCCGCCGTTGACGAGCAGCGTGATCGCCGAGAGGTAGCCGAGACTGATTACGGGGCCGAGGAGGTAGGCCACCGCCGAAGCCACGCCGAACTGGTACCACATGCCCATCCCCTGCTGGATGATCGCCGAGCCGACGGAGAGAGGCACGGCGACGAACGCGGCGACGAGCACCGAGGTCCAGTGCCAGGCGCGGCGACGCGGCGAGAAGTAGTCCAGCTTGAAGAGCGCGGCGCCGATGCAGAACATCGCCAGCACGTGCCAGCCGAAACCCATGACGACGAAGACGAGGAACCAGAGCCAGATCCAGGCCCTGAAGAGCGTCGCCTCGAGCCACGGCCCTTCCCGGAACGCCTCCGCTTCGAGCTTCATCCAGCGCGGATCCGACGGACCCTGGAATCCGCGCTCGCCGTAGAGCGCCATGGCGCGCTCGAAGGGACCGCGCGGTGAAGGCGGTGCACTCTCGGCCGAAGCGTCGGAGGACGCGTCGGTGACCGCGTCGGTGACCGGGTCGGCGGCTGGGGCGGCGGCTGGATTGGCGATCGGGCCGGCGGACGCGGGCGCCGAGGATGGAGCGGCGGGCGCATCGGCAGGAGCGGACGATGACGCCGCCGATCGCTCCATCACGGCGATCCCGACGGCGGAGAGGCCGGCGATCGCCAGGAGGATGGCCAGCAGGCAGCCGGCGATGACCAGCAGCGTCCCCGGTCGGCGCCCGACCAGGAAGAGCATCGCCAGGCCGATGGTGCCGTACATGAAGAGGATGTCGCCGTACCAGATGGCCAGCGCATGGCAGGCGCCGATCACGATGAGGAAGCCGAGTCGACGGATCGTCGGCACCACGAATCCTCGACCGGCGTGCCTCGCGCGGCGCCACTGGATCACCAGGCCCATGCCGAAGAGCATCGAGAAGAGCGGGTAGAAGCGCCCCTCCCAGAGCGCCTTGCCCGCCACCCAGAGCGCCCGGTCGAGCGCACTCTCCCCGGCCCCCGGCGCCGGCTGGATGAAGTCGCCGAAGGGCATGGCGAAGCTGCCGATGTTGACGAGGAAGATCCCCAGGAGCGCCAGGCCGCGCGTGGCGTCCAGGGCGCGGAGACGCTGCGCTTCCGGAACCGGCGCCAACGGATTCGCTGCACTCATGAATGCCTCCCGCGACGCGCTGAGCGTAACGCCGTCGGCGGGTCACCGCACGAGCACGGGAGCGCTCGTCGGCGGCGATCCCGGGGTCGTCGTCGCCGCGGGCGTCGGCCGCGCCGCTCCGCGCCCCGGAATCGGCATGGCGCTGTTCATCATGCAGTCGGTCCCCACCTTCGCCGCCAGTGGCAGCACCGCGCGATTGATCTCGCCCTCCACGAAGAGATCGCGACCGCCGTCATCGACCCCGTCGGGTCCGGTCGCCCACAGATGGAATGGACGACCGATGGGATCCCCGGAGGGATCCACCCGGCGATAGCAGAAGGGCGCACCGGAGTACGGATCGACGGGAAGGGCCGGAAGCATCTCCGGCACGAGTTCTCCCAGGTGCTCGGGGTACGAACCGTGACGAAGTCGCCACCGTTCCAGGGCGATCCAGAGGCGGATGGAGCGATCCCGGGCGAGGGCCGCGTCGATCTGCTCGAGCTGCGGACCGCGCCGGAAGAGATACGACAGCTGCGCCATCCCCGCGTCGGTCGGTATCGGCGGCGGCGCGGCCAGCGCGGTTCCCCGGCGCTGGTGCGGCTCCGTGACGATGGCCTGCAGCGCGTACGCGCGCCACTGCTCGATCGCCCGCTCGTTGGCCTCCCAGGTGCCGATCGAGGCCGGCGGCGCCGTTCCCGGCAACGCGAGCGGCGCCTGGAGCGCCTGGACGGCCAGATGCGGAAGGATGGCGGCGAGCCGCACATTCGACGGATTCCCGAAGAAGTCCGCCGAGAACTCGCGGAGCATCACGAGCTCCAGCTCCAGTGCGAGCCCCGGCTCGGGCCGCGCCCCGCGCTCGTCCAGGACGCGCTCGATGGCGTCGAGCTCCACCTCCGTGGGCGACGAGGCGAGCCAGCGGCGGATCGCGCCGTCGGCGAGCGCCCGCAGGGCCTCGGCCACCAGGAACTCGATCAGGAACGGCTGCGCCTCCACATGCTGCGCCAGGGCAAGGAGCGAATCCAACGCGCGCGCGGCTTCGCCGAGATCACCCCGCTGCGCCGCGAGCAGAACCCGGGCCCGGTGCAGCCGCGCCAGCTCGCGCGCGGCAGCGAGCCACGGGAGGCGCAGGCCCGTGAGCATCGACGGCGGAACCGCCACATCCTGCACCAGGACCGGCATGGAGGTGATCTCGTCCACCTCCGCCATGAACCCGTGGCGCTCGTAGGCGTTGAACATCCGACGGGCCAGGGCCGCGAGCTGGATGTCACTCGGCGCGGCGCCGGGCTCCGCACCGATGTCCTCCGGCGCCTCGCCGCCGTCCGACTCCACGCGCGCCACGAGATGCGGTTCGTCGGGGAGGATCATCGTGGTGTCCACGAACCAAGAACCGCCCGAGCCCGTGCTGTTGTCGAAGATCTCGGGCATCTCGAGGGCGTGGATCTCCTTGATCCGCGCCGCCAGCCGTTCCAATCGGGCGGCAAAGGGAAGCGCCGCCACCAGCTGGTCCTCGCGGCGGTGGCGACGGAGGGTCTCCGCAATCTCCGACGCGGAGGGTCGGGCGGCATTCGCCTGCGCCGCCTGCCGGCGGATGCGCCACTCGTTGATTCCCGCGGGAGTTCCCAGGAGGAGCACGATGGACCCGACCGCGATGAGCCCGTTGCGGAGCCAGCGTCGGCGGCGCTCCCTGGTCCAGAACGGAGCGGCGTGGAAGACGATCACGCGCCCGCCGGCGTCGCCCGACGAGTCCCGCGCCCGCTCGGTCAACGAGCGATCGACGCGGCAGAGGAAGCCGCACTCCGGGCATGGGAACTCCAGCGACTCGGGCACCATGAGTCCCACCAGCGCGTAGCGGCACTGCGGGCAGGCGCCCGTGCCCCGGAGCGCCTCGCGCAGTCGGCGGCGCAGCAGCCGATCGCGCACCACGAGCGTTCCCAGGGGCGGGACGAGCAACGCACACCCGCCGATCGCCGCGAGGAGGCCGAAGGGAAGGTCGTCCAGCGGCGAAGAGATCCGATGGACGGCGGGCCGCAGGATCATCCACCACGACAGCACCGCGAGCACCACCGCGAGGAGCGCCACGGCGGCGGCGGCGACGAGGAGCCGATGGAGGTGCCGCCAGCGGCTGCGCCGGCACGCCACCTTCATGAAGCGCCGGCACTGCTCGTCGGTGAAGGGATCCAGTTCGGGAAAGGCGCGCCAGATGCGGCGCCCGGGACACCGCCATCGCTCGCGGATGGAGGTCGCGCCCGGCGCTCCGTCCCCGTCAGCCATGGCCCTTGAAGAGCGCGAAGGTGGCCCCCGTCGGATCCGTGGCCACCGCGAAGCGGCCGACATTCGGGATGTCCATCGGCGGCGCGCAGATCTTCCCGCCGGCGCCGGTGACCCGCGCCGCGGCGGCGTCGACATCGTCGACGGAGATGTAGGAGAGCCAGTTGGAGGGGACCTCGCCCCACTCCGCCGGGATCTTCATCATGCCGCCGACGGAGCCCTGCTTCTTCGCCGGGTCGGCGCCGGGCAGCCAGAAGAGCGTGTAGTCGAAGTCCGGCATGCACATCACCGAGGTCGTCCATCCCAGGAGCGAACCGTAGAAGCGCGACACCGCGGCCGGATCGCTGGTGAGGAGTTCCATCCAGCAGAAGGAGCCGACCAGGTCCTGCAGCACTCTCGCGCCGCAGTCACCCACGCCCTTGATCACGCTGAAGACGGCCCCGGAAGGATCCGCGATCACGGCGAGTCGGCCGACGTGGGGCACATCGAAGCCCGGCTGGATCACCCGTCCGCCGAGCGAGGCGGCCTTGGTGCAGGTGGCGTCGACATCCGCGACGTTGATGTAGATCATCCAGTTCGCGGGAACTTCCTTGGGCACGCCGGGAGGCATGGCCGACATGCCGCCGACATGGGCGCCGTCCGCGCGCACCCACTCCGTGTACTGCATGCCGCCCGGCGCCGCGGGACATGCATGGGCCTTCCAACCGATGACCGCCGTGTAGAAGCGCGCCGCGGCCGCCTCATCCCGGGTGTGCAGCTCGTTCCAGCAGATCGCGGATTGGATGCGCTCGCCCTTGGGCGGCGCCACGGTGGTGGCCTGGGTGGACATGCGTGTTCCTCCTGAGGACGGGGCGAGTCTAACCGCCCATGGTCCGGATCCCCCCATGCCGCCTGTTCCAACCGGGATCTCGAAACGCTCACGATGGCCGCAGGCAACCCACAAGAACTCCCAACGGCGGCTTCATCGTGCCTGGCGACGCTCCCTCCCCCCGCGGCGACGGCGTCGTCCCGCGCGACCGTCATTCAACGAGGAGTGCACCCGATGATCCGCTCGTTCACATCCCGCGCCGCCGTGGCCGGCACCATGACCGCCGGCCTCGCCGCTGCGATCCACGCCGACATCCGCATCACCGAGTACATGTACTCGGGCGCCGACGGCGAATTCATCGAGATCACCAATCTCGGCTGCCAGGCGGTGGACCTCGCCGGCTGGTCGTTCGACGACTCGGCGCGCGTGCCGGGCACCTTCCCGATCGGGTCGATCGGCGTGCTCGCGCCCGGTGCGAGCGCGATCATCTGCGAGGCGAACGCCACCGCGTTCCGCGCCGCGTGGGGCCTCGATCGGTCGACGCCGCTGGTGTCCGACCTGGGCAAGCCGTACGGCAACAACTACGGTCGCAACGACACCATCGTCCTGTACGACGCGAACGACGCGATCATGGATCGGCTGGACTACGGCGACCAGACCTTCCCGGGCTCGATCCGCACGCAGGGCACCAGCGGATGGACGGAGTACCCGGGGCTCGGCGCGAACGATCCCTACGCGTGGAAGTTCTCGGTGGTGGGCGACGAGCAGGGCACGATCACCTCGTCGCTGGGAGCGAAGGGAAGCCCGGGCGCGTTCGTGGTCGTCGGCGCGCCCGATGCATCGCTCGGAGGCATGGTGCTCACCGAATACATGTACGACGGACCGGGAGGCGAATTCATCGAGTTCACGAACCTCTCGAGCGCGGCGATCGACCTCACCGGCTGGAAGGTGGACGACGGCAACCTGCTCGGCGGGCCGAACGGACCGTTCAGCGTGAGCGCCTTCGGCGTCGTCGAGCCCGGAGAGAGCGTGCTCGTGGTCGAGTCGAGCGCGGCGTCCTTCCGCGCCGCATGGGGGCTCGCCGAGAGCGTGAAGGTGATCGGCGACCTGGGCAAGGGCAACGGCAACAGCCTGGGCCGCAACGACGAAATCAACATCTACGACGCGAAGGGTGCGCTCGTGGATCGTCTGACCTACGGCGACGAGGCCTTCCCCGGCTCGATCCGCACGCAGAACAAGAGCGGCTGGGTCATCGACGCGGCGGTCGGGCTCAACGATCCCTACGGCTGGGTGCTCTCGGCGATCGCGGACGCCCAGGCGTCGGTGGCATCCACGGGCGGCGACCTCGGCAGCCCCGGCGCGCATGCGGGGCCCTCGCTCTCGAGCATCGCCGACTTCAACGGCGACTGCGCCGTCGACGGCGACGACCTCGGAACGCTGCTGGGCCAGTGGGGCGCGTGCCCCGACTGCGCTGCGGACTTCGATGGCAACGGCGTCGTGGACGGCGACGATCTCGGAACGCTCCTGGGTCTCTGGGGCTGATCGGGGGGGAGGAACGCGCCCGACGCCCGCGAGGGGTTCACGGAGTCGAGGCGCGGCTGATGGAGGCGGCGCGCGGACCTGCCACC
>CAZSVT010000126.1:0-8048 GCA_964610365.1 uncultured Isosphaeraceae bacterium
ATGGGACGGCGATGGATCTCCACGATGCCGTCGGGACGCGGGGCCATCAGCGTCCCGCATCGGTGCGTGCCGCCGGCGGGATCCCGCACGCTCGCCACCACGCGCCACGGATCCCCGAGCCCCTGCGACTCGATGAGGATCTCGTACTCCCAGTCGTCGAAGGGTGCGTCGCAGCGGCCGTTGGTGTCGTGCAGCTTCATGTACTCGGCGGGGCCCTCGGTCAGGACCATCGCCAGGAGTTCGTCCAGGAGGGCCGCCGCCACCACCTCGTGCTCGCCGCGGCGCTCCATCTGCAGCCCACGCGCCGCGAGCGAGAGGACCGCCGCCAGGGCCACCGCCAGCAGCAGTCCGCCGAGCAGGGCGTCGACGAGGGCGTAGCCCCGGCGGGACGCGCCGGATGATCGGGTTCGGCGCCGCATCACCAGATCTCCCGGGCGCGGCCCTCGCGGTCGAGATCCACCGGGGCGCGCGGCGCCGGGGCCTCGTCGCCCACGCGCGAGATGATCGGGGCGCTGGCCCGCGGCTCGAGGACCACCGACACCTCCGTGTCGGCGTTCCCCAGCACCAGTTCGATGCGCGGTCGCGCGATTCCCGGCGTGGCCACGATCGTCCACTCGTCGTCCACGAGTTGCACGGTGTCGGCGCGCACCATGCTGACGGAGATCCCCTCCGGCAGGATGAGCGGTCGGGAGAATCGATCGAGGCGCCACTCCGGCGGGTCGGCCGGCCGTTCGGGATCGGTGTCGAGCACCCAGATGGCCAGCGCGCCGTCCTCGGAGTGCCGCATGAGGGCCACCGGCTGCGAGGAGAGCGACGCGCGGAAGGCGAAGGTGGAAAGCAGTTCGGCCACCTGCTCGCCCGCGAGCTGCGCCGTGAGCGTGGGCTTGCCGGCCAGTCGCGGCACCAGGAGCGCACCGACGATCGCCAGCAGGATGGCCACCACCAGGATCTCCAGCAGCGTGAAGGCGTTGGGTCGACGGCGTGGCATGGGTCCTCGACGGCGCCGGCGCCGTCATCCGCCCACGATGTCGTCGGGCGTCCCGAGTTCTCCGTCCTCGCCGACGCTCACGATGTCGAAGTCGACGTTGACCGTGCCGGGGATGCGGATCTCGAACGGCCGCTCCCAGGGATCCTTGAGCTGGTTCCGGTTCCGCAGCATCGGATCGTCTCCCTCGGCCAGCACATCCAGCGAGAAGCCGTTGGACAGCTTGCTGATGCCGTACTTGGTCATGTAGAGCTCCACCTGCTTGGCCAGCGTGGCGGCGTCGGCCTTCGCGCGATCCTTCTTCGCCTTGCCGATGAAGCCGGTCAGGCGCGGCACGATGACCGCGGCCAGGATCGCCACGATGGTGACGGCGATGATGATCTCGAGCAGGGTGAAGCCGGCTCGGCGTCGACGAAGGGTGCGTGGGCGGTTCATGGCCGGAATTCTCCAGGGTCGCGGGGCGCGGGATCGGGTTGGGTGAACGAACCAGTCGACGCGGCGTTGCCGCGCACGGGAAGCGCATCCTAGGTGGACGCCGGCCGCCGCGTGGCTATCCGGACCTTTCGCCCGCGGGAACGCCGATGGCGCGTGTTCCTCGGCGCGAACGCCGTGTGTCACGGCCGCGCATCAGCCGCCCAGCGCCGTCTGAATCTCCGTCAGCGGCAGCAGGATGCCCAGCAGGACGAAGCCCGCGAGCACCGCCATGATCACCAGCAGGACCGGTGGAAGGGCCTTGGTGAGAATGTTGATCGACGCGCGGACCTGCCGATCGAAGGCGCCCGCGGCGTGGAGGAGCATCGACTCCAGGCGGCCGGAGCGCTCGCCGATGCTGACGATCTGCACCAGGATGGGCGGGAAGTGTCCGCAGCGTTCGAGCGGATCCGCGAGGCTCTGGCCCGTGCTCACCCGGTCCGTGACCTCGTCGATCGCCTGCATGAGCACCACGTTGCCCAGCGTGTCGCGAACGATCCGCAGGGCGGGAATGATCTGGAGACCGGCGGAGACCAGGGTGCCGAGCGTCCGCGTGAAGCGCGCCACGGCCACGTCCCGGATCACCGGTCCCACGAACGGAAGCTTGAGCATCACGCCGTGCACGATCGCACGGTTTCCCGGCTGGGCCACCCACCAGCGCCAGGTGAGGAAGGAACCGACGGCGCCCAGGAGGATCGCCCACCACCAGTGGCGGAAGAAGTCGGCGAAGCCCAGGAGGACGCGCGTGGGCCAGGGCATGGTGACGCGCGTGTTGGTGGCGGTCAGCGGCTCCATGAGCGTGGGCAGGATGAAGGTCACCAGCACCACGATGCTCAGGCCGATCAGCGAGGCCACGATCATCGGGTAGATGGTGGCGCCCAGGAGATCGCGGCGGAGTTCCAGGCTGCGCTCGAGCAGATCCGCGAGCTGATGCAGCACCTCGGGCATCCGTCCGCTGGCGTCGGCGGCGCGGACCATGCCGATGACCATCTCGTCGAAGGGAGGGCCGTGCTCCTCCATGGCCTGGTGGAGCGGCTGTCCGGCCTCCACGCGCTCGATGAGCCGATCCAGGATCTGCGACTGCCCGCGGCTGGTGGTCTGGCGACGCACCGTGCGCAGGGCCTGCATCAGCGGGAGGCCGGCCTCGAGCGCCGTCGCCAGCTCCCGCACGAAGCTGGCCAGTTCGGTGCGGCGGAGGGTCGGCGCGCGATGGAAGAGTCGCCCGAGGTCGAGCGAGCGCCCGGACGAGGCCGATGCGTCGGGCGCCGTCGGAGTCGCAGCGGCCGCGGGGGCGGCGGAGCCCTCCACCTCGGCCAGGGAGACGGGACGCTGTCCACGGCCTGCCAACTGCCGGATGGCGGCGGAGCGGTCCGGCGCCGAGATCACGCCGGTCACCACGGCGCCGTGCTCGTCGAGGCTCTGGTGGCGGAAGCTGGCCATGCCGGCGTCAGCCCTCGCTGTCCTCCACGTCCTGCGTGGCGCGGAGCACTTCCTCGATCGTGGTGAGGCCCTGCACCGCCTTGGCCACGCCGTCGGCGCGCATCGTCATGAAGTCCGCATCGACCAGCCCGCGGAGCTCGAGCACCGTGAGCCCCTGCGAGATGCCGGCGCGCAGCCGCGGATTGATCCGGGCGAGTTCGAAGAATCCGAGCCGGCCGCGGAAGCCGCTGCCGTTGCACTCGTCGCAGCCGCGCCCGATGGTGCAGGTCCCCGCGAAGGCGGCGGCCTCCTCGGTGGTGATCCGGGCGCGGCGGTCGTCGTCCAGCGGCACCTTCGCGGCGCAGTGGCGGCAGACGCGCCGCCCGAGGCGCTGGGCGAGGAGCCCCTCGAGCACGCTGGCGATGAGGTACGGCTCCGCGCCCATGTCCACCATGCGGCCGACGGAGCTGATCGCGTCGTTGGTGTGGAGGGTGCTGAAGATCAGGTGGCCGGTCAGCGCCGAGCGGATGGCGATGTCCACCGTCTCGTTGTCGCGGATCTCGCCCACGAAGATCACGTCGGGGTCCTGGCGGAGGATGGAGCGCAGTCCCGTGGCGAAGGTGAGGCCGCGCTTCGGATTCACCGGGATCTGGTTGATGCCCGCCAGCTCGTACTCCACGGGATCCTCGATGGTGATGATCTTCTTCCGCGGGTCGTAGAGCTTCGAGAGCGCCGCGTAGAGCGTGGTGGTCTTGCCGCTGCCCGTCGGTCCGGTCACCAGCACCATGCCGTGCGGCTTCTCGATGAGCCGGTCCATCATGTTCCGATGGCGCTCCGACATGCCCAGGCTGCGCAGGTCGAGCGGCAGGGCGCTCTTGTCGAGGATGCGCATGACCACGCTCTCGCCGTAGATGGTGGGCACGGTGGAGACGCGGATGTCCACCTTCCGGCCCTCGAATCGCAGCGTGATGTGGCCGTCCTGCGGGACATAGCGCTCGGCGATGTTCATGTGCGCCATGATCTTGACGCGACCGATGAGCGCCGCCTGCAGGTGCTTCGGCGGCGGCTTCTGCTCCAGGAGCACGCCGTCGATGCGGTACTTGATCTTGAGCTCGCTCTCGAAGGGCTCGATGTGGATGTCGCTCGTGCGGTTCTGGATGGCCTCCAGGATGAGCAGGTTCACCAGGTTGATGAGCGTCGGCTGCTCGGCCATCCGATGCACGTCCGCCGCGTCGATCGCGTCCAGGTTGTGCTCGGTGCTGGTGGACGCCAGGTCCGCCTCGCCGGCGAGGCTCTCGGCCATGCGCGCCGCGGTGGTCCCGTAGGCGGAGCGCATCAGCTCGCTGAAGGCCGCCGCTTCCATCGAGGCCCGGCTCAGCGGCCGGCCCACGAGGGCCGCCACTTCGTCGAGGGCGGCGAGATCGAAGGGGTCGGCCATCGCCACGACGAGACGGGCACCGACCACCCGCAGCGGCACCACGCGCAGCCGCACGGCGGCATCGGCGGGCACCAGCTCCACCGCCGTGGCCTCGGCGGCGGGGGCCTTCTCGAACCATTCGATGCCCAGGAGCACGCAGCGGTCGCGCAGCGACGAATCGGCGGCGGCGGCCGCGGCGCGGATCGACGCCAGGTCGATGGTCCGGGCGCCGTGTCCGTTGCCGTTCACCGCCTCCTTGCCGGAACGGTCGCTCATGGGTGCTTCCTTCGTGTGGGCCTTCCGTCCGGCCGCGGGTTCAGCGGCTGCGCTCGCGCCCGCCCGGGGCCGCACCACCGGTTCCGGAGCTGCCCGATGGCGCCAGGTCGCTGGCGCCGCCTCCGCGGAGCTTCTCGCGCACCGCGGCGCTGCGGTCCGCGCCCGCGGCCTCCAGACCGCGCGCCTGTCGGTTGCCCGCCGGATTCGAGATCGGACCCGCGGAGTCCATCTTGGGCTTGTCGGTGCGCGGCTTGATGGAGAGCTTGCCGGCCCCGGGGAGCGACTGGTACTGCTCCGGCTTCAGGGCCTCCTCGAGCAGCTTGCGGTACTTCTCGTTGATCTCCGTTCGGCTCGCCCGCACCGCTTCCATCGACCCGGGGCTGGGCGCCTCGCGGGCCGGAGTGGCGGTGCCTTCCCGACGCTCGCGGAGCCGCTCCGCCTTGCGGCGCATCTCGCCGGGCTCCTGCGTCTTCATCGCCACGAGCGTCTGCTGGCTCAACTGGTCCAGCGCGGTCTGGAATTCGGCCTTGAGGCCGGTGATGGTCGTGCGCTGTTCGTCGGTGAGATCGGTGAGGGCCAGGGCCGCCACGTACTGCCGCATCACGGGGCTCGGCGTGAAGGCCTCGGCGTACGCGCGCTGCATCGCCAGGTCGCGGAAGCGGGGACCCCAGTCGGCGCCGAGGGCCGCGGCGATCTCCTCCACGCTCTGATCCTGGGCGTCGCGAAGGGCGATGCGCGTGGCCATGACCCGCTCCTGGAGCTGGATGCCGCGCTCGTGGTTCATCGAGGCCATCGCCTCCTTGAGGGCGGGGACCAGCGACTCCATCTGCGCCTGCCGGGCCATGAGTCCCTGGTCCAGGCGGATCTCGTAGGCCTCGAGTGCCGGCTGCGCGGCGAGCATCACCTCCGGGGGAGGCGCGAGATCCTTGAGGACCGCGATCAGGTTGATGCCTTCGCCGGAGAGCTCGGCCTGCGGCAGCATCCGCTCGCGACGGAGCGCCCGCTCCAGGCTGGGCCAGCGCTCGAGCTGCTGCTCGGAGAGCTGGCTGCGAACGCCCTGGAGGAAGTCGGCGTAGAGCTGCTTCTTCTGCGAGCCCCACTCCTCCAGCGGCTGGAGGATCGTCTCCACGGAAACCTTCTCCCCCTTCACCTGGACGTTCTGCATGCGCTGCTTCACCGCATCGAAGCCGGCCTTGAAGTTGGCCAGGTAGTCCTCGACGAGCATCTCCATGATCGGCCGCTGCCACTCTTCGAGCTGGAGCGACTCGACGAAGATCGGGAGGTCGCGGGCCCAGATGTCGGGATCGGCCGCCTGCATCATCGCGCTGCGGCCGCCGAACTGGGCATGCGACGACGCGGTGAGGAGCGTGAGGGGAAGGACCAGGGCGGCAACGATCAGTGAATGCTTCATGGGGTGGACTCCATCGCGGGAGGGAGGTGAGGACAACGGTCGAGGGTCTCGGATATGGCGGCGCCGAGCGGCCGTTCCTTGGGATCGACCTCGGCGCCTCCGTCCTCCAGTCGCGTCTACGGGAGTTCCGCACGATACCCGAGGGGCCGACGACGACTCGGTACCGGCGGCGCAACGGACCGTCTCCGACCTTCGCTGCGCCGCGCGCCCGGGGTCGATTCAGCGCGGTCGGGTTGTCCGCTGCTCGATCCGCTTCTCGGACCTGGTGCGCACCACGCGCTGCACGAAGATCCCCGGCGTGTGCACGCCGTCCGGATCGATGTCGCCGACGGGCACGAGCTCTTCCACCTCGGCGATGGTGACGCGACCCGCGGTCGCCACCATCGGATTGAAGTTCCGAGCCGTCTTGCGGTAGACGAGGTTGCCGCACGCGTCGCCCTTCCAGGCCTTCACGAGGGCGATGTCGGCCACGATGCCGCGCTCCAGCACGAAGGTCTGTCCGTCGAAGACCTCGGTGGGCTTGCCCGCGGCCACGGGCGTGCCGACGCCGGTGCGCGTGTAGAAGCCCGCGATGCCGGCGCCACCCGCGCGGAGGCGCTCCGCGAGCGTGCCCTGCGGCGTGAACTCCACTTCCAGTTCACCGCTCATGAACTGCCGTTCGAACTCCGCGTTCTCGCCCACATAGCTCGACACCATCTTGCGGATCTGCCGGGTGGCCAGCAGGAGGCCGAGACCCCAGTCGTCCACGCCGGCGTTGTTGCTGACGCAGACGAGGTCCTTCGCGCCCGTGTCGCGCAGGGCCATGATGAGCTGCTCCGGGATGCCGCAGAGGCCGAAGCCGCCGACGGCGATGGTCATCCCGTCCTTGACGAGACCGCGGAGCGCCTCGGCGGGCGTGGCGAAGACCTTGGACGACGACATGGCGGCGGAGTGTAGCGGCGCGGCATCGCGCATCGCGACCGCGACGCCCGTGCACGGGCGCACCACCTCGTCCGTCGGCGGATCAGTTCTGGCTCGGACGCGGCGGCTCGGCGCGGAGCTCGTCCAGCGCCAGCCGGATCTTCTCCAGCGCCTTGTTCTGGATCTGGCGCACGCGCTCCTTGGTGAGCCCGATGATCTGGCCCACCTGGTCCAGCGTCAGCGCCGGACGACCCGGATCGTGATCCAGGCCGAAGCGATGGAAGATCACCGTCCGCTCGATCTCCGTGAGATCGCAGCGGTTGCTCATCACCACGTGCCGCACCTCCGCCGCCGAGTCCTTCTCGTCGGCGGCGCGCACCGTCTCCAGGTGGTTCGACTTCTCGAACTGCGGGTCGAACTCGCTGGGGAAGCGCTGCCGGTACTTGCTCAGCTTCATGCCCTGGCGGCTGAAGGCCTTGATGATGGCGCGGCAGGCGTAGGTGCTGAACTTGAAGCCGCGGCCGCAGTCGAACTTGTCGACGCTGCGCAGGAGCGCCATGTTGCCTTCGCTGATCAGGTCGGCGAAGTCCACCTCGCTCATGCGGGTGCGCTTGGCCATGGCCAGCACCAGCGCGAGATTGGTCTCGGCGAGCTGCTCGCGGTATCGCTTGGCCACCCGGTACCAGTGCAGGATCTCCCGCGCGGTGGCGAGGTCCGGGAGGGAGCCGGCCAGGCGCTCCTGGATCCGGGCGATGCGGAACCGCGCGTAGTTGTACTGAAGGAAGAGCACGCGCTCCTGGGCGCCGGTGAGCAGCACCGAGCCGGGCCCGCGGCCGGAGCGGCTGCGCGAACGGTCGCCCGGGACCAGGCTGTCAAGGAGCGGGCGGTACCACGACACGTCCGGGCGCTCGATGACCGGCGCCTTCTCGTAGATGGTCTGCTCCGCGTGGGGCTTGCGGAACTCCGGCGAGTCGATGTAGTCCATCGGCTCGGCGAGGATCTCCCGCAGGAGCGCCTCCTCGCCCTCGGTGAGGCGCGCGGCGCCGGGGCGGTCGGCGGCTCGGTGCGCCACGATGGCGCGCTGTCGCCGACGGAGGCGGCCGAGGGGGGAGTCGGGGCTGATGAGTGGCGAGAACATGGTGGGACCTGTCGGGGCGAGTGGACCGACC
>CAZSVT010000127.1:0-8020 GCA_964610365.1 uncultured Isosphaeraceae bacterium
GCGGCGGCGAAGTCGCTCGGCGTGCCCTTCACCGAGGAACCCGGCGAAGCGGCGTTCTACGGGCCCAAGATCGACTTCGTGGTGAAGGATGTCATCGGGCGCTCGTGGCAGCTCGGCACGGTGCAGGTGGATTACAACCTGCCCATCCGCTTCGACATCGGCTATGTCGGCGCCGACAACCAGATGCATCGACCGGTGATGATCCATCGCGCTCCGTTCGGGAGCATGGAGCGCTTCATCGGCTGCCTCATCGAGCACTTCGGCGGCGCGTTCCCGCTCTGGCTCTCGCCGGAGCAGGTGCGCGTGCTGCCCATCAGCGAGAAGAGCGAGGGGTACGCGCGGGAGCTGCTCGCGGCCCTCGCCGCCCAGGGGCTGCGCGCGGGCATCGACGCCGGCAGCGATCGCATCCAGGGGCGCATCCGCGCCGCGGTCGAGGATCGCATCCCCTACATGGCCATCGTCGGACCGCGCGACGCGGAGGAGCGCAAGGTCAGCGTGCGCATCCGAGGACGGGCGGAGAACGCGGGCGTCCTGGACTTCTCGGAGTTCATCGATCGGATCGCCGAGGAGGTCCGCACCCGCGGCGCGCATTCGCTCTCCCGGCTCCTCGCCCCGCAGCAGGCCTCCGCCTGACGGCCCGCCACCCCCCCTCCGACCCGCGGAAACGGCCGGATTTCCCGTCGGGCCTGTTGCTGCTGCCGCGATCCGCCGATACCTTCTGAACACCAGGGGCGGGAGCGTCTCCCGCCCGATCGCCGACTCGTGAAGCCAGGATCGTCGTCCCTGATGACACCCGTCCAGCCCCCGACCGCATGAGCGCCCGCGCCATGCAGGTCCGAGTCGCATCCGGCTCATTCGATCATGCCGGTTCCGGTGCCCGCCGCCGACGATGGCTCGTCGGCGTGGCTGTCCGCTGACGCCATCGAGCCTTCGAAAGGATCCGCGCATTCCTCCGTTTCCGACTCGTCGTCCTCCGTACCGCGGCGACGCCCCCATGGGGCCTCGCATCAATGACCGCATCCGCATCACGCCGATCCGCCTGATCGACCAGGACGGGGAGATGATCGGGATCGTGGAGACCGACGAGGCGCGCCGCCGCGCCCAGGATCTCGGTCTGGATCTGGTCGAGATCGCGCCCGATGTCCGCCCGCCGGTCTGCCGGATCATGGACTTCGGGAAGTACAAGTACGAGACCTCCAAGAAGGAGAAGGCGAACAAGTCGAAGACGCGCACCTCGGAGCTCAAGGAGGTCCGCCTCGGCCGCTCCATGAAGATCGATCCGCACGACGTGGAGATCCGCGTCCAGCAGGCGCGTCGATTCCTCCTCGAGGGGCACAAGGTGCAGATCGTGCAGAACTTCCGCGGACGCGAGCTGGCCCACCGCAGCCGCGGCGATCAGCGGATGGAACAGATCGTGCAGCGCCTCAATGACCTGGGGCGGCTGGAACTCGCGCCGCGCCTCAACGGCAAGCGCATGAGCATGATCATCGCCCCGGACCGCTCCAAGATCGACATCTACCGCCGCAAGGAAGGGATCCCCGCCAAGCCCCATTCCGAGGGCTCCGCGGACGAGGGCCATCAACCGCCCGCGACTCCGGCGCAGGCCCCGCCGCCCGCCGCCGACGAGGCCGCCCGCGCCTCCGCGGGCACCGGTCGACCCATGCATTCGACTGCATGAGCTTGACTTTGGTATGCGGCCATGTGCATAATCATGCCCATGGTCGCCAAGGCCCATCGCTGCCATCTCATCGAACGCATCCTCGAAGGCGAGCGGATCGGCAACCAGGCCGATCTCCTGCGCCGTCTCCGGGAGCACGGCGTGGTGATCACCCAGGCCACGCTCTCCCGTGATCTCAGCGCCATCGGGGTGGTGAAGGGGCCGCGCGGCTACCAGCTGGCCTCGGTGGAGCCGGAGCCGCGCGTGGCCGATCTCGATCACCTGGCCGGCGCCGTGCGGCAGCACCTCCGCTGGATCACCAGCGCCGGCACGCTGGCGGTGCTGACCACGCCCACGGGCCACGCCTCGATGCTGGCGGTGGAACTCGACCGCGCCCGGCTGCCGCAGGCGATCGGAACGATCGCGGGTGACGACACGATCTTCATCGCCTGCCGCGACGCGGCGGCGGCCCGCCAGCTCTGCGATCAGCTCCGTCGACTCGGCGGATTGGACGGCGCCGGCGGCAACGGGACCCGGCGTCGAGCGACCGAAGGACACCGGGCGTGAGCCGCCCCGCCATCGACGTCTGCGTGGTCGGCGCCGCCGGATACAGCGGCGCCGAGCTGGTCGGCCTGCTCCTGGGACATCCCTCGGTGCGCGTGGTCGGCCTCTTCGGCTCCGAGCGTCGCGCCGCCGACGGGACGCCGCCTCCGCGATTCGACTCCCTGGTTCCGCGACATCGCGGTGAGACGGAGCTGCGCATCGAGCCGGCCTCCGCGGCCGCGATCCTCGCGCGTCGCCCCGCGGCGGTCTTCCTCGCCACCCCCCACGAGGCGAGCTGGGAACTGGCGCCGGCGCTGCGGCGCGAGGGGGTCGTGGTGCTGGACCTCAGCGCGGGTTTCCGCCTGCGGGATCCGGCCGCATACGCCGCGCACTACGGCGCGGCCCATCCGCACCCGGAGCTGCTGGAGGAGGCCGTCTACGGACTTCCCGAGCTGCACGCCCGGGAGCTCGCCGCGGCGCCGATCATCGCCTGCCCGGGCTGCTATCCCACCAGCGTCATCCTCCCCGTGGCGCCGCTGCGGCGGAGCGGGCTCCTCGAGGAGCGCGCCCCGGTGATCGTCGACTCGGCGAGCGGCGTGAGCGGCGCGGGTCGCTCGGCGACGCTCAAGAGCCTCTTCTGCGAGGTCTCCTTCCAGCCTTACGGCGTCCTCTCGCACCGGCACGCGCCGGAGATGTCGCAGGAGTGCGGCGCCGAGATCGTCATCACGCCGCACCTCATGGCCCTCGATCGAG
The DNA here is from genome assembly GCA_964610365.1 of uncultured Isosphaeraceae bacterium. GTDB lineage: Bacteria > Planctomycetota > Phycisphaerae > Phycisphaerales > SM1A02 > VGXK01. The sequence goes on from CAZSVT010000127.1 coordinate 2,954, forward strand.
GCATCGTCAGCACCATCCATCCCGCGCCGCGGCGCGGCGCCGCCGTCGCGGACCTGCGGAGCTGCCTGGAGGCTGCGTACGCGGATCGACCCTTCGTGCGGATCCTCCCGTCGGGGGAGTGGCCGTCGGTGGCGGGCGTGGCGCAGACCAACTACTGCGACATCGCCATCGGCGCGGATCCGAGCGGCCGCCACGCGGTCATCGTCTCCGCCATCGACAACCTGCTGAAGGGCGCCGCCGGCCAGGCCGTGCAGGCCTTCAACCTCCGCTTCGGACTGGACGAGACCGCGGGTCTGCCCGGTGCGCGGCTCGGGGCCTCCGCATCTCCTCGAACCGCATCGGCGCCGCGCGATGCGTCGGCGCCGCGCCCCGCGCCGGCCGCGGCCGGATCGGAGCCTCGACGATGAGCGGCCGATCCTCGATGCGCACGCCCCCGATCGTGGTGAAGGTCGGCGGCGCCATGCTGGACCAGCCCGACGGCGCCGACGCGCTGATCTCGGCGCTCGGCGAGCGGCGCGGCGACGACGCCGCCGGCGCGATCATCGTGCATGGAGGCGGCAAGGCCGTCGATCGACAGCTCGCGCGGCTGGGTCTCCCCACCGAGCGTCGCGAGGGCATCCGCATCACGCCGCCCGAGCAGATGGAGCAGATCGCCGGCGTGCTCGCCGGATCCATGAACACCGCCCTGGTGGGACGGCTGCTCGCGCGCGGCCTGCGACCGGTGGGGCTCACGCTCTCCGACGGCGGCGTCTGCCGCGTGCAGCGGGCCACGCGCTATCCCTTCGACGCGGGCCGCGTGGGCGAGGTGGTCGGCGGCGACCCGGCCCTCCTTCGGCACCTGGTGGACGGCGGCTTCCTCCCCGTCATGAGCTCCATCGGGATCGACGCCGCCGGCGAGTCCCTCAACGTCAACGCCGACGACGCCGCCGCGGCCGTGGCGCGCCTGGTGGGCGCCTCCGCCCTGCTCCTCCTGACGGATGTTCCCGGCGTGCTCGGACCCGACGGCCGGGTCGTCGAGTCGCTCGACGCGGCGCAGGCGGACGCGTGGATCGCCGACGGCACCATCTCCGGCGGCATGATCGTCAAGGTTCGCGGCGCCCTGGTCGCGGCCGAAGGCGCCGGCGGCTCCGTCGGCGCCGTCGTCGTGGCCTCGTGGAACGATCGCGTCGCGATCCGACGCATCCTCGACGGGCTGCCCGCCGGAACGCGGATCTCGGCCCCCGTCGCGCTCGCCCCCTGTCCAGGAGATGACCGTGCCCACCACGCATGAGACGACGCCGTCGGTCGAACTCGGCTGCAAGGACCTGCTGCGCATCACCGATCTCGCGGTCCACGAGATCCTCCCGCTGCTGGACGACGCCCGACGGCTCAAGCGCGACTACGCGCCGTGGCGGCACGCCTTCGCCCAGAAGTCGATCGTGCTGCTCTTCGAGAAGCCGTCGCTGCGCACGCGCGTGAGCTTCGAGATCGGCTTCGCCAAGTTCGGCGGCATCGCCGTCTACCTCGACCACGAGTCGCGGCCCATCGGGCAGCGGGAATCCATCGCCGATTACGGCCGGAACCTGGAGCGATGGGCCGACGCGATCGTCGCCCGGACCATGCGGCACGCCACCATCGAGACGCTCGCATCCAGCGCGAGGATCCCGGTGATCAACGCCCTCAGCGACCTGCACCACCCCTGCCAGGCGCTGGCGGACTTCATGACGCTCGCCGAGCACGGCTTCCAGTTCCGCCACGGCCGACTCGCCTGGGTGGGCGACGGGAACAATGTCTGCCACTCGGTGATCGAGATGGCGTCGACGGTGGGATGCCGCCTGGTGGTCATCACGCCGCCCGGGTGCGAGCCGTCGGAGGAAGTGCTCCGCGCCGCGGAGGCGCGGGCCTGCCGCACCGGCGCGTCCATCGAGGTCACCAACGACCTCGGTCGCATCGCCGGCAGCGACGCCGTCTACACCGACACCTGGATCAGCATGGGCCAGCCGGAGAGCGCCGAGCGCCTGGCCCTCTTCGAACCGTACCGCGTCGACCGCGCCCTGATGGAGCGAGCGGATCCCGACGCTTTGTTCCTGCACTGTCTCCCCGCCCACCGCGGGCAGGAAGTCACCGACGAGGTGATCGACAGCCCCCGCTCCGTCGTCTTCGACCAGGCCGAAAACCGCATGCACGTGCAGAACGCACTGCTGCTGCACCTGCTCACCAAGGATCGCTGAGGAACCCATGCCCCCCGCAACCCCGAGGAAGATCTGCGTCGCCTACTCCGGCGGTCTCGATACGAGCTGCATCATTCCATGGCTCAAGGAGCGCTGGCCCGGCTGCGAGGTGATCGCCGTGGTCGCCGACGTGGGCCAGGGTGAGAACGAGCTCCAGGGCGTGGAGGCGAAGGCCCGCAACTCGGGCGCCTCCGAGTGCGTGGTGGTGGACCTGCGCCGCGAGTTCCTGGAGGACTTCGTCTTCCCGATGGTCATCAGCGGCGCCGTGTACGAAGGCCGCTACCTGCTGGGCACCTCCATCGCCCGGCCCATCATCGCCCGAGCCCAGGTGGATGCGGCGTTGGCGCGCGGCGCCGATGCGCTCGCCCACGGATGCACGGGCAAGGGGAACGACCAGGTGCGCTTCGAGAGCACCTACGCGGCGCTCGCGCCGCACCTGTCGGTCATCGCCCCGTGGCGCCTCTGGAACCTGAAGAGCCGCGAGCAGATGCTCGCCTACCTGCGCGAGCGGAACATCCCCTGCGCCGCCAGCGCCGAGAAGATCTACTCGCGCGACGCCAACCTCTGGCACATCTCCCACGAGGGCGGCGAACTGGAGAACCCGTGGAATCCGCCGCCCGAGGACATCTGGACGCGCACCGTCAACCCGGTGGCCGCCCCCGACGCGCCGCAGGAAGTGGTCCTCTCCTTCCGATCCGGCGTGCCCACGGCGGTGGACGGCCGGTCGATGGACCCGGTGGCCCTGCTCACCCGGCTCAACGAGCTCGGCGCCGCCCATGGCGTGGGGCGCGTGGACCTGCTGGAGAACCGCCTGGTCGGCATGAAGAGCCGCGGCTGCTACGAGACGCCGGGCGGCACCATCCTCATGGAGGCGCTGCGCGGCCTGGAGGAGATCGTCCTCGACCGCAAGACCCTCCACCATCGCCAGCGCCTGGCCCTGGACTTCGCGGAGCTCGTCTACGACGGCGAGTGGTTCACGCCGCTGCGCGGAGCGCTCTGGGCGGCGGCGAAGTCGATCGCGGAGCCGCTCACCGGTGACGCGGCCGTGCGCCTGTTCAAGGGCAGCGCCGTGACCACGCGCCGCCGAAGCCCGAATTCCCTCTACAGCGAAGCCTTCGCCACCTTCGGCGCCGACCAGGTCTACGACCAGACCCACGCCGAGGGGTTCATCCGCCTCTTCTCGCTGCCGTCGCGCATCCGCGCGCTCGCGAAGGGCGCCGCGGGCGGCGCCGCCGGCGGATCCGGCGCCGGCAGCGCGGCCGCGGGCGGGAGCGCCGGAAGCGAACCCAAGCCCGGCCGTGGATCCGTTCCCTCCGCCTCGCGCTGATCCGGACGCCAGGAGCGCCACCATGACCACGCTGTACGCGGGCCGCTTCAGCGCCCCCGCCGACGAGCTCTTCCGACGCTTCAACGATTCCCTTCCGTTCGACCGCGCGCTGGTGCAGGAGGACGTGGAGGGATCGATCGCCTGGGCCAAGGCCCTGGAGCGCGCCGGCGTGCTGCAACCCGATGAACGCTCGCGGCTGGTAGCGGCGCTGGTGGAGGTCGGCCGGCTCGCCGAGCGGGATCGGGCCGCGCTGGAAGGCGCCGACGACGAGGACGTGCACAGCTGGGTGGAGCGGGAACTCGTGGCCCGGGTGGGCGACCTGGGCAAGAAGCTCCACACCGGTCGCAGCCGCAACGACCAGGTGGCCACCGACCTGCGGCTCTGGACGATGCGCCAGATCGCGGCCCGGCGCGGGGAGATCGACGCCGCGATCGGTTCGCTGGTGACCCTCGCCGAACGCGAGGCGCAGACGGTGCTGCCCGGATTCACGCACCTCCAGCGGGCCCAGCCGATCCTCTTCAGCCACTGGTGCCTGGCCTACGCGGAGATGCTCTCGCGCGATCGCGATCGCTTCGACGACGCCGCCGAGCGCACCGGCGAGTGTCCGCTGGGCTCGGGGGCCCTGGCGGGCACCGCGTACCCGATCGATCGCGAGGCCCTGGCCGCCGATCTCGGTTTCCGCGCCGCCACCGCCAACAGCCTGGACGCGGTGAGCGATCGCGATTTCGTGGTGGAGACGCTCGCGGCCGCGGCCCTCTGCGCCGTGCATCTCTCGCGCCTCGCCGAGGATCTCGTCTTCTACACCTCGGCCGAGGCCGGCTTCGTGGAGCTGCCCGACGCGGTGACCAGCGGCAGCAGCCTGATGCCGCAGAAGAAGAACCCGGATGCGTGCGAGCTCATCCGCGGCAAGAGCGGCCGCATCCTGGCGTCGCTCGTCTCCATCCTCACCGTGCTCAAGGGCCTGCCGCTCGCCTACAACAAGGATCTCCAGGAGGACAAGGAGCCGCTCTTCGACGCGATGGCGCACCTGTCGCTCTCGCTGCGGATGGTGCCGCGGATCCTGGACGGGCTGACGGTGGACCGCGAGCGCACCCGCCGCGCCGCCGAGGGCGGCTACTCCAACGCCACCGAGCTGGCCGACTACCTGGTGGGCAAGGGCGTGCCCTTCCGCGAGGCGCACCACCAGGTGGGGCGGCTCGTCCGTCGGGCGATCGAGCGCCGTGCGCCGCTGGAGGCGCTGCCGGTGGAGGAGCTCTCCGCGCTCGCGCCGCGCGTGGGCGGGGACGTGTACGTGAGCCTCACCGTGGATGCGGCCCTGCGGAAGCGCTCCGCGGCGGGAGGCACGGCGCCGGAGCGCGTGGCGGAGAGCATCGCCCGCGCGAAGCAGCGGTTCGGCGTGACCTCGCCCGCCGGCGCGGCCCCCGGGATCGCCGGCGCCGCGGCGCCCCTGTCGACGCCGGCCAAGGCCGCCGCGTCGGCGCGGGCCGCCGGCAAGAAGCGCCGGACCAGGCGGACCGCCGCGCCCGCCGC
>CAZSVT010000128.1:0-7979 GCA_964610365.1 uncultured Isosphaeraceae bacterium
GCGCACGCCGGCGGGGCCCCGGTTCAGCACATGGGTGTAGATCATGGTGGTTCGCACATCGCTGTGGCCCAGCAGCTCCTGGATGGTGCGGATGTCGTGTCCGGCCTCCAGCAGGTGGGTGGCGAAGGAGTGCCGCAGCGTGTGGCACGACGCCGGCTTCCCCACGCCCGATCGCAGGACCGCCGCCCGCATCGAGCGCTGGACGAGGGACTCATCGATGTGGTGACGGCCCTCCTCGCCGGTGGCGGGATTGCGCCAGCGCGTGGCCTGCGGGAAGACCCATTGCCAGGCCCATTCCGTGGCGGCGCCGGGATACTTGAGATGCAGGGCGCCCGGGAGCGGCACGCGCCCCCAGCCGTCGGCCAGGTCCTGCCGGTGGAGGGCCTTCACGCGCACCAGGTGATCCGCCAGCGGCTTCTTGAGCGCCTCCGGCAGCAGGGTCGCCCGATCCTTGTCGCCCTTGCCGCCGCGGACGATCACCTGGTTGCGGTCGAACTCCAGGTCCTTCACGCGCAGGCGCAGGCACTCCAGCAGACGGAGGCCTGCGCCGTAGAGAAGCGACGCTACGAGCCAGCGTTCGCCGCTCAGGTGCGCCAGCACATCGCGCACCTCGTCGCGAGACAGCACCACCGGAAGGCGCTGCGGGCGCTTGGCGCGGACCACCTCGCGCAGCTCGCCCAGTTCGATGCCCAGCACCTGGCGATAGAGGAAGAGGAGCGCGGCGAGGGCCTGGTTCTGCGTGGAGGCACTGACCTTCCCGTCGACCGCCAGGTGGGAGAGGAATCGATTGACCTCCGGCTCCGCCATCTCCTGCGGATGGCGCAGGCCGTGGAAGCGGATGAAGCGGACCGCCCAGTGGCAGTACGCGGCCTCCGTGCGCGGCGAGTATCGGTGTGATCGCAGGGCCTCGCGCATCCGGTCCATCAGGCGCGGTGGCCTGGGCTGGTCATTGGACTCCTCGGTCATCGGGGCTCACCTCCGGGCCCTCGGTGGAACCGGGGCGGGTTCGAGGCTACGGAGCGCCGGGACCGACTCGGCCGCATCGGCCCCATTTGCGGTCGGCGGCTTGACGAGGTCGACTCGGAGAGTACCCTAACGAATACCGAACATCGAGCCCCCATGGAGCGAGAAGACCAGGATCTGCCGAGGCTCCCGTCCGCCGACCGGGCGGCCGTTCGCCGCTGGCTTTCGATCTCGCTCCCGTGGTGGCCGACGGACCTGGTTCGTCGTCGGCGCTCGAAGCGGCATGCGGGTCGGGGAGGCGACCCATCGGCGGCCGAACGCGGCGACGCGCCGATCCTCCTTCATCGCGAGCATCGCGGCGCCCGGGAGGTGGCCGGCCTCTGTCCGCGCGCCGCCGCCGCCGGGGCACGGCGCGGCATGCCGCTGGCGGAGGCGAAGGCCATCTGTGGCGAGGACACCCTGGTGCAGGCGTGGACGCCGGAGGCCGACGGCCGGTCGCTGCGGCGACTGGCGCACTGGTGCACGCGCTACGCACCGCTGGTGATGCCCGTGGACCACGAGGCGTCGCCGCACATCGTGATCGATGTGTCCGGCTGCGAGCTGGTGCATGGCGGCGATGCAACGCTCGCGATTCGAGTGGTGCGGGACTTCCACCGGCGAGGGCTCCAGGCGCGCGTGGCGGTGGGGCCGACGCAGCGGGCGGCGGTGGCGGCCTCCATCGGCCTGGCCGCGTCGCCGGAGGGGAGGGCGGCGCCGTGTCTCGTCCTCCACCATGATCCCCGTCGGGCGGCCGAGTCCCTGGCGCCTCTGCCGCTGCGGGCCCTGGGATTGTGCGAGGAGACGCTGGAAGCCCTGCGCGAGGTCAATGTCCGCCGCATCGGCGAGGCGCTGCGCCTCCCGCGCCGCGAGAGCGCCGATCGCTTCGGCCCGGAGCTGCTCGCCGTCCTCGATTCGCTGCGCGGCGAGGTGGCCGAGCCGTTCCATCCGCTGCCGCATGCGCGGCCGATCGCGGTGGAGGTGCCGTTCGAAGGTCCCACGACCCGGCTGGAATCGGTGCTCCATGCGGCATCGCAGGCGCTCGAGCGCTTCTGCGTGCGCCTGGCGCGGCGCGGGCGCGGCGTGCGGCTGCTGGAGTGGTCGTTGCACCGCGTCAACGCGCTTCCCGCGGTGGAGCGGGTGGCGCTCGGGCGGCCGTCGCGCCATGCGCGGCATCTCTGGATGCTGCTGCGCCCTCGACTGGAGCGCGTGCAGATGGGGTTCGGCGTGGAGGGCGTGTCGCTGCGATCGCTGATCGACGCGCCGCTGGCGCAGGAGCAGCGACGCTGGTCGGGCACCGGCCGCGCCGACGGCGCCGACGAGGTTCGGGGCGCCTCGGAGGCGCCGCGCGATGATCCCGCGGCGCGCCACGGCGATCCCGAGACGGAACGGCAGCTCTCGGAGATGCTCGACCAGGTGGCGTCGCGGCTCGGCGGCGCCTCGGTGCATCACGCCGCGGCGGCGCTCCCGGAGGAGCGCCGGGACGGTGCCCGCCGCGCCGCGGCGCCGCGCTCGGCGCTGCGGCCCACGATGATCTTCCCCAGGGCGCTCGCCGCGGAAGTGGTGGCGGAGGAGGCGCCGGGGGCGCGGCGGCCGATCGAGGTCCGCTGGCCGGGCGGCGGCGGGCGCGTCGTGGAGTGCGAGGGGCCGGAGCGGCACTCGCCGTCGTGGTGGGATGCGGCGCCGGGCGGCGCGGGATCGGGCGCGGCGAGGAACGCGTCGCCGAACGCCTCCGACCGCGACTTCTGGCGCGTGCGGACGATCGATGGACGAAGCCTGTGGCTCCTCCATCGCCCTCCCGATCGATGGCTGGTGGTCGGGGCGTGGGCGTGAGGCGATGATCCGCTATCGTCGATGGACGACCGGAAGCCCGACCGTCCCGGCGGCACCGATCGCCCATGTCCCGCATCGACGCCATCTCGCCCGTTCGCGTCTTCCTGATCGTGCTGGGCGCGGTCTTCGTGGTCGAGGCGACGATCATGATCGCGGTCGCAGCGCTCGACGCCCTGCCGCGATACGGCCCGCTCCTCTCCGTCGTCGACGCCCTGGTGCTGGTGATGGTGATCTGTCCGGTGCTCTGGCTTCTGGTGGTGCGACCGCTGCGCGCCGCGGTGGAGATGCGCGGCACGCTCCTCTCGCGCCTGCTCGCGGCGCAGGAGGAGGAGCGGGCCCGGCTCGGCCGCGATCTCCACGACGAGCTCGGCCAGTTGCAGACCGCCGTGCTCCTCGGCGCCAGGTCGATCGCCTCGGCGACGACCGTCGAGGAGTCGCGTCGGCGCGCCGAGGAGGTGGCGCGCATGGCCTCCGCCGCCCTCGAGGCGTCGCGACGCCTGGCTCGCGGCGTGATGCCCGGATCGCTCGTCGACCTGGGACTTGGCGTGGCGGCGGATCGACTCTGCGAGGATCTCGCCTCGAGCGCCGGGGTCCCCATCGATCGCGCCATCTCCACGGGGAACCGGCGCTTCGCCCCCACGATCGAGATCACCGCCTACCGCGTGCTCCAGGAAGCGCTGACGAACGCGGTTCGGCACGCCGCCCCCTCGCGCATCCGCGTGGCCCTCGACGCGGACGAGCGCACGCTCACGCTGGAGGTTCGCGACGACGGGTCGGGCATGCCCGCCGACGCCGGGCGCGGCGCGATCGCCGGCCCGGGGCCCGATGGGTCGCCGGAGCCTGCGGCCGGCATGGGCCTCGCCGGGATGCGCGAGCGAGTGACGCTTCTCCGGGGAACCTTCGAGATCTCGTCGAGCCCGGGACGCGGCACCGCGATCCGCGCCGCGATCCCGATCGACCGCCAGGGAGTCTCCTCATGAGCCGGATCGGCGTCCTCATCGTCGACGACCACGCCATGGTCCGGAAGGGACTGCGGCTGCTGCTCGAGGCCCAGTCGGACATGCAGGTGCTCGGAGAGGCGGGCTCGGTGCAGGAGGCGATCGAGGCCGCGCGGCGACTCCAGCCGTCGATCATCACGCTCGACCTTTCCATGCCGGGGCCCTCCGGCGTGGCATCCGTCGAGCGCCTCCACGCCGCGGTGCCCGATGCCCGCGTGATCGTCGTCACGATGCATGACGATCCTGCGTACGTGCGCACGGCGATCGCCATGGGCGCGTCCGGCTATGTGAACAAGAGCGCCGCCGACACGGAGCTGATCGCGGCCATCCGCGCCGTGTCGCGCGGCCGCGTCTTCATCGATGTCGGCGACGCGGCGACGCTCGAGTCGATCCTCTCGCCGGAGGGAAGCGCCGCCGGCCGGTCGCCCGTCGAGTCGCTGAGTTCGCGCGAGCGCGAAGTGCTCCAGCAGGTGGCGCGCGGCTACACGAATCAGCAGATCGCCGACGAGGTCGGCCTGAGCGTCAAGACGATCGAGTCCTACCGGGCCCGGCTCATGAAGAAGCTGGGGCTGAAGGAGCGATCGGACCTGGTGCGGCTGGCGATCGAGCTCGGCCTGATCACCGATCACTGATCCGCGGATCTGCGGGGTTTCCCCGGCACGCCGTCGCCAGGTCGCAGGTCGACCCCGCTGCCGGGCCGGCGGGCGGGACGCGATGCTCCGGGTGTCACGAATCGCACCCTCATCCGCGAGACCACCATGCACCGCACCCTCCATGCGTCCTCGTTCGCCCTCGCTCTGGTCGCCGCCTCCACCGCGATGGCGGAAGTCTTCGTCGACTCCCAGCCCGTCGTCGGTGGAACGATGCGCGAGTCGCATCTCTGGATCGACCCCGGACCCAACGGCGACGACTCCGACCTCGACACCGCCTGCTGGACCGACTTCACGCTCACTTTCCCGCGCACCATCCAGCACCTGGAGTGGTGGGGGACGGGCCAGGCGGAGCTCGGCTTCCGCATCGAGGTCTGGGCGCAGGACCCGAACACCATCGCCTACCAGCCGCTCGCCTTCTTCTACTACGGCGGTTCGAACCCGCCGCCGCAGCCGGCCGTCATGTTCGAGACGACGGCGTTCACCACCACACCGGGGCCCGGCGGTCTGACGCACTACTCGCTCGAGATCCCCGCCCCCTTCACGCTCGCGGCCAACACTCCGACCAATCCGCGCTGGTTCATCGGCGTCATCGGCCTGAGCAACAACTACCTCGCGGCGTGGAAGTGGGCCCGCGGCACGGGCGCCAGCAACAAGACGGCGCGCTGGCTGCACGGCAGCGGCGGTCCCGTCTTCCAGGTCCTCGGCGAGGGCCGTGCGCTGGTGGTGAGCGACGACCTCATCCCGTGCGACGCGGATCTGAACGGCGACGGCGCGGTGGACGGCGACGATCTCGGCACCCTGCTGGGCCAGTGGGGCGGCACCGGCAGCGCCGACTTCGACGGCAGCGGACTCGTGGACGGCAACGACCTCGGCACCCTGCTGGGCGACTGGGGCGCATGTCCCTGAGATCCAGCGATCGAAGCATCACTCGCGCATCGCAGACACCTTCCACGACCACCACACGCATTCAACTCCACGGAGCACTTCCATGACTTCTGCAACCTCACGCATCCGACGCATCGGCACCTCGGCGCTCGCGGCGCTGACGATCGCCACGGTCGCGGCCGCCGACGGACTCATCGCCTCCGAGGGCTTCAACTACGGCGGCACGCCGAATCTCCAGGGCGCCAATGGCGGCACCGGCTGGAGCAGCCCTTGGTCCAAGCTCAGCCAGATCCCCACCGGCGCGATCCCGGAGGGGATGAACTGGCCGGACCTGCCGACGACGGGCGGCAGCGCGTACACCGCCGGCTATTCGAGCGCCGACTACACGCGGTACTCGCGCGTCATCGGCGCGTACACCGCTCCGAACGACGAGATCTACATCTCGTTCCTCCTGCGCCCGAACCTCGGCTACGGCGTGGGAGGGGGACTGGCGTTCGGCACCTGGGAGAACGGCATCGTGGTGGGCATCGCCACGGGCACCGGCCACTACGGCCTGGCCGGACTGCAGGGGCCGGCCGTTCCGTCCTCCACGCCGCTCGTGCAGAACCAGTCGGCGCTGCTCGTGGTCCGCGTGGTGAAGAACGCCGACGCCACCATCACCTGGTCGCTCCATGTGAATCCGTCCGTGGGACCGCTCGAGCCGGCGGGATTCGACGCCACGCTCACGATCCCGGGAACCTCGCTGCCGCAGGCGCTGATGATCTACAACGACGGGGGATTCTCGACCGACGAGATCCGAGTCGCCACCACCTGGTCCGCGGCGCTGGGCCTGCCCGAGCCGGCGTGCGCCGCCGATCTCGACGGCGACGGCATGGTGGACGGCTCCGATCTTGGTGAACTCCTTGGTCAATGGGGAGACGCCGGCTCAGGTGATCTGAACGGCGATGGCGTGGTGGACGGCGACGATCTGGGCAGCCTCCTCGGAGGGTGGGGCGCCTGTCCGTGATCGCCGACCCTCGACCCGGTCGGCTCATGCATTGAGCTCCGCCGGCCATCCACTCCGCGCGACGCGAAGGAGAGCCGCCCCGTTCGGCGCCTTCGCGTCGTGCCTTGGGCGGTCGGGTGCGTCCCCGACGCGGTACGGACCCTTGACCGGGGCGCCCGCCGAAGTACCCTTACAAAGACCGAACATCAGGCACCCGCGCCTCGCCGGCCTCGGCATGCGCCGCCTGGAGAGGAGAGCGCCGGAGTTCGACCGTGCCGGAGATTCCGCAGACGAAGATCCATGCCCACCCGTGGCGCTCGCCGCCGCCGGGTGCCGCGTTGCCGCCGGGCGTCGACCCGCCCTCGGGTTCCGCGTCGTCCGCGTTGCCGAGCGGCGCCGCCGCGGCGTCCGGTTTCGTCGAGCTCTCGTGCATGAGCAACTTCTCATTCCTGGAGGGGGCGAGTCATCCCGAGGAGCTGGTGGTGCGCGCCGCGGAACTGGGGTACGCGGCGATCGGGATCGCCGACCGCAACACGCTGGCGGGCGCGGTGCGGGCCTTCGTGGCCGCGCGGGACTGCGGGATTCGGCTGATCCTCGGTTCGCGCGTGGAGTTCGAGATTCCCGCCGATGGGCGGAGGCTCGAGGTGATCCTCTTCCCGACGGATCTCGCCTCGTACGGTCGTCTCTGCCGGCTGCTCTCGCGCGGGCGCGACCGCGGCGCGGCGGAACGGCGCGGCGCTGAATCCACCGGCGACGACTTCCGCCTGCGGCTGCACGATCTCTTCGACGGCGCGGGGCCGATGCCGTTCCATGACGGGCTCCAGGCGATCGTGATCGCGCCCGCCGGGTTCGCCTGCATGGAGCAGTGGTTCCTCGAGGCCCTGGCCGGCCTTCGCCGCATGATCGACGGCGATCGCCTGTCGCTGGCGGTGTGGCGGCTGTGCGAAGCGGACACGGAGCTGCGCGTGCGGCAGATGCAGTGGCTTGCGCGCGAGTTCGGCATTCCGCTGGTGGCCGTCAACGATGTGCGCATGCACCACGCGGCGCGGCGCCCCGTGCAGGATGTGCTCACCTGCATCCGGCACGGATGCACCATCGCCGAGGCCGGAGCGCCGCTCCTTCCCAACGCCGAGCGGCGCCTGCGCTCGCCGGCGGAGATGGCGGCGCTCTTCCCCGATCTTCCGGAGGCCGTCGCCCGCGCGGGCATCGTCGCCGACCGCTGCGCCGGCTTCTCGCTGGGGCAGATCCGCTACCGGTACCCCTCCGAGGTCGTCCCCGGCGGCTCGAGCGCCATCGACGAGCTGCGCCGGCAGGTGCGCCGGGGCGCGGCGCTTCGCTATCCCGGCGGCGTGCCGCCGGCCGTGCAGTCGCGGATCGACCACGAGCTGGCGCTCATCGACGAGCTCGGCTACGCGCCGTACTTCCTCACCGTCGAGGACCTGGTGCGCTTCGCGCGATCGCGCGGGATCCTCTGCCAGGGGCGCGGCGCCGCCGCCAACAGCGCCGTCTGCTTCGTGCTGGGGGTGACCGCGGTGGATCCCGACCGCATCGACACGCTCTTCGAGCGGTTCATGAGCCGCGAGCGTCACGAGCCGCCCGACATCGATGTGGACTTCGAGCACGAGC
>CAZSVT010000129.1:0-7914 GCA_964610365.1 uncultured Isosphaeraceae bacterium
GATCGTGGCGATGGACGACGTCGAACTCAAGCAGCACTTCCCGCTGCTGGGCGAGACGATGCTGGGGCACCTCCGCTACGGCACGCACGGCGGCAACACCTCCGATCTCTGCCACCCCTACCTGCGGCGTCACTCCGTCGCCTGCCGCAACGTGGCGATCGCCGGGAACTTCAATCTCACCAACTCGCGCGAGATCTTCCGCAAGCTCGTCGACCTGGGGCTGGCGCCGGTGGGCGAAGCGGACACCGGCGTGGTGCTGGAGAAGGTCGGCTGGGCGCTGGATCGCGAGCACGAGAAGCTCCGCCATCGCTTCGGCCCCGGCTCCCTCTTCAACCTCGAGGGGCGCGTGCTCGCGGAGCGCATCGAGCGCGAGATCGATCTCTTCGAGGTCCTGCGCCGCGCCACCGAGAGTCTCGACGGCGGCTGGGTGCTGGCCGGCATGCTGGGCGACGGGGACGCGTTCGTCTGCCGCGATCCCGCCGGTATCCGTCCGGTGCACTGGATCCAGACGCCCGAGGCGGTCGCGGTGGCCAGCGAGCGCGCCGCGCTCTCCACCGTCTTCGACGCCGAGCCCGAGGAGATCGCCGCCATCCCGCCCGCGCACGCCCTGGTGATGAAGGCGGACGGCACGGTGGAGCTGCGCCCGTACATGGATCCCCTGCCGGAGCGCTCCTGCACCTTCGAGCGCATCTACTTCAGCCGCGGCAACGATCCCGACATCTACCGCGAGCGCAAGCGCCTCGGCCGCAACCTCGCCGACGCGGTCATGGAGGCCATCGACGACGAGCTCGACCGGGCGGTGCTGGGCTTCATTCCCAACACCTCGGAGACGGCCTACCTCGGGCTCGTGCAGGAACTGGAGCGACGCTGGCGCCAGGTCTGCGCGGAGCGACTCCGGGCCCTGCACGCGGCGGGCGGCGCCACGCCCGAGGCCATCGCCCGCGTCCTCGAGGGCGGCCCCCGCTTCGAGAAGGTGGCCCACAAGGATCAGCGGCTGCGCACCTTCATCACCCACGACTCGGCGCGGCGCGACCTGGTGAGCCATGTCTACGACATCACCCGCGGCACCGTGGGTCCGGACGATGTCCTGGTGGTGGTGGACGACTCCATCGTGCGCGGCACGACGCTGCGCGAGTCGATCATCACCATGCTGGCGAAACTGAACCCGGCGAAGATCGTGGTGGCCAGCTCGGCGCCGCCCATCAAGTACCCGGACTGCTACGGCATCGACATGAGCACGCTGGGGAAGTTCATCGCCTTCGAAGCGGCGGTGGAGGTGCTCCGCGACCGCGGCGAGGAGGCGCTCCTCCAGGAGGTCGAGGACCGCTGCGTGGCGCAGGCGGATCAGCCCCCGGAGCGCATGCGGAACTGGGTGCGGCTGATCTACGACCGCGTGGGCGACGATGCCCTCTCCGCGAAGGTGGCCCAGCTCGTGCGGGCGCCCTCGCTCCAATGGAGCGGCGAGATCGAGATCATCTACCAGCGGGTCGAAGGGCTCCGGGACGCGATGCCCGCCCACACCGGCGACTGGTACTTCACCGGTGACTATCCGACCCCCGGCGGCTACCGAGTGCTCAACACCGCGTACCTTCGATGGCGTCGGGCGGACGAGCGGCGGGCCTACGAGCCGGAACCCACGGCCTGAGCGGCATTTCCACGGAGGCCGTGCCGCCCCTTCGCTTGACGCTTCCGGGGGCCTCTGGTCTACTTGCCGGTCTTCGATTCGCCCACCCAGGTCCCCGTCAGGTCTTCCCCTTCATGGCTCGATACACCGGTCCCAAGGTCAAGCTCTCCCGTCGCGTCGGCGTGCCCGTCGCGGACATCCCCAAGCACACGGCGAAGCGGCAGCTCACGCCTCCGGGCATGCACGGCTTCCGCGGCAAGCGGAGCAAGGCCTACGGCATCCGCAAGGACGAGAAGCAGAAGCTCCGCTACCACTACTCGGTGCTGGAGCGTCAGTTCCGCCGCTACATGGGCGAGGCGAGCCGTTCGAAGGGCAACACCGGCGAGGTGCTCATGCAGCTCCTGGAGCGCCGGCTGGACAACGTCCTCCGTCGCGCGGGATTCGCCCGGACCATCTGGGCGGCCCGGCAGCTCGTGGCCCACGGTCAGACGCTGGTGAACGGCCGCAAGGTGGATCGACCGAGCTACAGCGTGCGCCCCGGCGACGCGGTGACGCTCAAGCCGAAGGTGCACAACCTCCTCCGCGAGAACATGGAATCGCTCGCCGGGCACATCGTGCCGGGCTGGATCGAGGTCAATCCGGCCGAGCTCTCGATCAAGGTGGTGGCGAATCCAACCTCGGATCAGATTCCGTTCGACGTGAACGCGAACCTGATCATCGAGTTCTACCGCTGATCGCCCGGCGCGGACCATGCTCAAGTTCCTGCGCCGCTACAACAAGTGGATCCTTGCGGTCTTCGGCACGCTGCTGCTGCTGGTCTTCCTGGTTCCCAGCACGCTCACGGAGCTGACGAGGCGCAGCGCGATCCTCGGCGGCACCTGGGCCCATCTGGACGGCGCCAAGGTGACCGAGGCCTCGCGCATGAACGCCGCCGCGCAGCTGGAGCTGCTGGCCACCTACCAGCAGCTGATCGGATCCAACGACCTGGACCGCATCCGCGCCATGACCGGGCTCGATCGCGACCCGGCCCACTGGTACCTGCTGGTGCACGAGGCGGACAAGGCCGGATTCGTGGGAGGACCCGAGGAAGGCCGGCGCTGGCTCCAGGATCAGCTCACGCTCGGCAACTCGCCGCTCACCGAGGCGCAGTTCGTCGGTCGACTCGCCGGGGCGGCCAAGCAGACGCCCACGCAGGTGGTCGAGGCGCTGGCGAACATGCGCGGCGTGCTTCGGATGCTCTCGGTGGCCGGAGCGCTGCCGATCTCGGACAACCGGGCCAAGCTGGCGGCGTCGGAGGCGCAGATGTCGGCCGCCTGCGACCTGGGCATCCTGGACGCGCGCACGCCGCTGCCGGGCGAGACGATCGCGGCGCCGACGGATGAGCAGATCCGCGCCCAGTTCGAGAAGTACCGCGACACGGTGCCGGGGACCGGCGAGCGCGGCTTCGGATACCGGGTTCCCGATCGACTGAAGCTGGAGTGGATGCGCGTGCCGGTCGACGCGGTGCGGGCGAGCGTGGCCGATGATCCGAGGCTCGGCTCGCTCGAACTCCGCAAGGCCTATCTCAAGGAGCCCGAGTCCTACCTCGCGCCGTCGGTGGCGGGCGGATATCCCGACTTCGACACGGTGGAGGAGCAGATCAAAGCGGCGATCCTCGATCGCATCACGCGCGAGCGGCTGCTGGACATCAATCGCTTCGTGGAGGATCAGGCGGCGCTCGCCCTGCGCGGCGCCGTCCGCCGCGGCGGATACCTGGATCTGACCCCGGAGATGCGGGCCAAGCAGCCCACCTTCGACCAGCTGGCGAAGGCCATCTCGGAGCAGTTCCGCATCCCGGTGCCGGAGGTGACCGCCGCCGGCGACACCTGGATCGAACCGCAGGCCGCGGCCACGATCCCCGGTCTTGGCGGCGCCATGACCACGCGCTTCGGCACGCAGCCGCGACGCACCGCGGAGCTGCTGAAGGCGCTGCGCGAGTTCGGCGGATCGCCCACCCTCATCGTGCAGGAGGGCGTCCTGAGCCCGCCGCTCTTCGCGCCGGCGGCGAAGGATGCCCCGAGCGACCTCTTCTTCTTCCGGGTGGTGGCCGCGCAGGCCACCCATGCCCCCGCGAACCTGGACGAAGTGATCGACCTCGTCCGCACGGATCTCCTGCGCCTCGCGCGCTACGAGCAGCTGGTCACGATGCAGCCGGAGCTCCTGCAGAAGGCCATCGCCAACGGCGTGCAGGCCACGGCGAAGGAGTTCGGCGGCACCGGGAGCTTCGCGCCGCGCATCAGCGAGTTCTCCAACACGCTCCCCGGGCTGGGACCGACGCCGACGGCGGCGAAGGCCATCATCGAGGTCGCCATGAAGCTGCCGCGCACGGCTCCCGTCGCCGATCTGCCGGACGCCGATCGCACCCTGGCCGTGGCCGTCCCGGAGAAGCTGGCCCTCGTCCTGGCCAGGATCACGAACATCTCGCCCATGAGCGCCGAGGACTTCCAGATGTACGCCTCGGCCGGCATGGTCCAGCGCCTCATCGAGCCGAAGGTCCCCGGCATCAAGCTGCCGGACCTCTTCAGCTACGACGCGCTCGCCAAGCGCTACGACTTCAAGCTCTCCCGCGGGGACGGCCCGACCCAGGACCAGTGATCGACCGGCCGAGCGTCGGCTCCGGCAGCCCGCGTTGAGGACACGTACGCGCCCGGCCGCGCGTCGGCTCCGGCAGTCTGCTCGCGTCGGACGCCTGCTCGGCTTCGCGTCGCCGTCGCGACGAGGGCTTCCGGTGCGGTCCGCACGGGGCGGCGACTCTTTCAACGGTTGCGCCTCGTCGCTTCCGGCGACGCGATGCAGCGAGACGCTGCACCGCCTCGCAGTCGACTCCGCTCGCGGGCCGCCGGGGCCGACGCGCCTCTGAGCCGACGCGCGGGTGCGAGCACGCAGTCGATCAGCGGGCTTCGATCGGCAGGGCGGCGGTGGTGGTCGGCGCCGGCTTCGGCGCCGCCGGTGGCGTGACGGCCATGGGGCTGGATCGCTGCGCCCCGGCGACGGCCGCCGCCTCGACCAACGCATTGGCGGCGATCGGCAGGGCCATG
Source organism: uncultured Isosphaeraceae bacterium (assembly GCA_964610365.1). Taxonomy (GTDB): domain Bacteria; phylum Planctomycetota; class Phycisphaerae; order Phycisphaerales; family SM1A02; genus VGXK01. The sequence continues at coordinate 4,702 of CAZSVT010000129.1, forward strand.
ACGCCGAAGCCGCAGACGATCGCGGCCACCTTCGGCCAGAGACTCGGAACGCTCACGACGCTCTCGGCGCGCCGATCGGCGACGCCCACGATGGGCAGTCCCGCCAGCCGCAGGTAGTAGAACGCGCTCACGGCGCTGTTCAGCGCCGCGATGACCACGAGCAGCGTCTGCCCGTCGTTGATACCGGCGACGAAGAGATCGATCTTTCCCCAGAAGCCCAGCAGCGGCGGAAGCCCCACGAGGCTCGCCGCTCCGGCGGCGATCATGGCGCTCACCATGGGATGGCGCACGCGGAGGCCCGAGAGGTCGTCGAAGGAGTCCACCTCGTCGCCGTTGCGCCGCTCGATGGCGGCGAGCCCCGCGAAGACCGCCACGTTCATCACGCCGTAGCAGAGGAGGTAGAAGACGACGGCGTCGAACCCGCCGAGGCGCGGGCCGGCCATGAGACCGATGAGCATGTAGCCCGAGTGGGCGATGGAGCTGTACGCCAGCATGCGCTTCACGCTGTGCTGGAGGAGCGCGCCGATGTTGCCGAGGGTCATGGTCATCACCGCCAGCATCCAGAGGAGCGAGGTGATGGAAAGCGGCAGGCCGCTGGGCAGCGCGTCGTCGGGCGTGGGAGCGCGGTGCCCCTCCCAGCCCACCGTGGAGAGGATCACCATGAGGGCGGTGAAGCCGGCGATCTTCGGCACGAAACTCAGGAACGCGGTGACATGGACGGCCGCGCCCTCGTAGACATCCGGCGCGTAGAAGTGCATGGGCACGGCGGTGATCTTGAAGGCGAGCCCGAGGATCACCAGGGCCACGCCCACCAGGGCCATGGGGTCGATCGACTGCTGCGACGCGATCTGCACCGAGAAGGCGACGCGCATCCCCGAGAGCGAGAGCGTCCCGGTGGAGCCGTACATCAGGGCGAAGCCGTAGAGGACCATGGCGGCGGCCATCGCCCCGAGGAAGAAGTACTTGACGGCCGCCTCCTGCGCCCGGCGATTGCCGCGGCTGATGGCCACCATCACATAAGTGGGCAGGCTGGCGAGCTCGAGCGACAGGAAGATCCAGATGAGATCGGCGGCGCTCGCCAGGAGCATGGCGCCGGCGATGGAGAGCAGGAAGAACGCGTAGTACTCGCCGCGGATGACGCGGATCGGTTCGAACGCGGCGCGACCCCGCGTGAACGACTCCTCGAGGCGCCGATCGACCGCGCCGGCGCCGACGGCGACGAGCGCCACGCCGATCACGGCGATGAGCACCTTCACCGGGCGCACCAGCCCAGGCAGGAGGTGGCCCGCGGCCTGCGCGTTCTCCGGCGTCGCCACGAAGGGGATCGCCGCCAGCGCCGCCAGGAGGAACGCCGCCGCCACCGCGGGGACGCCGTCGCGCAGGCGCTTGGCGGGCGAGAGACCGAGCACGCTGACCACCACCGCGCCGACGACCAGCAGGATCTCGGGGATGACGCCCTGGAGTTTCGGAGCCATCTCGATCATGGCGTCTCACCCATGGTGAGCGATTCGACCGGCGCGGCCTTCTCCTGCGCCAGGTGTCGCTCGACCGCGGCGGGATATCCGGCGAGCATTTCGCGGGCGCTGGGCCAGATCGCCCTGAGCATCGGCGACGGCTGGAGGCCGATCCAGAGGCAGACCACCGCGAGCGGCGTCAGGATGGCGATCTCGCGGAAGTTGAGGTCCTTGACGGGCTCATGGCCGTGGGCGTGCGGCTCGCGGAGCGGACCCCACACCACCTTGCCCAGCATGATCAGCAGGTACATGGCGCCCAGGATGAGACCCACGGCCGCCACCAGCGCGAACCATGGGCCGAGCACGCCGGGGTATCCGGTGGCCGCATCGTGGGACGCGGTGTAGGCGCCGAAGAGGCAGAGGAACTCGCCGACGAAGCCGTTGAGCCCGGGCAGCGCCAGGCTGGACAGCGTGAAGAAGACCATGAAGAAGGCCCAGACCGGCATCCGCTTGGCGAGGCCGCCGATCTCCTCCATGTCCTTCGTGTGGTAGCGCTCGTAGATCATCCCGATGCAGAGGAAGAGCGCGCCGGTGGAGAGGCCGTGGTTCACCATGTACATCACGGACCCTTCCACCCCGATCGGGTTGAAGGCGAAGAGTCCCAGCATGGCGAAGCCCATGTGGCTCACCGAGCTGTACGCGATGAGCTTCTTCACGTCGCGCTGCACCCAGCAGACCAGGGCCATGTTGAGGATGGCCAGGATGCAGAGGACGGCGAAGAAGCCCGCCAGCGCGACGGCGCCGTCGGGGGCCATCGGCAGGGCGATGCGGTACGCGCCGTAGGTGCCGAGCTTGAGCAGCGTGCCGGCCAGGATGACGCTGCCGGCGGTGGGCGCCTGGTCGTGGGCCAGCGGGAGCCAGGTGTGCACGGGGAAGAAGGGGGTCTTCACGGCGAAGCCCGACATGAGGGCGGCGAAGACCCAGAAGGACTGCGCCGGTCCGAGCCCGTGCTGCGGGTCGTTGCAGAAGGCCACCAGGTCCGGGATGCGGAAGCTCCAGACGCCGCGGGCCTCGTACGCCTGCACGGCGATGTAGACGATCGCCGCCAGCGTGATCACGCTTCCCAGGAAGGTGAAGATGAAGAACTTGATGCCCGCCGGCCGGCGCTCCGGTCCGCCCCAGATGGAGATCAGGAAGAACATGGGCGCCAGCGTGAACTCGTAGCCCACGTAGAAGAGGATCGCGTCGCGGCTCATGAACGCCAGCTGCATGGCCGCCAGCAGGATGAGGAACCAGCCGTAGTACTCGCGCTCGCGCGTGGTGATGCCGGAGAAGCTCCCCAGGATGGAGAGCGGCGTGAGGAAGGTGGTGAGCAGGACCAGCATCATGCTCACCGAGTCCACGGAGAGTTCCAGCGTCACGCCGAAGCGCGTCACCACCGCGGCGCCCGGTTCCTCCGGCCAGAAGCGGCCGCTGTGCCACTCGGGGAACTGGAAGGCCCAGAGGACGCTGAGGACGAAGACCAGGCTGGAGGTGCCGAAGCCGATCCACTTCGCCGTGCGCTCCGGCGCCGCGATGATCGCCACCGTGCCGAGCACCGGGAGCAGGAGGAGCATGTGAGCGATGGTCACGCGCCGCCTCCGATCACGAACTTCCAGACCATCCACGCCAGGATGAGCGCCACCGCGCCGGCCATCGTGGCGGCGTAGCCCTGGAGGGCGCCGTTGTAGAGCGGCTGGAAGAGTCGGCCCATCATCGA
>CAZSVT010000130.1:0-7856 GCA_964610365.1 uncultured Isosphaeraceae bacterium
GCCCGGATCACCTGCGCCCGCTGTTCCGCGTCCCCCTTCTCCGCCAGCTTCGCCGCCGCGCGGATCGCATTGGGTCGGGCGCGATCGAAGTTGCCCCGCCGGGCCAGCGCCAGCGCCGGCTCCAGGCCGCGGGCATCGCCCAGCGCCGCCAGGGCCTCGATGGCCGCCGCCCGCACGCGCTCCTGGTGGCTCGGGAACTCCGTGAGCGCGAGCAGGGCTTCGGCGCGGTCCGTCGCCTTGATCGCCGCCAATCCGCGGGCCGCGGCGGCCCGGCACTGGTAGCTCCGGTCGTGCAGCGCCACCTTCTCCAGGCGCTGCGCCGCGTCGTCCCGCGGCTGCTTCTCCAGCATGGCCACGAGCGCCGCGCGGACGCGAGGATCCTTCTCGCCGGCGTCGAAGATGCGCAGGAGCGCGGCGAGGGCCTCCGGCGTTCCGAACCCGGCGATCGCCTCGATGGCGTCGCGCCGATTCGTCTGCTCGGCGCCGACGGCCCCGGCGATCTCCGTCAGCACCGCGAGCGACGCCGGCTCGTTCCGCGCCCCGAGCCATTCGATGGCCTGCCGCCGCGCCGCCTGCGTCGGCCCGCGCCGCGCGCATTCCACCAGCCACGCCGTGGGCATGGAGACCTCCATCGTCTTCAGCGTCGCGAGCCTGGGATCGATCGCCACGAAGGTGGGCGGACCGTCCAGCTGGAGCTCGCGGCTGGCGGTCCGCTCCGTGATCTCCCACGGCACCAGGAATCCACCTCGACCGCCGGTCTCCACGAAGATTGGAAGGTTCAGCCGGAAGGCGGGCGTGCGCTCGTCGATCTTCTGCGCCTGCTCCACCTTGATCCGGAGCGTGCGCGCCTCGGCGTCGTAGGAGGCGTCCACCTTCAGCTTCGGGCAGCCGGGGCGGAAGCACCACTGGTCGAAGAACCACTCCAGGCTGGTGCCGGACGCCTCCTCCATCGCGAGGCGGAAGTCGTTCGTCTCGGCGAGACCGCCCGCGTGCCTGGCCATGTATCGATGCACGCCGTCGAAGAAGACCTCGTCGCCGAGCCGCTCGCGGAGCATGTGCAGGATGCTCGCGCCCTTGGAGTACGGGTTGGCGGTGCGGCCGAAGGTCTCCCAGGGCCGCGCGTAGATGGGGCTCACCATGGGGATCGCGCCGTCGGTGGTGTCGCGCCTCGCCACGCCGGCGTTGCGGAGCATGGCGTCGAAGTACCCGTCGTCGCCGTCGCGACGCTGCCGCCACAGCGCCTCGCCGTAGGTCGCCCACCCTTCGTTGAGCCAGATGTGGGCCCAGGTCCGGCAGGTGATGAGGTCGCCCGTCCACTGGTGGCAGAGCTCGTGGGCGATGAGTCCGTCGAGGTCCTCCTCCTCGGCCGCCACTTCGTCGAAGAGCGACCCGGGATGGAGCGTGGTGGCCGAGACGTTCTCCATGCCGCCGGCGCCGAAGTTGCGGACCACGAGCTGGTCGTATCGCGCCCACGGATACTTCTGCCCGAAGACCTCCTGGAAGAGGGCGACCATCGCATCGGTGTTGCCGAAGGTGCGCTCCACGTCGCCCTCGCGCCCCGGCGGCACCCAGACATGCATGGAGACGCCCGAATCGTTCGCCGGAAGCGCCACGCGCGCGAAGCGTCCGGCGACGATCGCCACGAGGTACGGAACGATCGGCTTCTCCTGGCGCCAATGCCAGAGCTCGCGCGGCGCCGAACCGGGGACGGCGCCCGTCACGCCGCCCACCGGTGATGCCCCGTGTTCGATCAGCGCGCCGTTCGCCGAGACCTCCAGTCCCGCGGGCGCGGTGATCCTGAAGTCCACGGGCAGCCGCACGTTCGGGAAGTCATGGCATGGAAACCAGTGGTGATTGCTCTCCGCCTGGCCCTGCGAATGAACCTCCGCCGGGGCCGGCTTCTCCCCTTCGCCGGCGCCGGCCGAGGGCGTGAAGATGAGCCCTTGCGTGGGACGCAGACCCGAGTAGCGGATGGCGATCTCCGCTTCGCCGGCTTCGAGCGGCTCGGGAAAGCGAATGGCGAGCTTCGCTCCGTCATGGAAGAACTCGATGGGAGCGCCCGCGTCGGGCGACCCCTTCCCGGTCCGGACCCATTGGACCTCCAGGCCCGCGCAATCCAGGGTCAGTCCCCCCACCGGCACGCCGATGGGCGCGATCCGGTAGGTCGCGCGCCCTTCGAACCTTCCCTCGTCCAGGTCCACCAGGTCGAGATCGAGCTGGAGGTGCCGGTACTCCACCAGCGGGTCGGGGGCCCAGTTGCGGTTGTCCGCGCCGGTGGCGGGATCGAAGGCGCCCCGGCCGCGATCCCCTTCCGCTCCCCGCGACGACCAGGAGTCCCCTCGGATCAGCCGTCCGCATCCCTCCTCGGTGCCGTGGATCGTCGAACGGTCGGAGAGGCCGCCCCCCGTCGACCATCCCGCGAGGGCGAGAACCAGCGTGGCGGCGATCGTTCCGGGGCGCGTGCTCATGCGAGCACGATACCCCGGCCGCTCGGCGCGATCGATGTCCGGCCGCCGGGCTCGCCGCGCTTGAAGAAGGCGCGCACGGCGCGGTACGATCAATCATGCCCCGCATTCCAAGGCGCGACGCGGCCACTCCGGATCCAGGTGCCGGATTCCTGTCGCAATTCGGCGAAAGCCAGGAGGCCGGCGAGCTCTACTCGCCGGCGCCGCCGGGATACCAGCGGGGTCGAACTCGATTCGTCGTCGTGGTGGGAACCGTGATGAGCGGCCTGGGCAAGGGCATCTTCTCCAGCTCCCTGGCGAAGCTGCTGAAGGACAAGGGCCTCTCCGTCGCCCCCATCAAGATGGAGGGCTACCTCAACATCGATTCGGGCACGCTCAATCCGTTCCGGCACGGCGAGGTCTTCGTCCTGGACGACGGCCTCGAGACGGACATGGACCTGGGCACCTACGAGCGGATCCTCGATCAGAACCTCTCGCGAAGGAACTTCGTCACCGCGGGACAGATCTACACCGAGATCCTGGAGCGCGAGCGCCGCGGCGCGTACCTCGGCCGCGATGTGCAGATGATCCCGCACGTCACCGGCGCGGTGAAGCTGCGCCTGCGCGAGCTGGCGATGAGCGGCAACGACGGCAAGCCGTGCGACGTGGTCTTCGTGGAGGTGGGCGGCACCGCCGGCGACTACGAGAACGGCTTCTACATCGAGGCCCTGCGCGAGCTGGCGTTCGAGGAGGGCCCCGACTCGGCGTGCTTCGTGGCGCTCACCTACATCCTGGAGCCGACGATCCTGGGCGAGCAGAAGTCCAAGGCCGCGCAGCTGGGCATCAAGCGACTCATGGAAGCGGGCGTGCAGCCGCATGTCATCGCCTGCCGGGCCAAGAATCCCGTCGGCGAGAAGGTGATGCAGAAGATCGGGATGTTCTCGAACGTCCCGATGAAGCGCATCTTCTCCATGCACGACCGGGAGTCGATCTACACCATCCCCGACGCCATGCGCGCCGCCGGTCTGGACCGGGAGATCCTCTCCATCCTCGACCTGCACGACCGCGTCGACACGGTGCACGAGGACGAGGCGCGCCGCCGCTGGAGCGACTTCGGCTCCAGGCTCGTGGCGCCGCGGCGCCACCGGCTGCGGATCGGCGTGGCCGGCAAGTACGCGTCGCTGCGCGACGCCTACGCCTCCATCGACAAGGCGGTGGAGCACTGCGGCATCCAGCTCGGCGCGGCGGTGGAACTCTCCTGGCTCGACACCAGCGCCATCGAGTCGGTGGCCGATGCCGGTCGTGCCCTGGAAGGCATGGATGGGATCATCGTTCCCGGCGGCTTCGGCACCCGCGGGGTGGAAGGCAAGATCCGCTGCGTCGAATGGGCACGAACCAAGGGGCTGCCGTTCCTGGGCATCTGCCTGGGCTTCCAGGTGGCGGTCATCGAGTTCGCGCGGCATGTGCTGGGGCTCTCCGACGCCAACAGCACGGAGTTCGATCCGCGCACCACCCACCCGGTGATCTCCGAACTGCCGGAGCAGAAGAAGCTGGAAGGGATCATGGGCGGCACCATGCGCCTCGGCGCGCAGGATGTGCTGCTGGAGCCGGGCACGCTCGCCTGGCGTCTGGCGGGCGAGCGCCCGATGGTCCGGGAGCGATTCCGTCACCGCTACGAAGTGGATCCGGCGTTCATCGACGCGCTGGCGGGCGCCGGACTCGTCTTCAGCGGCCGGCATCCGGCGCAGCCGATCATGCAGGTGCTGGAGCTTCCCGCGAACGACCACCCGTACTTCATCGGCGCCCAGTTCCATCCCGAGCTCACCAGCCGACCCCTGCGGCCGCAGCCGCTCTTCATGGGGCTGGTGGCCGCGGCGCTGGTGCGGTCGAATCCGTCGGTCGCCGCGGAGCCGACCATTGCGCGATGGATCCGGCGGCCCGACATGGTGCCGGCGTCGAGGCCGTGAGGTCGCGGCCTCGGCTACACTTGGCCCCCCACCCGGCGATGTAGCTCAGCTGGCTAGAGCGAGGGATTCATAAACCCTAGGTCGGCGGTTCGAGCCCGCCCATCGCCATTGGAACGGCGCGCGATCTCAGCACGGGCCCCAGGCGCCCAGGAGCGCCCCGAGATCGTCGCCGTCCACCGAACCGTCGTCGTTGAGGTCGCCGAGGCATCCGGGGCACGCTCCCCACTGACCCAGGAGCGAGCCGAGGTCGCCGCCATTCACGAGCCCATCGCCGTCCAGGTCGCCGTCGCAGGGCTCGAACGGCGGCGCAGGCACCGGCAGCGTGAACGTCGGATCGGCGGCGGCGCCCGGCTTGAAGAGAGCGAGCGCCGGCGATCCGGTCTGCGGCGGCGCGTCGGCGTCGAATCGGAAGTTGAACATCGTGCCCCAGCGCAGGGCGTTGGCGTTCGCGTTGGTCGCGAAGTCGTCCGTGCTCCAGGTGATGGCCCCGTTCGCCACGCTCGCGGCCCAGGCCGCCGTCGAGTAGGGCTCGCCCGAGTGATGGTTGACCAGGTGCTGCCCGATGTTCGTCGCCGTGACGCCGTCGGGAAGCGGCACGCTCCATGAACGAGCGGCGCGGTCGGCGTTCTGGTTGTAGATCGCGTACTCGTAGTGCCACGTGCCGTCGCCGTTGTCGCTCACCCTGCACGCGGCCACGAAGCGACCGCCGTCCTCGATGGCCTGCGTCTGGAGCGACACCGCCGGATCCTTGAGACCGATGCCGAGTCCGTGATCCTGCCACGCCTCGATGGCGCACTTCTGCTGCATCGTGGCGTCCACGAGCACCAGCGCCCAGGCGCCGGACCCCGGATCGCCGATGGCCACGCGCCGGTACGAGGTGTTGTTGAAGTGGTTGGCGGCCGCCGCGTCGTCGGCGGCTACGTACTGCGCCTCGGCGAAGTAGAGCGCCCCGGGGTTGAGCGCCGGATCCACATCCTCCAGCTTCACCCGGATGCGCCGATCGATCTTCGAGTCCTGCACGGCCGGCGCGGTGAACGGGTAGGGAAAGATGCCGGTGGAGGGATTCACCTGCGAGCGGGGACCGAGGTACCCCTGGGCACCGTTGAGCAGCGCGTGGTAGGGATCGGAGCAGCCCACGTCGAGCGTGTCGCAGCCGTAGAGATCCAGCGAGCATGGCCCGCAGAGCGTCTGGGCCAGGGCGCAGAAGCCGTGCTTCAGCCAGCTCATGCCGATCTGCTCCAGCCGACCACCCTTCAGGCGGTAGAGATTCTGGGCGATGACCGGGTGCTGGTTCTTCTCGCAGGGGACGGCGGGATTGGCGGCGTCGCACCAGAGCAGCCAGTGGTCTCCGATGTTGCAGGAGACGGTGCCGATGGAGTACCCGACGATGCCGCCGCTCGTGCCGTAGTTGTTCGTGTTGTAGATGGAGCCGACGATGACATCGGGTCCGATGAGCGGCGCACCGGCCTCGCCTCCGGGCTGACGGGCGACGGCGCTCAGCGACCCCACCCCTGCGGCCAGCGCCACCCCTGCCACGGTGCCCATGAGTTTCCACGAAGTGCGCATCGTTCCGTCCTCCTCTGATCTCGCCGCGTTCCGATCGATCGAGCCAACTCTACACCCGGTCATCGTCGGTTCCGGCATTCGACCCGAAGCGACATCGCACCTTTCCCGCCGATAACGACGCGTCGTCCTTCCCGGCCGCAGGCGCCGAGCCGCCCGGTCGCACGATCCTTCCGGTGAAACGCCCCAGGCGCGACTCGAACGCGCGACCTCCAGTTTAGGAAACCGGTGCTCTATCCAACTGAGCTACTGGGGCTCTCGATCCCGTCGCGTGACGCCCGTCGCCCCGGAGCGCTCGTTCGCACCCCGACCCCGCGCGGTGATGCGCCGACTCAGTCCGGCGGCGCCACATAGGTGGGATAGCGAGGCGCGCCGCCGGCCCTGTCCGCGCGCGCCTGCATGAAGTAGATGAGGCACCAGAACGAGAGGAATGCGAGCCAGAGGCCGTTGGCGATGAGCACGTTGGTCAAGGCGAATCTCCGCGGCTCCGCAGTGTAGCCTGACGCGAGGCCGTCGATGAAGCGTCGCGGTGCCGGAACGAGCGACGCGCCGCAGGCGACCTCTCCCCCGGGTGCTCGACGATGCTGACGCCGCTCGATCCGCCGTACGGACTCATCCTGAACATCGTCGCGTTCGCAGGGACAATTCTCCTGGCGGCCCTGGGAGGAGCCCTTGCTTCGAAGGGCTGGCGGGGCCGAGTCGAGTCGTGGGCCCCCACCTGCGCCCGCTGCGGTTTCGACCTGCGGGCCCGCACCGCGGATCTGCCGGCCTCGTGCCCCGAGTGCGGGCGCCCGCTTGCCGGGGCGGTCGTTCCCGGCCCTCGCCGAATGCATCGAGGCGCGGTGGCCCTCGGCGCCGTGCTCGTGGCGATCGCCGCGGCCCTCTCCATCGCGTACCTCTTCCGCCTCCCGACCAGGGTCAACGCATGGATCCTGTCGATGCGACCGATCGGTTCGTTCGATCGCGCGCTCGACGCCAACGATGCGCGCGCCTGGCGGCATCTCACGGATCGCGTGCGACTCGGCCGGATGGACGCCGGGGAGTGCGCGCAGCTCCTCGATCGCGCGATCGCCCGCGCCGCCGCCGCGAAGCAGTGGACTCCCGCGGACGAGCCGGTGATCGCGGCGCTCGCGCAGTCCCCCGCCCGCCCCGCGGACCTCGAGCGACGCATCGTCGAAGCCACGCTCGCCCTGCCCACTCCCGTCACCGCCCGGGTGGTGGGCGAAGGGCCGATCGTCGGCCGCCCGTTCGGCATCGCCGCGGAGGCGGGCCGCGTTCCCCAGATGGCCCGGATCCCGCTGGAACTGCGGATCGTGGGGGCGACGCTGGAGGACGGAACGGCCATCGAACCCTTCCCGGGCCCGTCGAGCGCGAGCGAGCGCGAGTGGAGGAACCATGTCTCCACCTCGCTCTTCCGCGCGCCCGTTCAGCCCGGGTCGAAGGTGGCGCAGGTGGATGTGGAGATCCGGATGGCGCCGCAGGGCGCCGACCAGGTGGTGAACCCGGGAGGACGGGAGGATGCCCAGCCCCGCGCTCCCGATTCCGCCGCTCCGGATGCCCCCGCGACGGAGGCGGAGACGAATGCCTCGTCGACGCCGCGCCCGCGATCCGGCGACTCGGCGCCGTTGCAACGCCGCTTCACGATTCCCGTCCCCTTCACCGTCCGACCGGCGCAGACCTCGCCATGAGCCAGCCGCTCTTCAACCTCGTCCTCTACCAGCCGCAGATCCCCAACAACACGGGGAACATCGGGCGCACCGCCGCGACGACGGGCTGCCGGCTGCACCTCATCCATCCGCTCGGTTTCAGCATGGACGAGAAGGCGCGGCGGCGCGCCGGGCTTGACTACTGGCACCTCGTGGACTGCCGCGAGCACGAATCG
>CAZSVT010000131.1:0-7809 GCA_964610365.1 uncultured Isosphaeraceae bacterium
CGTCGACGCGGTTCGAGATGGGGCCCCGCTTCGTGCCGCGCCCGGGCGCGCACGGCTGGCAGCTCTCCAACCCGCCCATCCTCTCCATGGCCCCGCTGATCGCGTCGCTGGCGATCTTCGACGAGGCGGGCGGCGTGCCGGCGCTGCGGGCGAAGAGCCGCGTGCTCACCTCGTACCTGGAGTTCCTGCTCCGCGAGCACGGCGTGACGGGCGATGCCTCCGGCGCGCGGCGACCCTCGATCGAGGTGATCACCCCCGGCGACGTCGAATCGCGCGGCTGCCAGCTCTCGCTGCGCGTCCTCGGCGCCGATTCCCGCGAGCGCCAGCGCTTCCTCGCCGATCGCGGCTTCTGGCTGGATCACCGCCCGCCCGATGTGCTCCGCGCCGCGCCCACGCCGCTCTACAACTCCTTCGAGGAGGTCTGGCGGCTGGCGGCGGCGCTCGCCGGCGAGTGAGGGGCCGCCGCGCCGCGGCGCAGCGGTCGTATCCTCCGCCCCCATGGCGCCGCCGCGCGTGCTCATCGTGGGTGCGGGACTGGTCGGCTCGCTGCTGGCGCACCAGCTGGCCACCCGGGGACACTCGGTGCGACTGGTGGAGCGGCGCGGCGATCCGCGGGCGAAGGGCCATGTGGCGGGCCGTTCCATCAATCTCGCCATCTCGGCGCGCGGCTTCCACGCCCTCGACCGCGCGGGCCTGGGCGACCGCGTGCGCGAACGGGCGATCCGCATGCCCGGTCGGATGATCCATCCGCGCAGCGGGCCCCCGATCTTCCAGCGCTACAGCCGCGATCCCCATCACGCCATCCACTCGGTGAGCCGCTCGCGACTCAATCTCGTCCTCCTCGAGTCGGCGGCGGCGCTGCCCGGCGTGGAGACCCTGTTCGACCGGCGCGCCGTCGAGGTGGACGCGCTCCGCGGTCGCGTGACCTTCGAGCACGCCGCCACCGGCGCCGCGGAGACGATGGAGGCCGACCTCGTGGTCGGCGCCGACGGCGCCTACTCCGCCATCCGGGCGGCGCTGCAGAAGAACGAGCGGTTCGACTACTCCCAGCGCTTCCTGGAGCACGGTTACAAGGAGCTGTCGATCCCCGCGCTGCCGTCGGACGCCGAGACGCACGGCGAGGCGCCGCATGCGCCCTTCGCCATGGCCCCGAACGCCCTGCACATCTGGCCTCGCGGCGGCAGCATGATGATCGCCCTGCCGAATCCCGACGGCAGCTTCACCTGCACGCTCTTCTGGCCCTTCGACGGGCCCGAGCCATCGTTCGCCGGGATCCGCGGCGCCTCCGAGGCGGTGGACTTCTTCCGACGCGAATACCCCGATGCGCTGCCGCTCATGCCCACGCTCGCGGAGGACTTCGAGCGCAACCCCGTGGGGACGATGGTGACCATCCGGTCGCGCCCGTGGAGCTGGGGCGGGCGCACGGTGCTCATCGGCGACGCCGCCCATGCCATCGTGCCCTTCTACGGACAGGGCGCCAACTGCGGCTTCGAGGACGTGGAGGCGCTCGTCGACTCCCTCTCGGAGCACGGCGCGGATCTGCCCGCGGCGCTCGCCGACTACGAGTCGCGTCGCCGGCGACACGCCGACGCCATCGCCGACCTGGCGCTGGCGAACTTCGTGGAGATGCGCGACAAGACCGCCAGCCGCGCGTTCCGCGCCCGCAAGAAGCTCGATCACTTCCTGCACGGCCTGATGCCGCGCCTCTATCTGCCGCTCTACGACATGGTCAGCTTCACCACCATTCCCTACGACGACGCGCGACGGCGCGCCTGGCGGCAGGACCGCGCGCTGCTCGCCGCCGCCGTCGCCGCGGGCGTCGTGCTCCTCGTCCTGGCCGTCGTGGCGGCGGCAACGATGCTCGGCGCCGGCGCGGCGGATCCCGTCACCGCCGGGAATCTCCCCCGATGAGCGACCTCATCGACATCAGCCCGGTCGTCTCGCCGCGCCTCGCCGTCTTCCCCGGCGACACGCCGTTCTCCCGCGAGATCCTCCTGGACATGGCGCGCGGCGACCACATCACGCTCTCCACGATCCGCGCCACGCTCCACCTCGGCGCCCATGCCGACGCCGTCAGCCACTACGCCGCGGACGGCGACACCATCGACCGCATGGCGCTCGACCTCTACATCGGACCGTGCCGCGTGATCCGCGCCGCGGCCGGATCGCGCGGCGCCGCGGAGCGTCGCGTGGCGGTGGAGGACCTCGGCGGCGCGCCGATCGATGCGCCGCGCATCCTGCTGGCCACCGGCACCGCGCCCGACGCCGATCGCTGGTCGCCGGAGTTCGCCGGCCTCGAGCCGGCGCTCGTCGACCACCTCACCGACCGCGGCGTGCGCCTGGTGGGGATCGACACGCCCAGCGTGGATCCCGCCGATTCGAAGGACCTTCCGGGACACGCCCGCTGCCGGGAGCGACGCGTGGCGATCGTGGAGGGGCTGCGGTTGGAAGGCGTCGCGCCCGGCCTCTACGAGTTCATCGGCCTGCCGCTCCGGCTCGAGGGATGCGACGCCAGCCCCATCCGCGCCGTCCTGCGGCGCCCGCTCCGGCGATGAGCCCGCGGCGCCCCGGCGCCCTCAGGGCCGGGCGCGCTCCTTCCAGCGCCGCATCGCGATCGTGACCTGCTTCATGCCGTTGCCCACGGCGAGCATCGACGCCATCAGGAAGCCGCGCCGACCGTCGAGGAATCCGCGACGGAGCAGGTACTGCTTGATGAACGCCAGCCCCGGCCGGAAGAGCACATCGAAGACGCCGCCGCCGCGCTCGCCGGTGCGCGCCGCGTCGCGCGAGTAGCGGATCGATCGGGTCCAGAAGTCCTCGAGATCGAACCAGGAGTCGTGCCGGAGCGTGCCGCGCAGCCGTCCCGTTCCGCCCGGCACCTCGATCCGATCGTGGATCCCGCGCCCGGTGGGTCCGCTGCCCGCCACGCGACCGCGGCCGCCGCGCACCATCCGCACGCGGTACTCCGGCTGGAAGGTGTGATGGAGCCAGTCGCCCTCGAAGAAGACCTTGCGATTGATCTCGTACGCATCCACGGCGCCGTCGTCGGCGCGGATCGCCGCCAGGATCGCGTCGCGCAGATCCGGCTCCACGCTCTCGTCGGAATCCAGCAGGAGGATCCATCGATGCCCGGCGGCGCGCTCCAGGCAGAAGGCGCGCTGGGCGAGCATGCCCTCCCAGTCGCGGTGGACCACCTCGCAGCCGCGCTCCCGGCAGTACTCCACGGTGCCGTCCTTCGAACCGGAGTCGACCACCAGGATGCGCCGCGCCCAGCCGTGCACGGAGTCCACCAGGCGCCCCACCGATCGCATGCTGTCGAAGGTGCAGACGGCCACGCAGAGATCCACGGAGCCGGTTCCCTCCGCCGGCGCCGCCGTCGAGGGCGCCGCGGCGCGCTCCGGTCCGGGCTCGATGGAGTGTCGCCCTGGCGGGGCCGGCATGCGCGGCATGCTATCGGCGGCCGCGGATACCATCCGCTCCTCGATGGGCGCGAACTCCGATCGCGTGGCCGTGAGCACCGTCACGCCCATGCACAACGAGGAGGAGTGCGTGGAGGAGTTCGTGCGCCGCACCGATGCGGCGCTGGCCGGGCTCGCCCGCCCCTACGAGATCATCGTCGTGAGCGACGGATCCACCGACGGCACCGAGGCGCGGCTGGAGGCGCTGGCAGCCGTCTTCCCGTCGCTCCGAGCGGTCTGTCTCTCGCGGAACATGGGCCAGTGCAGCGCCATCGATGCGGGGATCCAGGAGAGCCGAGGCGACCTCGTCGTCGTGCTCGACGGCGACCTGCAGCACCTGCCGGAGGAGATCCCGCTCCTGGTCCGCAAGGCCGACGAAGGCTTCGATCTCGTCTCCGGCTCGCGCGGGCAGCGCGTGGAGTCGCTCCTCCTGCGGCGCATCCCCAGTCGCATCGCCAACTGGCTGCTGCGCCGCGTCTCCGGCTGCCCGGTGCGCGACATGGGCGGATTCAAGTGCCTTCGCGGGGACCTGGCGCGATCGCTGCGGCTGCGCGCGGGTCAGCACCGACTGCTCCCCGCCCTCGTCTGGCAGCGCGGCGGAAGCGTGAGCGAAGTGATCGTCAGCGCCCCGCCCCGCTTCGCCGGGAAGAGCCACTACGGACTGAGCCGATCGCTCGACGTTCTCTTCGACATCGTGATGCTCTGGCTCCAGAACAGCTTCAAGAGCCGGCCGATCTACCTCTTCGGGCGCCTGGCGCTGGTGCTGCTGGCGATCGACGCGGTGATCATGCCCATCCTGCTCTACCAGAAGATCGTCCACGACCAGGACATGGGCACGCGACCGCCGTTCCTGGTGGCGATCATGCTCTTCCTCGCGGCCCTCTTCCTGCTCACGAGCGGCTTCATGCTGGAGCTCGTCTCGGACTCGCTCAACGCGACAAGCGGCGTGCGGCCGTGGGTGGTGCGGCGGCGCATCGGCGCGCGCCGCTGAGGGCGCGTCAGCCCTCCGGCTTCGTCACGCGCATCTTGCCGTTCATCATGCGCCAGTGCCCCGGATAGGTGCAGACCAGCGGATAGGTGCCGGGCTTCGCGGGCGTGATGAGCCAGAGCGTGCCGGTCCTGCCCGGGTCGACCAGCCCCATCACCTGCAGCACCTTCGGAGAGTCGGGCACCCACTCGCGCGCCTTGCCCTCCGCCGTTTCGCCCATGCGGTCGGCGGCCACGCCGATCTCCGAGAGCGATCCGGGGGCCACGATCAGCAGGTTGTGCTGCATCGTGTCGTCGTTGCGCATCCGGATCTCCAGCACGCGACCCGCCGGGACGCTGAATTCCTTCGGCTCCCAGCGCATCTGGCCCGGCACGCAGACGATCTCCACGCGCTGCGGCGCCAGCGCCCTCGCCGCCTCCGGCCGCTTCGCCTCCGGCAGGGCGTTGAACGCGCGAGCCGCCGCCACGCGCAGCGCCGGCGGCTGCTCGGGCGCGGCCATCGCGGTGAGACGCTCCACCACGGCCGGCGCGCCCAGCTGCGCGGCGTCCCATCCCTCCAGGATGGCCGCCCAGTCGCGCGCCGCGGGACAGTCGGCGCAGCGTCCGATGATCTCCAGCAGCTCCATCACTTCCTCGCGCCCGTGTTCCTTCGCGGCCTTGCCGAGGGCCGCGCGACGCTGCTCCGCGGGGACGCCTCGATCCTTGAAGGGATCCGCCGGGGGCGCGTCGTCCGGCCGCGAGGCCACGGCGCCGATCGCGCCGGCGGCGACGAGGAGCGCCAGGATCGGAAGGATCCGGCGCATCGGGTGCATCGGGAGGGCCGGCACGGCGGGGCGCGCGAGCATGGCGGAAGCGTAGCAGTCGGGGTGGTCCGCTCCGCGCCCCGGAGCGCCGCGGACGCGTGAGGAAACGGCGCGGTCGCGCCGAGCGGCGCCGCGGACGCGCCGGGCGCCGCCGCCGCCGAGCGCGGCGCCTAGCGCCGCCGCACTCGATGGATCGCGGTGCTCCCGCTCACCTCGTTGCAGACCACGAGGAGATCCTCGCCCGTCGGGCTCGTCGCCGCGGGAATGAAGCAGAGGCCCTCCGGTCCCAGGTCGCCGGCCTCCCGCCAGTGATCGGGCACGCGGTCCCGATCGCGATCCTCGTCCAGGTCCGCCGTCGCATCGCGCCCGGCGAGGAATCCAACCACGCCCGGTCGCGCCGGATCCGTGAGATCGAACGCGACCACGGCGCTGGATCGTTCCAGCGTGACGAACGCGATCCGACAGCCGCCGACCTCGCCGATCGTCACGCCCTCGGGCTCCGGTCCCTTCGATCGGCTGCGCGCGTCCACGCGCGGTCCCTTCGAGTGATCGGCGTTGAAGAGCGCCGGCGTGCGCTCCGCCACCAGCCGTTCGATCGCCTCGCCCGAGTCCCAGGCGAGTTCGAGCCTCGCCGTCGCCGGGTCGAGGCGCCAGAGCGAGATGCTCCGGGTGCCGAAGGCGCAGGGCATCGCGCCGGCGCCGCTGGGCGCCGGGACGCAGGAGACCTGCAGCGCGCCCCAGGGCTCGGGATCCCGCCGCAGCGCCTCGGCGCCGTGCATCTGCGCGTGCGCCTGCCGCCAGGTGATCACCTCGTCGAAGGCGCCGGCGCGCGACTCTCCCTCGTTGACGGTGAGCAGCCAGGTGGTGCCGCCGTGGTCGAACGCGGCGATGGCGTCGGGCTGCGGCATGGCCAGCACCGGAACCGGTCGAGGCGCGCCGACGCCGTCGACCACCGCGTCGATCCCCTGGCCGGGCCGCGTGCAGTCGCGGAATCCCAGGGGCTCGATCGATCGCACGGTCGCCGACCCCAGGTCGATCACGGCCACGGCGTTGTTCTCCTGCAGGGTCACGAAGGCCGTTCGTCCATCCGGCGCGATGGCGACGTACTCCGGCTCCAGGTCCTCCGCGATCGTGCGCCCCGGCGTCACCACGCGCAGACCTCGCCCCACCAGCTCCGCGCGCCGCGGCTCGAAGCCGTCGAAGCCGACCTCGATGACGCGGGCTTTCTCCACGCCCTCGGCGAGCTCCACGATGGCGACGGACCCGGGCGGATCCACGGTCGAACCGGGCGCGGCGCCGGCCACCGGCGGAGGACACTCCCCCTCGCAGGCCACGATGAGGCGGCGCCCATCGGGCGTGAAGGTGATCATGTCGGGACCGAAGCCGACGGTGACGCGGCCCAGGTCCTTGCCGCTCGGATCGAAGAAGCGCACGATGCCGCGCGACGTCGGCGACGGCCCCAGCGCGCTCAGCGCCACCAGGTTGCCGTGAATCGCCACGCTGGTCGCGTTCGCTTGGCGGCGCACGGCCACGCGCTCGGCGCGGGCCGGATCGGCGAGATCGATGATGTCCAGGCCCTCGGCGCCGTTCACCACGAAGAGCCGCTTGGATGCCGGATGGAAGGCCGGGATCTCGGCGGCGGAGAGGTCGAACAGGCTGGATGCGCAGCGACCGGCGGGCATGAAGACCACCTGGTCGGCGGCGGCGCCGTCCGGAGGGGTCTGGGCGAGGGCAAGGAAGAGCAGGGCCCCGAGGGGGATGGTTCCGATGGGCATCGTTCGAGGATCTGTCCCCGCCGAACCACGGCGTGTCAACCGACCGCGAGGATTGCGTTCAGAGTGCCCGGGACGGCCGATGAACTCCACAGGCCGCGACCCGTACAACGACTCGGCCAAGGAACTTGCCGGACTCGGCCGCCCGAATCCCAACGGGCCGCCATCCAACGACATAGGAGCACGAGGACTCTCCGATGGAACCCATCATGACCCTCACGGACACCGCTTCGCTTCCCCGCACTGCCGATGGACCCTCGCCCGCCCCTGCGACGGCGCCGGTCCGGCCCGGTTATGGGCTTTCCTGCGCGGTGCTGGCGGCCTCGGTGCTGGCGCTCGCCGCTCCGGCTCCGGCGGCTTCGGCGGGTGATTCCTCCAGCGACGGCGCGTCGAGCTCCCTTCGCGACGACCTTCGGCACGCCCGCAATCTCTCGGCGGCCTTCCGCAGCGTGGCGCGCGACCTTGCGCCGGCGGTGGTGTCCATCAACACGGTCGACCGCGCTCCCTACGAGGGACAGAACGGGCCGGTCTTCGTCCCGCGCGGCACGCGACTCCCAGACCGCACGGGCAAGGGCAGCGGCGTCATCGTCTCCAGCGACGGCTTCATCGTCACCAACTGCCATGTGATCCGCGGCGCCGACGAGATCGTGGTGCGATTGACGGATCGACGCGAGTTTCCGGCGTCGGTGGTGGGCGCGGACCCGGACACCGATCTCGCGGTGCTCAAGGTCGAGGCGACCGAAGCGGCGCACGGTCGCCGCGCCGCGGTTCTATTTCGCCGACGTCGGC
>CAZSVT010000132.1:0-7744 GCA_964610365.1 uncultured Isosphaeraceae bacterium
CACGAATCGTGGGAGTCCTTCCTGGCCGCGGAGTCCCCGCCGCGGATGTGGATCTACACCACCACCTCCACCCGACCGCACTGGGAGGCCCGGTTCCAGCGAGGCGACTACCTCCTCTTCGGCCAGGAGAACGGCGGGCTGCCCTCGAGGATCCATCGCTGGGTGGAGGAGCGCATGGGGAGCGACCACCTCATCTCCCTGCCCATGCGGCCGGTGGCCGGCGCCCGCAGCCTGAACCTGGCCACCGCGGCGGCTTGCGCCGTCTACGAAGGGCTGCGCCAGGTCTCCGCGGACGGAGCGCTCTGGGACTGAGCGGAGATTGTTGCGGGCCTTCGGCCGACCCGCCCTTCGCATCCGCGATCCGGAACGCTAGGATGTGGCCACGCGGATGAGCGTGACGAGGCCAAGGCCCGTTTCGCCCCGCTCGTGCTGCGCCAATCTGCGCTTCAGCGCTGGTCAAGCCCGGGCAGTTCCTCCGGAGACCGCTTCCATGCGCCCAGACACCCTTTCGCTTCGACGACGCGCCTTCACGCTGACCGAGCTGCTGGTGGCGATCGGCATCATCGCCCTGCTCGTCGGCATCCTGCTCCCGGCGCTCAACGCGGTGGCGCAGCGCTCCAAGCGCACCGCCACGCTCGGGCTGATGCAGCAGTTCGCGGGCTCCTGCGAGCACTTCCAGCAGCAGCTCGGATTCCTTCCGGGACTGGTGCCCGAGGACGTGCTGGCCTACGACACCGCGCAGAACGGGAACGTGGCCCGGATCAGCGGCACGGAGAACGCCCTGCTGCACCTGATGGGCGGCGGAGTGCGCGAAGACGATGTGACGCCGGCGGACTGGTCCTCGCTCACCTCCGGCAACGGCTGGGTGCAGCTCTCGTTCCAGAAGCCCGGCGGCGGCAACCTGAACATCAAGGTGAACGTGGCCGAGATGACCAACGGCCGCGGGCCGCGCATCGGCGGCAAGCAGTACGAGCGATTCCTCAGCGTCAAGCCCACGGAGTTCCTGGATGTCCAGGGACAGCTCGGCAACACGGTGGACCTCGACGCGGCGCAGCCGGGCGTCCAGGGGATCCCCGACATCGTCGACGCCTGGGGCCAGCCGATCATGTATCTCCGCGCGGCGCGCGGAAGCGGCCCTCTCGCCGGAGATGTGAACGGCTCCGGCAGCGCGGCGCCGGCGCAGTTCGGCTCGTACTCGCTCACGCCGTACACGCGCTCCACCGCTCTCGGAGAGCTCGGTCGCGACCAGTCGGCGCAGAGCCTGTTCAACCAGGCCACCGGCGCCGAGCCGGGCACCACGCCGGTCAACGCCTTCCTGGCGCAGACGCTCCGTCACGCGGCGATGGGCGATCCCACGAAGCCGGTGGCGGCGGGAGTGGCGCGAGGGAAGTTCGCGGTCTACTCGGCTGGAAAGGACGGGATCTACTACTCCGTCACCGACGGGCCGGGGAGCAACTCCGTGCCGATCACCAACATCATCGTCAGCGACTTCGTCAACATGGGCAACTTCGGCCCCTCGGTGGTGGACACCTACGACGACATCCGCGTCTTCGGCGGCAGTTGATCCGCCGAGCGCGGGGCGCCTCGGCGCGGCGGCCATTCCTGGAACGACGACGGGCCCGCGGTCACATGACCGCGGGCCCGTGTGTTTGCGTGTTCGCGTTCGCCGGACCGATCAGGCCGGAGGCGGAGGCGGCGCCTTGTCGCCCGGGGGCGGAGGTGGCGGTGCACCCTTTCCGCCGCGGCCGGGCCGATCGCCCTTGCCATCCTCGCCGCGGCCGGGACGACCGCCCCGTTCGCCGCGCTTGGCTTCGAGCGCGTCGAGCGCCTTCTTGTGCGCGTCCTGCTGCTCCTTGTTGAGCAGGCCGGTGATCTCGGCCTTGGGCCGATCGAACTTCGGCTTCGACTCCTGGATCTGCTTGATGCGCTCGGTCACGCCGGGATCCACCTTCTCGCCGGAGCGGCGCCCCTCCGCGATCCTCTTCTGCAGCGAGCGCAGTTCGTCGCCGTTCTTCTTCTGCCACTCGTCCAGCGACGCGCGGTAGGCGCTGGTGATCGCGTCGATCTTGGTCTTCTGATCCGCCGAGAAGGTGCTGCTGATCTGATCGAGCGCCGACATCCACATGCGCTCGTCGGCCACGCCGCGACCGCCGGGACCGCGTTCACCGCCCGGGCCGCGCGGGGTGCGCTGGCCGTCGCCCGCGGCTCCGCCGGTGCCGCCGCCGGCTCCACCGCCGGGCCGGGTCGGCGGCGGCGTGGGCGTGCCACTGCCGGTCTGGGCGAGCGCCGCCGCAGTCGGCAGGAGTGCCGCGGTCAGCGCGAATGCAACGAATCGAGTTCGGGTCACGATGAGTCTCCTTGAAAGTCCGCAGCTCGTGCGGTGCTGGTGGAACGACGATGGCCCGGCGCCATTGCCGCCGGGAAGGCGCCGCCGCCCCCTGCCATCGGCTCCATTCCCGCATCGGTGCAGTGCCGGTCGCCTGGGATCGCCCGGGAAGACCGTACCATGCGGCTCCATGCCGCTTTCCGTCGAGGATGTCCATGCCGCCCTGGCCACCGTGCCCGATCCCGATCTCGGTAAGGACCTTGTCACGCTCCGCATGGTCCGGGCCGTGGAGTCCGACCTCGCCGGCGTGCGGGTCACCATCGAACTGACCACGCCCGCGTGTCCCATGAAGGACCGCATCCGGTCCGATATCGAGAACGCGATCCGAGCCAAGGCGAACGAGGTCGGTGAAGCAGCGCCCGCCGGGATCGCCGTGCAGTTCACGGCGGAGGTGCAGCGTGGCGCCGGCCGCGGCGGCGAGTCGTCGAACCCGCTTCCAGGGGTCCGGCAGATCCTGGCCGTCGGCGCCGGCAAGGGCGGCGTCGGCAAGAGCACCGTGAGCGTCAACCTCGCCGTGGGCCTCGCGCGGCGCGGCGCGCGCGTGGGACTGCTGGACGCGGACATCTACGGTCCGAGCCTTCCCACCATGCTCGGCCTCGAGGAGATTCCGGCAGCGGCCAAGGGGAACACCCTCCTGCCCTTCGAAGTGCACGGCATCCGGGCGATGACCATCGGCAAGCTGGTGGACGCGGACAAGGCGCTCATCTGGCGGGGCCCCATGGCGCACCGCGCGTTCCAGCAGTTGGCCACGCAGACGGAGTGGGGCGAACTCGACTACCTGGTGATCGATCTTCCGCCAGGCACCGGCGACGTGGCGCTGACCATGTCGCAGCTCCTGCCGCTCTCCGGCGCCGTCGTCGTCTGCACGCCGCAGCGCGTGGCGCAGGACGACGCACGCCGCGCCGTGCGCATGTTCGAGCAGCTGGGCATTCCCGTGCTCGGCGTCGTGGAGAACATGAGCGCCTTCGTCGGCGACGACGGCCGCGAGTACGACCTCTTCGGCAAGGGCGGCGCCGAGACCATGGCGGCCACCATGAACCTCGCGTTCCTCGGTTCGCTGCCCATCCACCCGGCGCTGCGCGTGCATTCGGATGCGGGAACGCCCCTGCGGAACTTCGAGTCGGGGACTCCGCTCGCCGCGGCGCTGGAGCACCTCTGCGGCGAAGTGGCGCGCCAGCTGGCCATCGTCACCGCGTCGCGCTCGCTGGTGCAGCCCACGCTGAGCGTGCGGTAGCCGGCGCGGAGCGCCGCCCGGTCCGCCGGGCGCGATCGACGCGACCTACGCGAACTCGCGGCGCAGCGTGCGCAGACCCGACACGAGGGCCTCGATGTGCGCCGGCTCGTGGGCCGCCGAGATCTGCACGCGGAGCCGCGCATGACCCTCCGGGACCACCGGATGGCCGAACCCGATCACGAAGACGCCCAGGTCGAGCAGCCGTCGGCTCATGGCGATCGCCTTCGCGGTGTCGTGCACGATGATCGGGCAGATCGCCGTGGGGCTCTGGAGGACCTCGAAGCCCGTGCCGCGGATGCCGCTCCGGGCCGCGTCCACGTTGCGCCGAAGCCGTTCCACGCGCTGCGGTTCGCGCTCCAGGATCTCGATGGCCTTGTCGGCGCTGCACGCCACCGTGCAGGGAAGGGCGTTGGAGAAGAGCGTGGGCCGGCCCCGCTGGACGAGCAGTTCGATCATGGCCTTCGAGCCGCTGACGTAGCCGCCGGCGGCGCCGCCCAGGGCCTTGCCGAGCGTGCCGGTGATGCAGTCGACGGCGCTTCCCGGCATGCCCCAGTGCTCGTGCGTTCCGCGCCCGGTGGCGCCCATCACGCCGGTGCCGTGGCTGTCGTCCACCACCAGGAGGGCCCCGAAGCGATCGCAGAGTTCGCGCAGGCGCGGGAGATCCGCGATGTCCCCCTCCATGCTGAAGACGCCGTCGGTGACCACCCAGATGGTCCCGGTGACCTCGGGGTTCGCGCGGGCCTCCTCCAGCTTGCCGCGCAGGGAATCGAGATCGTTGTGGCGGTAGACGGCGCGGTGCAGCCCCTTGCGGATCGTGCCCGCCAGGCGCACGCCGTCGATGATCGACGCGTGGTTCAGCTCGTCGGACAGGATGAGGTCGCCGCCCTCGCAGAGGGTGGGGAAGACGGCCTCGTTGGCGTTCCAGCAGCTGGTGAAGGTGTAGGCCGCCTCGTGACCGTAGAAGCCGGCGATGCGGCGCTCGAGCGCCTCGTGCACCTCGAAGGTGCCGCAGATGAATCGCACGCTGGCGGTGCCGGCGCCGAAGCGGCGCAGCCCCTCGATGCCCGCCTCCACCACCTCGGGATGATTCGCCAGCCCCAGGTAGTTGTTGGAGCAGAAGCACGCCACCTCGCCCCGGCCGCGCAGGCGCACGGTGGGACCCATGGGTCCCTCGATCGTCTGGAGCCGCTTGAGTTGTCCGGAGCGCTCCAGGAGTTCGAGGATTCCACGGCTGCGCTCGGCGAAGGACGATTCGGTGGTCGTCGTCATGCGCTCATGCTAGCGGCCGGCGCCCGGCGCGCGCTCAGCCGTAGCGCTCGCGCACGCTGGGCGCCAGGTACTCCTCGAAGGCGCTCTCCAGCGTGTGGGTCGGGGCCCAGCCCCAGTCGCGGCGCGCCGCGGCGTCGTCCACATCCTCGGGCCAGCTGTCCACGATGGCCTGCCGGCCCGCGTCCGGTGCGAAGGTGACCTCGGCGCCGGGGAACGCGCCGTCGACGAGCTCCCGGAACTCCTCGGCGCTGGGGCTGAAGCCGGCCACGTTGTAGACGATGCGCGAGAGCGCCGACTTCGGCGCCACGGCGAGATCCAGCAGGGCGCGGATCGCCTCCGGCATCGTCATGAACGGGATGCGCGTGTCGGGGCGCACGAAGCAGGCGTACGGACGGCCCGAGGCCGCGGCGTGGATCATCTCCGGCCCGTAGTCGCTGGTGCCGCCCGAGGGCACGGTCTCCGCGGAGAGGATGCCGGGGAAGCGGATGGAGCGGAAGTCGACGGCCATCGGCGCCCGGTCCTTCGCCAGCAGCCGGTAGTGGCGCTCGTAGTAGCGGCCGAGGTGTTCGCCCTCCAGCTTGTTCACGCCGTACATCGTGCGCGGCTCGAGGAACTGCTCCTCGCGCACGCGGCCCGCCGCGCGCTTGGCGGCGAGATCGGGGATGCCGTAGACGGCGATCGAGCTGGGGAAGAGGAACTTCACCGCCCGGCCGTGCGTGCGCGACTGCTCCGCCGCCAGGTGCAGCAGGTTGAGCGTGCCGCCGACATTGACGCGATGGGCCGTCTCCGGCGCGAACTCGCCGCGCGTGGAGAGGAGCGCCGCCAGGTGGTGGATCTCGTCGATCTCGTAGGAGGCGAGCAGGCGGTCCAGCAGCGCGGGATCGCAGATGTCGCCGACGAAGCTGTCCCGGCAGAGGGCGCGCGTGGCCGGGTCGAGTTCGCGGATGTCGATGGCCACCGCGTTCACCTGGCGTTCGGCGAGGGCCCGCAGCAGTCCGTGGCCCATCTCGCCGCCGGCGCCGGTGACGAGGACCGCGGTGGAGCGACGGAGGCCCGCGCCCGCGCCGCCCTCCGATGCATGGCTGGGTGTGGTCATGGGAGTGGGAAGGCTCATCGGGTTCGTCCGCCGGCGTCAGCCCGGGAATCGCTCCGCCATGTCGTCGACGCTCGTCCAGCGCCGCGCCTTCACGTGGACCAGCGTGGAGACGACCGCCATGAGGAGCGGCACGCCGAAGAAGGCGGCGAGCACCTTCATCTCCATCGGCGTGGGCAGGTAGTCCATGACGATGAGTCCAGCGAAGGCGCCGCACGCCACGTAGAGCACGGCGTTGAGGAGGAAGAGCCGGAAGGCGTGGCGGGCGCCGGAACGCGGCGCGGCGCCGGGTCCGCCGTGGCCGTGGTGCGCATGATGGCGATCGTGTGACATGAAGTGGAACCTCGGGGCCGAGGATAGCGGAGGCGCCATGGCGACGAGCGGTTGCGGTAGCATGGCCGCGGTTCCGTTCGCCGCCTTTTCAACCCCTCGAGGTACGACATGGTCGCGCTCCGCTCCCGTCTCCTGGTCCCGCTCGCTCTCGTCGGTGCCTTCGCCGCCTTCGTGTCGGCCCAGTCCGGAGGCGGTTCCGGCTCGGGTGGATCGGGGGGCATGGGCCAGGGTGGCGCCGGCGGTCCCGGCGGAAGCGGCGGCGCCGCAACGCAAGGCGCAGGAACGGGCGCGGCGGCGCAGGGCGGCGCCCCGGCGATGGTCCCCGCCATGGCGTCGGCGCTGACCAACCTGCAGGGCGAACTCAACGCCCTCAACAGCATGAACGACGCCGCGGCCAGCCACCTGGACAAGGCGACGTCGCGGGCGAAGCTGATGACCGGCTTCCTCGCGTCGAAGAACCTGAACGACGCCTTCGCCGCCTTCCAGAAGACCTGGACGGCGCAATCGGCGCCGCTGAGCTTCCAGCAGGCGTACCAGCAGGCGCTGCGAACGGAGGCCCTGGCCGGACCGGTGACCCCCTCCACCACGGACATCGACACGCTCACCAACGAGGTCGCGGCCACCACTCCGATGGTGCAGCAGGCGTGGAACAAGCTCAATGCGCAGCTTCGTCGCAACCAGGCGATGTCGGCGTTCATCGATTCCCAGAAGCTGATGAACGACTATCACGACTACGCGGCCAAGAACGCCGCCGCGATGAAGGCGGAGGCGGATGCCCGCGCCAAGCAGCAGCAGACGATGGAGCAGCAGCGCGACGCGGCGTCCACCGCCCGCAAGAAGGCGGTGCTCGAGCACCTCCAGAAGCAGTGGGACTCGGAGAGCCACCTCGCCAACAGCGGCGTGAACATGAACTACTCGTTCAGCCAGGGCTACTCCAACGCCAGCGCGTTCAGCCAGACTCCGGGGAACGCGTACATCGCTGGTTCGGGCCAGACGCCGGCGCCCCTGGCGCCCGCGCCGACGCCCACGGCCTACGACTACTGGACCGGGACCTACTTCAACGGCTACGCCGACCCCTACTACGACGTGGGCGGATGGCCGGGGGGCGTGGCTCCGGGCGCCGACGCCGCCGCCGCCTACCGGCGCTCAAACGGCGCCAACGCGGCGATCGCCAACCGCGGCGGCCGATGACCACGGACGGGCCGGCGGTCAACCGCGCCGTCTCCATCCGGTAGGGCTCCATGGCGTGACGCGACTCCGACTCGGCTCCATCCTCGTCGGCGTCGCGGCGCTCGCCGGATGTCGTCCCCCCGCGCCCCCGCCGTCGGCTCCGCCGCCGGTGCCCGTGGTCACCGAGAAGGCCGTGCGCGGAGAGGTGGCGCAGCGCCTGCGGGCGGTGGGCGTGGTGGAGAGCGCGGCGTTCGTGTCG
>CAZSVT010000133.1:0-7650 GCA_964610365.1 uncultured Isosphaeraceae bacterium
CACGCCCGCCCCTCCGGGCGCCGGGGCGATCGCCGTGAGGCGCCCGCTCGCGTCCGATCGTTCGTTCCGTTCCGACCCAGATCCGTCCGTTCCCGACTGGCCCCGCAAGGGGGTAAACGCCGCGCGTCGCGGCGCCTATCGAGGACGACTCAAGGAGTGTGACCCATGTCCGATGCGAAGACCTTTGAAGCGAAGATCACCAAGCTCGGCGACGACATCGCCGGCCTCACCCTGAAGGAGGCCGTGGACCTCGCCGACTACATGAAGGAGAAGTACGGCATCGAGCCCGCCGCGGGCGGCGCCGTGGTGATGGCGGCCGGCGGCGGCGACGGCGGCGGTGCCGCGGTCGAGGCCCAGACCGAGTTCGATGTCATCCTGGAGAACGCGGGCGCCAACAAGATCGCCGTGATCAAGGCGGTCCGCGAGGCGACGGGGCTCGGCCTCGCCGAGGCCAAGGGCCTCGTCGACGGCGCTCCGAAGCCCATCAAGGAGAAGATCTCCAAGGACGACGCCGACAAGCTGAAGAAGGCGCTCGAAGAGGCCGGCGCGAAGGTCACCGTCAAGTGACCGCGGCGGCGCCTCGGCGCCGCCCATCGCCCCACGACGACATGAAGGGACCTCCCGGCTCGGCCGGGAGGTCCCTTGTCGTTTCCGCTCCAATCGTCGGTTCCGTCGGTCGCCGCTAGCGGCACCGCGCTTCCAGGAGCGCCGCCACCAGGCGGTCGCATCCCGCCGCGTCCTTCGGGGCGATCGACCTGAAGAGCGGCTGGTGATCGTTCTGCAGGTCGGCGAGGACGAGTTCGCCGCGACGGTCGCAGAGCACCACCTGCACGCCGAGGACGCCCTGCGCCCCCACCAGCTCGTCGGCCATCAGGATGTAGTCCGCATCCGGCGCCTTCGCCTTCACCCACGCGGAGAGCTCCCGGCCCAGCGACCACATGACCTGTTCCTGGTTCATCGTCGACGGCCGCGCCGGGCGCGGGCCATCGGGGAGGGCCACGGCGACACCGACGTTGGCCGCCGAGAGTCCCGATGCGATCGCGACGGCGCTCTCGGTGCTGAAGCGGCCGTCGAGGCGCGTGGGCACGACGGCGATGGACGCGGTGCGGCGCTTCGAGCAGAACTCCTTCGCCCGCGCCTTCATCGCCTCCAGTTCCGCGGGCGCCGGCGTGCCGGCGGCACCGCGCAGGCGCGCCGCGATCGGTCCCTGCGGCGCCGAGTTGGAGGTGAAGTCGCCCAGGCCCAGCACCGGACGCAGGCGCTCCGCGATGAAGACGCAGCCGTCCATCGGCTCGCGCACCTTGGCGCGGTCGAAGGTGGCGTCGCCCCTGGCGAAGCGCTCGCACCAGGCCAGCCGGCCCTGGCGATCCACGATCATGCCGCCGATCGCGGTGAACCCGGTGGCCGGCGCTCCCTCGAAGTCGGTGAAGAGCGTGAACGCGGCGTCGCCGGGATGCTCGCGGACGAAGGCGCCGAGCGCGGCGGCCCGCGCCGCGAGATCGGCGTCCGCGGGCGGGGTGAACGCCTCCGCGGGCAGCGACAGGTGGGTCATGCCGCTCCGCTCGAGCAGGAGCGCCACCACCTCGCCCACCGGCGCCATGGTCCTGCCCGCCACGCGGGTGGGGAGCACGGCGAGCGACGCCTCCTTCCCCGCCGAGTGCAGCGCGGCGGCCGCCGCCGCATCCTCCTCCACGCCGGGCATCGGCGGCGCCGGCGCCGCCGACACGCCCGCGCCCGCCGGCGCGCACGCTCCCAGCCCCATGGCAATCCAGACCAGGGCCACGATTCCTCTCCGTCCGTATCCTTCGTTGAACATGATTCGATCCCTCGTGATGATGTAAGCAGATGCTTACTTTACTGCGCGTGCGAACGCCGCCCGCGCCGATGCGATTCAGTCGAGCAGTCGTCGCCCCACGTCCCCGAGCAACCGTCGTCGATCCCGGTCCCCCAGCAGTCGAAGCTCGCGGGCGATCGATCCGATCGTCCCCAGGCCGATGAACGCCCACGCCGTCAGATCCTCGTCGCCCGGGCCGTCGCTCCGGCGATCGGGCCGCCCGCGATGCTCGCGGATGCGCTCCGCCATGAACGCCTGGTAGCTCCGGTACATGCCGGCCAGGGCGCGACGGATGTCCGGATCATCGGCCTCGTTCAGGCCCGCGAAGACGATGCGGGCGAGCCCCAGCTCCCCGTGATGTCGCGACTCGTAGGCCAGGAGGCGCTCCGCGGCGCTGCCGCCCTCGGGCGAGCCGTCGAGGGCGCGCTGCCACGCGCGGGCGCCGATCTCGAAGCAATGCTCGATGGCGGCGATGAACATCGCCTTCTTGTCCGGCCAGAGGCGGTAGAGGATGTTCTCCTGGATCCCGCAGCGCTCGGCGAGCTCCGCGGTGGTGGTGCGCCGGTAGCCGAGATCGGCGAAGGCGCGGGCGATCACCGGGATCAGTTCGGAGCGTCGTTCGATGGCCAGGCTGGGTCGCGGCATGGGACCGTTTCGTAAGTCAACGCTTACATTACGGCGCGGACGGACCCCGGTCAAGTCCCGGTCCGCGCGGTCGCGGCTGGAGGTGTGGACAACTCCCGGTCGACGGCCCAGGCCGCGGTCCGACGATCCCGGGGCGGCCCCGGCAGCTCCGGCCTCCTGGCGCCGCCGCGGTGATGGCATCGGCGCTCGGGCGGAGGGCCGGACCTCGTGATTCGCCCGTGCCTCCGGCGGCCGCGACTCGACGCGGCGAGCCCGCCCCGATCGACGCAAGCACCGCTCCCACCGGGCGTTGGCGACACGAAGTCCGACTCCGACCCTCGAGACATGCCCCCCCGCCTCGCGCCGCCGGCACCGCCTCCCGGCCCGCTGAACAGGGCGCTCCCTGGTGCCCGGAATGCGCTTCGGGCCACCAAAGATCCCGCCGGATCCAACCTCTTCATCAAGGTCTTGTAACCAAATCCTGCTTCTGTCTGCGCCGAAGATTCAAGTCGGGCACCCCGCCCGGCTTGCCCTTATCGGAGATCGCACTACACTGCGGGGCTCTTGGCGGCAGGCGGCGGCACCCACATCCAGTAGCTCCATCAAAGAGCGGCGAGCCCGAGCGTCGGGCGTTGTCGTCGCCACGCGCGGCCCTTCACACCCCTCCGGAAGACGCATGGCCACGAAGACCATCCGCGAGCGCATCGAACACGGACGCCTCGACTTTTCGAAGCTGGGCGACGCGATTCCGGTGCCCGACCTGGTGCGCGTCCAGCGCGCCAGCTACGAGCGCTTCCTTCAGAAGAACATCGCACCCAAGGAGCGCAACCAGCTCCTGGGCCTCGAGGCGCTGCTGCGCGAGGTCTTCCCCATCGAGAGCTACGACGGCTCGATGCGCCTGGAATACCTCCACTACTCGCTGGAGGAGCCGCGCTACACGCCGGACGAGTGCCGCGAGCTGCGCCTCACCTACGGCATGCCGTTCCGCGTGGCCGTGCGCCTCGTGAAGGGCACCGGCGAGTCCATCGCGGAGGAGGAGATCTACCTCGGCGACGTGCCCATCATGATGGGCGGCGGCGAATTCATCGTCAACGGCGCCGAGCGCGTCATCGTCAGCCAGCTCCATCGCTCGCCGGGCGTGGACTTCTCCAAGGCCAGCTCCATCGGCGATCGGCCGCTGCACTCGGCGCGCATCATCCCCGAGCGCGGCAGCTGGATCGAGCTGGAGGTGACGAAGAAGGACGTGCTGGCGATGCGCATCGACCAGTCGACCAAGCTCGCCGCCACCACCTTCCTGCGGGCGCTGGACGAGAAGTACAGCTCCACGGAAGCGCTGCTGGAGCTCTTCTACGACGTGGAGGAGCTCAAGGTGGAGAAGCTCAAGCCCGAGCACTACTCGGCCGAGCTCATCATCGACTCCGACACGGGCGAGGAACTCTGCCGCGTCGGCGCCCCGTTCGGGGACAAGGTCGTCGACATCCAGAACAGCCCGCTCAAGAGCGTGCGCGCCATCGTGAACCCCGGGGATCCGCTGGTCCTCAACACCCTGGCCGACGAGAAGCTCGACTTCCTGGCGGAGGTCACGGACCACGAGGCGGCGCTCCTGAAGATCTACGCCAAGCTGCGCCCCGGCAACCCGCCGCAGGTGGACAAGGCCAAGGCGCTCTTCAAGGAGAAGTTCTTCGACGAGAACCGCTACCGCCTGGGGCGCGTGGGCCGCTTCCGCGTGAACCGCAAGTTCGAGCACCTCAAGTGCTACAAGGTGCGTCCCGAGCGCGAGCAGAGCCTCTGCGCCGAGGACTTCCTGGCGGTGGTCCAGTACATCCTCGACCTCCGCGCCAAGCGTCCGCCCGCGGTGGAGGACGACATCGATCACCTGGGCAACCGCCGCCTCCGCACGCTCGACGAGCTGGCGGTGGAGGAGATGCGCAAGGGCTTCCTCAAGCTCCGGCGCACCGTCCAGGAGCGCATGAGCGTGAAGGAGCAGAGCGAGCTTGCGAAGATCGCCGACCTGGTGAACTCCAAGAGCATCTCCTCGGCCATCGAGTTCTTCTTCGGCCGGAGCGAGCTCTCGCAGGTGGTGGACCAGACCAACCCGCTCTCCATGCTGGTGCACGAGCGGCGCCTCAGCGCCCTCGGTCCCGGCGGACTCAACCGCAAGCGCGCCGGCTTCGAGGTGCGCGACGTCCACATCTCGCACTACGGCCGCATCTGCCCCATCGAGACGCCGGAAGGCACCAACATCGGCCTCATCGCCTCGCTGGGCATCTACTCGGAGATCGACGACTACGGCTTCCTGCTCACGCCGTACCGGGAGGTGAAGAACGGACGCGTGCAGTTCGACGGCCGCGGCAAGCCGGTGGTCAAGCGCCTCCGCGCCGACGAGGAGCGCATGAAGGTCCTCGCCCCCGCCGACGAGCTCGACGCCGAGGGACGCATCCGCGACGAGATGGTGCTCGCCCGGCGCGACGGCGAACTCACGGAGGTCGGCGTCGGCGAGGTCGAGTTCGCCGACATCTCGCCGAAGCAGATCATCGGCGTCTCCGCCTCGCTCATCCCCTTCCTGGAGCATGACGACGCCAACCGCGCCCTCATGGGCTCCAACATGCAGCGCCAGGCGGTTCCGCTCCTGCGCGCCGAACCGCCGTGCGTGGCCACCGGCATGGAGCGCGTGGCCGGCGGATACAGCGGCATGATCGTGAAGGCGGAGCGCCCCGGCGTCGTCACCGAGGTCGACGCGTCGCACATCGTCATCGACAACGCCGACGAGTACCCGCTCCGGAAGTTCGTGGGGCTCAACGAGCGCACCTGCCAGAACCAGCGTCCGGTGGTCCGGCTCGGCCAGCGCGTGAAGGCCGGCGAGATCCTCGCCGACGGCGCCAGCACCGCCATGGGCGAGCTGGCCATCGGCAAGAACGTGCTCGTCGCCTTCAACACCTTCGACGGTTACAACTTCGAGGACGCCATCGTCATCAGCGAGCGGCTGGTGAAGGACGACACCTTCACCTCCATCCACATCGAGAGCTTCGACGTGGAGATCCGGGACACCAAGCTCGGCCGCGAGGAGTTCACGCGCGACATCCCCAACGTCAGCGAGAAGCTGCTGCGCAACCTGGACGACAACGGCGTCATCCGCGTCGGCGCCCGGGTGGGTCCCGGCGACATCCTGGTGGGCAAGGTGAGCCCCAAGAGCAAGTCGGAGCTCTCCCCCGAGGAGAAGCTGCTCCATGCCATCTTCGGTCGCGCCGGCGAGGACGTGAAGAACGACTCGCTGGAGGTGCCGGCGGGCACCGAGGGCATCGTCATCGCCACGCGCCGCTTCAGCCGGCGCATGCACCTCAACGACGAGCAGAAGAAGTCGCAGAAGAAGGAGATGTCGCAGTACGAGGAGGAGATGGATCGCCGGCAGATCGCCCTCTTCAAGCAGATGGTGGCGCAGATCAACCAGATCTGCGGCACGGAGATGGTGGATCCCTCCACCCGCCAGAAGGTGGGCGCCAGCGATCTGCCCGACGTCATCCTCGAGCAGATCGAGAACTTCAACCCCAAGTGGATCAAGGGCTCCGCCGAGGCCAAGGAGAAGGGCGAGACCGCCTACGCCCAGTTCTGGCCGCGCATCCTGGCGCTCCGCAAGGAGCGCGAGCGCAAGCTCGGCCACATGAAGCGCGGCGACGAACTGCCGTCGGGCGTGCTGGAGATGGTGAAGGTCTACCTGGCCACCAAGCGGGCGCTCTCCGTGGGCGACAAGATGGCCGGCCGCCACGGCAACAAGGGCGTCATCGCCCGCATCGTGCCCGAGGCGGACATGCCCTTCCTGGAGGACGGCACGCCCGTGGACGTGCTCCTCAATCCGCTCGGCGTGCCGAGCCGCATGAACGTCGGCCAGATCCTGGAGACGCACCTGGGCTGGGCCGCCAAGGTCCTGGGATTCCAGGCGGTCACCCCCGTCTTCGACGGCGGCAGCGAGCACGAGATCATGGAGGCGATCGAAGCGGCGAACGAGCACGTCCGCCAGCGCGTGCAGCACTTCGAACAGACCGGCAAGGATCCCGGCCACCCGCGGGAGCTGCTCACCATCATGCCCTACGGCGGCAAGGTGCAGCTCTACGACGGTCGAACCGGCGAGCCGTTCAGCCAGAAGACCACCGTGGGCTTCATGTACCTCCTGAAGCTCCATCACCTCGTGGACGACAAGATCCACGCCCGCTCCACCGGCCCGTACAGCCTCATCACCCAGCAGCCGCTGGGCGGCAAGGCCCGGACCGGCGGACAGCGCTTCGGCGAGATGGAAGTGTGGGCGCTGGAGGCCTACGGCGCCGCGTACGTCCTCCAGGAGCTCCTCACCGTCAAGAGCGACGACGTGGAGGGCCGCACCAAGATCTACGACTCGATGGTGCGCGGCGAGAACACGCTCCAGGCCGGAATGCCCGTGGTCTTCGACGTGCTCTGCCACGAGATCAAGGGACTCGCCCTGAACATCGAACCGGAGAAGGAACAGTCCGACGCCGCCGCGATTCTGTGATGCGCGCTCCGGAGCGGGCTCCGCCCGCTCCCTCGCTTCCCGCTGCCGACACGACCGAACGCACCCGCCTGCAGCGACTCACGACCGACCGCATTCGCATTCGAACCCGAGAGACACGCACCCGTGGACAACCGCAACGCAACGATGTCCGAGAGCGTCTACGACCGAGTCAACGACTACGGCAGCGTGAAGATCACGCTCGCCAGCCCCAATGACATCCGCTCATGGTCCTTCGGCGAGGTCAAGAAGCCGGAGACCATCAACTACCGCACCTACCGCCCGGAGCGCGACGGTCTCTTCTGCGAGCGCATCTTCGGACCCGAGCGCGACTACGAGTGCGGCTGCGGCAAGTACAAGGGGACGAAGTACAAGGGCATCATCTGCGACCGCTGCGGCGTGAAGGTCACGCACAGCCGCGTGCGCCGCAAGCGCATGGGCCACATCAACCTGGCCGCGCCCGTCGCGCACATCTGGTTCTTCAAGGCGATGCCGAGCCGCATCGGCACGCTGCTCGCCATGAAGACCTCGAGCCTCGAGCGGGTCATCTACTTCCAGGACTACGTCGTCGTCGACGCCGGCGACACGCCGCTCAAGGAGCGCCAGCTCCTCACCGAGGAGCAGTTCCGCGAGGCCCGCGGCGTCACGGACGTCGAGCACCCGGACGCCGTCC
>CAZSVT010000134.1:0-7541 GCA_964610365.1 uncultured Isosphaeraceae bacterium
GGGTGAACGGGTCGTAGGTCGCGATGCGGCTCGCGATGGCGTTGCCGGCGACGGCGAGGATCGCCCCGGCGACGACGCGTCGCCCGCGGAACCGCCGTGGACTCGGACGCAGGTCGATGGTCATGGCCGTCATCCCTTCACGTTGCGGTCGGGGTACTTGTCCTCGGCGTGGTCGTAGAAGAGCCACGCCACCTTCTGGCAGAAGCGGCCCACGATGCCCGCCTCGATCTCCTCCTGCCGGCGCTGCTCGCGCGTCACGGTGCGCTCGTCGGGGAAGCGCGCGGTGACGGAGAACTCGTCGACGGACATGTCGGGATCGAGCGATCCCCGCTCGAAGATGCGCACGTTGGCCACGCCCATCGCCTCCCAGAGGAAGCGGTTCCCCGGCGGATTCAGGCGGAATTCGTAGACATCCACGTAGACCACGCGGTCCACGTCCAGGAGTTCGCAGACCTGGCCCATGGGCATGCTCGACCAGGTGGGCGTCTGATACTCCCAGGTGAGCACCTGCGACGGCGCCAGCACGCGGATGCCCGGCACGTTCTGCTGGAGTCTCGCCGCGATGTTGGCCGTAATGTTGGGCTTCACCATCGGGTACTCGTAGAGGAGCGAGAGGTCGGCGTGGACCAGCACCGCCACGGTCCGGTTCTCCAGCCCGTCGTACTGCGCGAGCACCTCCACCTTCTTCTCGCGCTCGATGTTGTGGCCGACCACCGAGACGATCTGCGGGAGAGCGCAGCCGGCCGTCACGCACGAGACGGCCAGGAGAGGAACGAGCGATCGAATGAGGCGGGCGGTGGACATGGTCGGACTCCTTGGACGCAGTCGGTGGATCGGCGCCGTGCGGTCAGCCCGCGCCGGGGGCGGCGATGTCGAGCAGGTCCTTGTACTGAATGATCTTGTAACCCCACGCGGCGAGCAGCGCCACCACGCCCACGAAGAAGATCCGGCGCGACGCCAGCGGCGCCAGGATCGAGAAGACGCGCGTGCCGGTGCACGCCGCGAAGAGGCCCGTCACCGCCACCATCGCCGTGGCCAGTGCCAGGAGGGCGCCGAACGGCTGGGCAAGGAAGGACGAGAGCAGGTCGCCGCGCACGGCGTGGGCGAAGGCGGTGGTCATCCCGCATGCCGGACACGGCATGCCGAAGGCGAACGGCCAGGTGCAGGGGGGAAGTCCCAGCTGCTGGTGGGTGCCGAGCCCCGAATCGGAGGGCGTGAGCGTCGCGGCCAGGAGAAGGATCGCCAGCGCCCCGCCACCCGCGCCCGCGGCCATGGCCCGCTCGGCGCGGCTGAGCCACGGGATCGCCGCGGTCGGCGCATTCGGAATCCCCCCGCTCGCTGGGAGCGACGATGCCATGGGTCGGAAGAGTACCGGCCGCGGCCCCGGCCCAGCAACCCCGGCCCGCGGGATCGTCGGGCGACCGGATGGTGCCCGGAGCCTCCCGCTAGCCTCCGGCGGCGGTGCCCCCCTTCGTCGACGGCCATCTCGACCTCGCCTATCTCGCGGAGCGCGGGGTGGATCTGCGTTCTCCGAGCCCCGATCCGCACCGCGCGTGCGTGAACCTTCCGGCGCTGGCCGCCGCCGGCGTGAGGCTCGCCTTCGGGACGATCTTCACGGAATCGATCGACGAGGCCAGCGCCGCGGGTCCCGACGACGGGCGCATGGCCGGCATGGACGAGCCGCGCGTCCCGGAGAGCTGGGAGTACCGAGGCCCCGCCGACCTCGACGGCGCGCGGCGGGCGGGCGAGCGCCAGCTCCGCATCTACCAGGACCTGGAGCGCGATGGATCGATCCGGATCGTGCGTCGTCGCGGCGACCTGCAGCCCTTGGACGACGGCGGTCCGCTGCGCGTGGTGATCCTCATGGAGGGCGCGGACCCGATCGCGTCGGCCGCGGAGCTGCCTCGTTGGTTCGACGCGGGCGTGCGGCTGGTGGCCCTGGCGTGGGCGAAGGGATCGAGGTACTCCGGCGGCAACGCCCGCCCAGGCCCCCTGACCGACGCGGGGCGCGAACTCCTGCAGGCGATGGAGTCCCTCGGCGTCATCCTCGACGCCTCGCATCTCCCCGATCTGGCGTTCGACGAGGCGCTCGAGCGTTTCTCCGGTCGCGTCGTCGCGTCGCACTCCAATTGCCGCGCGCTCCTGGAGCCGTCGCAGCGCCACCTCCGCGACGACCAGGTGCGCCGGATCGCGGAGCGCGACGGCGTGATCGGGCTCAATCTCTACGGCGCATTTCTCGCGAACGGGCGGGAGGCGACGATCGATGACGCCGTGCATCATGTGCTGCGGCTGCGTCATCTCGCCGGGGCCGGGCGCGTGGGCCTGGGGAGCGATCTCGACGGCGGATTCCCGCCGACGGCGTGTCCCGAGGGGCTCCGGCGCCCGGAGGATCTGCCCGCGCTCTCCGCGGCGTTGACCCGAAGCGGCGTCACGACGGAGGAGCTCCGCCTCTTCGAGCACGGAGCCTGGTTGCGCTTCCTCAGCTCGTCGCTTCCGGGCTGAGCGCCGCGGCGTTGAGCGGCACGCAGTGCCAGCAGGTGGAGGCGCCGACCTTCGACTCGATCAGCAGGTCGAGCGCCACGCCGCAGCCATGCAGCGATTCCACGGCCACCGCGTCCGCCGTGACCAGGCGCTCGACGAGGCGCAGCGGCCCGGCGCCCAGGAGCGGGAACGCGCGACGAAGGAGCGGCGCATTGACCTCCGCCCAGCGCCGAGCGGCGCGGAGCGACTCGGCGGCCCCGGCGCGGGCGACCAGGTGGAGGCGGCCCGATGCGTCGGTGGCCAGCTCCACCTCCGGCGCCACCGGACAGCGAAGGTCCACCGCGGTCAACCCCGGGACATGCGCGGCGAGCGCGTGCGGCAGCGACGGCGCGGCGGCGGGCGCGGGCGCCGCGATCGGCGTCGCCTCGGGCGCGCTGGGTGCGGTGGATGGCGCGGACGGCGTCATCGGCGCGCGCGGCGGACGGCGACCTCCATCCACGCCGTCGCCGCCGAGTCGGTCCACGGCCTGATGCGCCGCTTCCTCGAGCACGCGAAGGAGATCGGGGATCTGCGGGGGCGACGGCGCCTCGAACCCGTAGCGCTCGCTGCTCTCCACGCGGTCCATGCGCTGGATGGCGCCGTGCAGCGGGAGATCCACGCCGCGCGGAGCCTGCGATCCGAGCTCGTCGGCCATCCACTGCACGCGCTCCGGGGGCGCTCCCACGATCACCATGCCCAGGCAGCACGGACGACCCTGGGCCCGTGCCGCGGCGCCGATCGCTTCCACGACGCCGCGCGCCGCGGCCACCGCGGCCTCATCGGCGCTGGTCAGCAGCACCGCATCGGTGAAGCCCGGATGGAGCGCGGCGCCCGGCTCGGCGCTCGAAGGAATGCAGAGCACCCAGCGTCGAACGAGCCGCGCCGCGCGGGCGAGCCATTGATGGAGATCCTCGCCCTGTCGCAGCCCGACATGACGGCCGCCGGCGCGGAGAATCTCCGCGTGCACCAGCTCCCGCTCGCAGCGGATGAGGCCCGTGGGACCGTCGGAGCCGCCCACGCGATCGGCGAACTGCGTGGCCCAGAGCCCCGCCATCACCGGGAGGTGGCCGGTCACGGCGGCGGTGATGTGCAGGAGCGATTCGCGCCGCGGACGGACGGTGGCGCGCTCCGGCGCCGCGGGGGCTTCGACGGCTCCGGCGAGCGAGAGCGACGAGGAGCGCGGGCCGCCGTTGGATGCGTGCGCGGCGGGGCGCACGCCGGCGTCCGACGGATGGCGGGGACCGGCATCCACCGCGGCCGCGGTGCTCCGCTCCTCCGGCAGGAAGAGGGCGGCGAGCACTTCGAATGGATCGCGATCGCTGGTCATGGAACGGACTCGTGGGATGGCTCGCTCGGTGTCGGCGTACCGGTGCGCCGCATCCGCGCCACCAGTTCCGCCGCGCGGGTGGAGGCGGTGGCGGCCGCGTGCGGCGGCGGGTCGGAATCCGGCGGCGCATCGTCGGCGAGAACCTGGTCCGCGAGGACCGCGTCCATGGCATCCACCGCGCCCGGCGCCGGCGGATTCCGCCGCAGCCATTCGACGAGCTGTCGGAAATCCTCGTGGGCCGGCGACTCGGGCGCGTACTCCACGATCGCCTGCCCGAAGCTCGCCGCCTCGCGCAGCACCTCGTGTTCGCGCACCACCACCGGGATCACCAGGTCGGGGAAGCGCCGCGTGAGCGATGCGAGCACCTCCTGCGCCACCTTGGTGCCCTCGCGATGCATCGACGGGAGGAGTCGCAGCGGCACCGATCGTCCGAGGCGCGATGCCACGGCGCGCACGGTGGCCACCTGGCGCTCGGCGCCGCGCAGCGAGAAGTACCCGGTTTCCACGGGCACCACCGCCTCGTGGCAGGCGCGCAGCGCGTTGAAGGTGAGCAGGCCCAGCGTGGGTGGGCAGTCCACGATGCACCATTCGAAGCCGTCGCCCACGCGCGCCAACAGCCGGTCGAGGCGACGATCCCGATCGGGACCGCCGGTGGTGGCCTCGAAGGCGGCGAGATCGACGGTGCTGGGCGCAAGCCAGAGCTGACGGGAGACCTCCCAGAGGAGCGCCTCGGCCTCCACCTGCACGGGGTCCATGGCCAGCGCCTGCGCCAATCCGAACTCGACCCGCGACTCCGGGATCCCCAGCCCCGCCGCGCAGTGGCTCTGCGGATCCATGTCCACCAGCAGCGTGCGCTCGCCGGCGCGGGCCAGGACCGCGGCCAGGTTGATGGCGGTGGTCGTCTTCCCGCAGCCGCCCTTCTGGTTGACGACCGCGATGATCCGCGCAGGCCGTGATGGGCTCGATGTCGACATGGCCTCGGCATCCTTCCGGGCTGCGATCGGCGCCGAGCGTCGCGCTGCGCGCCGTCGCGATCGATCGGCCGGTGTCACGAGGCACGCGGCCATGGGCGCCTCCTGCGCCCGACGGGACGCCGGGAGCGTACCGCCCTCGACGCCGGGCGCCCACCGTTCGGTGCGGGAGGATCACGGCCGGCTCCCGGCGCGGCCGGCGTCGACCGCCGGTGACCCCGCTCGTCCGATGGTCGGCGGCGGTGCGGCGCCGCGAAACCCCCGCCGGGGCTACGACTTCACACCGATGCGCCGCCAGCCGGCGATGACCGCTTCGCGCGGCGGATCGTCCACCACGCGGCACTGGCCGGGGGCCACCGGGAGCACCAGGCGCCAGCGGCCGGACCGGTGCTTCTTGTCGACGCCCATCATGTGGAGGAGGGCGTCGAGCTTCACGCCGCGCGGAGCCTCCACGGGGAGATGCATGGAACGCAGCCTCGCCTCGATGCGCGCGGGATCCGCGTCGGGCCAGACCGCGGCCACGCGGCTCGTCTCCGTGGCCGCGAGCAATCCCAGGCCCACCGCCTCGCCGTGGGCGATCGATTCGCTGGCCACGCCCTCCAGGGCATGGGCGAAGGTGTGACCGAGGTTGAGGAGCGTGCGCTCCCCGAGCTCGCGCTCGTCGCGGGCCACGATCGCCGCCTTGACCTTCGCGCTGCGGAGGACGAGCGTCCTCAGCGTGCCCGCGTCCCGGTCCTGGATCGCGTCGCGCCGGCGTTCCATCCAGTCGGCGAGCTCCGGATCGGCGATCATCGCATGCTTGAGGCACTCGGCGAGCCCGCTGCGGAAGACCCGATCGGGAAGCCCGGCGAGGAGCGACACATCGCAGACGACGCGTCGCGGCTGGTGGATCACGCCGACCACGTTCTTGGCCAGGCCGCCGGAGTAGGAGACGTTCACCGCCGTCTTGCCGCCGATCGACGCGTCGACCATCGACAGGAGCGTGGAGGGGACCTGCACCAGGTCGACGCCGCGCATGAAGGTGCCGGCGACGAAACCCGCCAGGTCGCCGATGACGCCGCCGCCCACCGCCACCACCACCGCGGTGCGGTCGAGGCCCGCCGCGAGCATGGCGCGCCAGAGCTGTTCCGCGGCGGCCAGGCTCTTCTCCGCCTCGCTCGCCTTGCGGCGGGCGCTCACCGGGGCCATGCCCGCGGACTCGAGCGACGAGACCACCGCGCCGCCGGCGCGATCGGCGATGGCGTCGTCCATCACCACGAACGCCCGGCGGGTCCCGTGACAGACCTCGTGCACCAGCGGTCCGATCCGCGCGGCGAGCCCCTCACCCACCAGCAGGTCATAGCGCTGCCCCGGAACCTGCACTTCCAGCCGATCGAGATCGGTGGCGCCGCTCAGCATGGCGGCGCGGAGACTACCGCCGCCGGCGCGGCGCCGCCTCGGCGAGGCCGTGGACGCGCCGGAAGGCCGCCGCCTTCTCCCGCCCCAGGTAGAAGTCCTGGATCCGCGGGTGGATCTCGCGCATGTCGGCGTACATCAGGGCGTCCACCACGTTGCCGAAGTCGGGATCCACGTTGAAGGCGATGAGCCGGGCGTTCATGCGCAGGTACTGGCGCAGGAGCACGGGCACCGAGCGCTCGCCGTTCTCCAGTTCGCGCACCACCTGGTCCACCTCGTCCAGATCGCGGATGACGCAGCGCGTGTGCTCGTGGTCCAGCTCCCGCAGTCCTCCGAGCTGCGGTGGATTCCTCGGCCGCACGAACTGGGCGAACTTGGCCAGCGCCCGGTGCGTCTCGAGGAACGCCATCATGAGCTTCTTCGACATCGTGAGGTACTCGTCGGAGATGCTCACGGGCCCGAAGACGATCACGTATCGCGGATGCCGCCCGATGAACTCCGCGATGCCGCGCCAGAGCAGCAGGAGCGGCAGCGGCTTGCGCTGGTACTCCTTGCGCACGTAGCTGCGGCCGAGCTCGATGGCCGGCCCGAGCTGCTGCATCACGCGCGGCGAGTAGTGGAAGAGCGTGCTGGTGTAGAGGCCGTCGATGCCCTGGGCGGGGAGGATCTCGTCGGTCAGACCCATGCGGTAGGCGCCGACCAGCTCCTGGCGGCGCGCGTTCCAGACGAAGAGCTGGCGGTAGTGCCGGTCGAAGCGATCGATGTCGAGCGACCGACCGCTCCCCTCCCCCACGGCGCGGAAGGCGAGTTCGCGCAATCGCCCCATCTCCAGCATGAGCAGCGGGAGCCGATCGGACCTGGCGCACCAGACTTCGTAGTCGCCCTGCCGCAGGAGCAGCGACGCCGGCTCCAGCGATGCCACCTCCGCGGCCAGTTCCGCCGGCGAGTGCTGCGGCACCAGGGCCACCGGCTGCGGCGGGAGCATCTCCTCCGATTCCACGGGCGGCGGGCCGTGCGCACGCGACTCCGCCTGCCGCGGGACCAGGGCCGGGGCCATCACCGGGTGATCGGCCAGGGCGCGCGGCTCGGCGCCCGCGGGTTCGTCGCGCCGCGAGGCGAGCAGCTCGGAGCGAACGCGGAGGAATCGCGTGAGTTCGTCGGCGTCGGCGAAGCGCGCCACCTGCGCGGGCGTCAGCGCGGTGCCGATGCGCATCCGGATGCCGCGGCCGAAGGCGCGGAAGTACTCGCGCGGCAGGCAGGCGGTGCGCAGCAGCGGGTGCAGGAGTCCCAGCAGCTGGAAGAGGAGGCCGTTGCGCCCTTCCACGTGC
>CAZSVT010000135.1:0-7489 GCA_964610365.1 uncultured Isosphaeraceae bacterium
GCGCCGCGATGGATCGTTCGATCACGCGCGGCCGCTCGGCGCCGCTCGTCGCGTGCCTGGCGATCGCGATCCTGCCGCCGTGGCTTCTCTTCAGCGCGTGGTGGACGCTGCTCTCGCCGGGCAACGCCCTGCACGACTGGTTCGCCGCCAACGGTCACGGCGCCGCCCTGCGCCGCATGGTGCTGGTGATCGGCGGCGCCGGATGGGGGATGGCCATCGCCGCGCTCGTGGTGGCATGGTGGCGGCGCACCATGCGCCGTCCCGACGAGGTGCTCGATCGACTCGACGGACTGCGCGGCGGAGCGCGGCTGGCCATGGCCTGGCGGCGCGACGGCGGAGGGGTGCTGCTCGCCGCGGCGATCGTGATGGCGGCGCTGGGCAGCGACACCGTCTGCTTCGACCTGGCGCAGGAGCGATCGATCGGCTTCGAGCTGCGGAGCCTGGAAGCGCAGGGAGCGGCGCCGGCGCTGATCCTGGATCGCGCCGTCCCGGCCGTCCTGGCCTCGGCGGTGATCGTCGCCGTGGCGTGGTGGGGCGCGAGCCGAGCTCGCTCCGGCGATGCGGGCGGCGTGGGAGCCGATGCCCGGTTCGCGGTGGTGAGCAGCGCGGCGCGAGCGGGCCGCGCGCCCGGGATGGCGCGGCTGGGACGATCGCTTGCGGCGCTCGCTCCCGCGCTGCTGCTGGCGGCCCTCCCACTGGGGGCCGTCGCATGGCGCATGATCGGTGAACGCCGACCGTGGGACTTCGCGGCCGTGCATGGCGAAGGCGCGGTGAATGCACTCCTGGTGGCCGCCGCCGCGGCCGTGCTCGGCGCGACGGTGGCCGTCGGGCATGCGTCGCTCGCGGCGTCCGCGGCGCGGCGAGGGCGCGGTGGGGCGGCGCGGACGGCGGAGGCGATCCTCATGGTGGGATGGGCCCTTCCCGCGCTCCTGCCGTCGCCGGTGGTCGGCGCCGCCATGGCGGGCGCCTGGGGCGCGCCGTTCGGAGGAATCCTGGTGGACGGGCCCGCGGCGATGGTGTTGGGCACGCTCGGGCGATTCGGATTGCTGGCGGCGCTTGCGGGTGCGGCGGCCGGGCGCGCGTGGACGGCCCGCTTCGGCGAACTCGAGCGGCTCGATCCGGTGCCGGGGCGTGGCCCGAGGCCCCTCTCGGCGCGGATCGCCCGGTGGCGCGCCGCGGCGCCGCGCACGCTGGCATCGGCGCTGGCGGGCGCCATGCTCGTGGGAGCGCTCGCCGCCGGCGACGTGGCGATCGCCGCGCGGCTCGAACCTCCGGGCTGGGAATGGATTGCGTCGAGCCTCCTCGGCGCCATCCACACGCAGCGCCCCGGGGCGATCATGGCGGCCATCGTGGCCACGGCGCTGGCGTCGCTCGCGGCGGGGTGGATGGTGGCGACCGTCTCGCGGCGGTTCCGCGCTCGGCTCGGGGCGGGAAGCGCGATGGTCGCCGCGCTCGCCCTGGTGATGCTGCCGGCGTGCGAACATCACGACCCGGAGGGCAGCCGGCCGCTCCAGGTGGCGCGGGTCATCGGCGGTCCGGGCGTGACCGACGGGCGCTTCGAGCGACCTCGGGCCATCGCC
Organism: uncultured Isosphaeraceae bacterium; assembly: GCA_964610365.1. Taxonomy (GTDB): domain Bacteria; phylum Planctomycetota; class Phycisphaerae; order Phycisphaerales; family SM1A02; genus VGXK01. Next base: position 1,581 of record CAZSVT010000135.1, read on the forward strand.
GTCGATCGGCGCCGCGACGAGATCGTCGTCGTCGACCGCACTGGTCGCGTGCAGCGCTTCTCCTCGGACGGCGCCTTCCGCTCCTCGTTCCGCATGCCGGAGTGGGAACTCGGCATGCCGGTGGGCGTCTCCATCGACGACGACGGCACGCTCCTCGTCCCCGACACGCACTACCACCGCGTCATCGCCTTCGACCCGACGGGCGCCGAGCGCTTCCGCTTCGGGCACTACGGTTTCGAGCCCGGCGCCTTCGTCTATCCCACCGACATCCTGCCGCTCGCCGACGGGTCGCTCCTGGTGGGCGAGTACGGCGGCGCCGATCGGCTCCAGGTGCTGACGCGCGACGGGCGCGTGCTCCGGACGGCGGGTTCGCCCGGCGCCGGACCCGGCGCCTTCGAACGGCCGCAGTCGCTGGCCCTCTCCGCCGACGGACGGGAGCTCTTCGTGGTCGACGCCTGCAACCACCGCGTGCAGGTCCTCGACGCGGCGACGCTCGAGGTGCGCCGCATCCTCGGCGGGGCGGGCAGCGCCCCGGGCCGATTCTCCTACCCATGGGCGGTCTCCATCCTCCCCGACGGGTCGCTCCTCGTCGCGGAGCAGGGGAATTCACGGCTCCAGCGCGTCGAACCCACGGACGGAACCTGCCTGGGGCTCTTCGGCGGCCGCGGTCGCGAGCCGGGTCGACTCGACCGCCCCTGGGCGATCGATCACGACGGCCGCACCCTCTTCGTCGCCGACACCGGCAGCAACCGCGTGCTCGCCGTGCCGCTGGAGTCGATCATGTCCCCGCCGCGCCCGGGGCGCGACGGACGGTAGCCTGAGACCCGGGATGAACTTCCCTCTCTCCTTCGAGCAACCGCTCTGGCTCCTGCTGCTCCTGGGAGCGATCCCGGTCTGGTGGCTGTCGCGGCGCAGCGAGCCGGTGCTCGGCGCGACGAAGGCGCGGATCTCGCTGGTGCTGCGGCTGCTGGTGGTGCTGCTCCTCACCGCCAGCCTCTCGCGACCGCTCCTCGTGCGGCGCAGCGACGGCGTCACCTCGATGGTGGTGCTGGACATGAGCCGATCCGTTCCGAACATGCTGCGCGACCGCGCGGCGCTCTTCGTCCAGACGGCGGCGGCCCGACGCGAGCGCCCGCAGGATCGCGTGGGACTCATCACGGTGGCCGAGGAGGGGGAGATCGGCGCCCTGCCGCTGGAGTCGACCTCGCTGGCGGAGATCGGCCATGCCGGGCCGAACGAGGAGAGCGCCCTGGAGGCGGGCGTGCGCCTGGCGCTGGCCACGCTCCCGAAGGAGACCGCGAACCGGATCCTCCTCCTCTCCGACGGCAACGAGACGCGCGGTTCGCTCGTGGCCGCGGCGGAGGAGGCGAAGGCCGCCGGCGTTCCCATCGACGTGGTGCCGCTGGAGTTCGTCCACCAGCGCGAAGTGGTCTTCGAGGAGGTCCGCGCACCGTCGCGCGCCCGCGTGGGGCAGCCGGTGGAGGTGCGCATGACCATCCGTTCACCCGGCGAGACGCGCGGCACGCTGCGCGTCTGGGTGGATGGCGAACCGGTGGACCTCGATCCGGAGGCGCCCGGCGACGGCCGGGCGGTGGCGCTGCGCCCCGGGCCGTCGCAGTTCCCGCTGCCGCTCTCCTTCGACCGCGCGGGCGCCCACCGCATCCGCGCCGTCTTCGAACCCGCGAGCGATTCGGGCGACGGCATCGAGGAGAACAATGTCGGCGAGTCGGTGGTCTTCGTCTCCGGCGAGGGTCGCGTGCTGCTGGTGGATCGCACCGGCGGCGCGGAGACGGAGGTGGTGGCCAGGGCGCTGCGACGGTCGTCGGTGGACATCGAGGTGGCGGGAGTGGAGGCGCTGGCGGGCGGCGCGCCGACGCTCGCTTCCTACGACGCCGTCGTGCTTGCGAACGTTCCGCGCTGGGAGCTGGACAACGACGCCGACCGCGCCCTCCACAGCTATGTCCACGATCTCGGCGGTGGCTTGGCGATGCTCGGCGGCGACCAGAGCTTCGGCGCCGGCGGCTGGATCGAATCGGAGACGGCGAAGACGCTTCCGCTGCGCCTCGATCCTCCGCAGACGCGCCAGATCATGCGCGGGGCGCTGGCCCTGGTGATGCACTCCTGCGAGATGCCGCAGGGCAACTACTGGGGCAAGCAGGTGGCCATCTCGGCCATCGAGGCCCTCACGCGGCTGGACTACTGCGGCATCGTGGTCTTCGACTGGGCCTCCGGCGCCTCCGGGGCGAGCTGGGCCTTCCCGATGCAGCAGGTGGGGGACAAGAGCGCCGCCGTCGCCGCCGCCAAGGCGATGCAGGTCGGCGACATGCCCGACTTCGGGCCGTCGCTCAAGATGGCCTTCGACGCCCTGGTGTCGGTGAAGGGCGGCGTGAAGCACGCGATCGTCATCTCCGATGGCGATCCCGCGGCGCCCGGCGCCTCGCTCCTCAACGACTTCAAGCGCGAGAAGATCACCATCACCTCGGTGCTCGTCGTGGGGCACGGCACGGCCGCGGATCTCGACAAGATGAAGTTCATGGCCGAGTCCACCGGCGGCCGCTTCTACCACGTCCGCAATCCCAAGGACCTCCCGCAGATCTTCATCAAGGAGGCGTCGGTCATCTCGCGATCGCTGCTGCAGGAGGCGCGGCACCAGCCGCTGGTGGTGCCGATGGCCAGCGGACCGACGAAGGGCATCACCGGTGTCCCGCCGATCGAGGGCTACGTGCTGACCGTGGCGCGCGAAGGGGGCATGGCGCAGGTTCCGTTCATCGTGGAGACGCCGGAGGGGCGCGATCCGCTCTTCGCCTCGTGGAACTACGGGCGCGGACGCACCATCGCCTTCACCTCGGATGCCAGCGGCCGCTGGGGCGCCGCGTGGGCCGCCTGGAGCGGCGCGGGCGCCTTCTGGGAGATGGCCGTGCGCTGGATCATGCGTCCGCCGCAGCCGCGCGACGCGGCCCTGCGCACCACGCTCGAGGGATCGCGCGGCGTCGTCGAACTCGAGTCGACGAGCGGCGGCGGCGGTACGGTGGAGGGGCGCGTCATCGGTCCCGACGGTCGCGCCTCGGTGCTTCCGCTGCGGCAGGTCGGCGCCGGACGCTGGCGCGGCGAATTCGAGGCGATCGACAAGGGCGCGTACCTGGTCAACACCGGCTTCGCCGTGGAGTCCGAGGGGGGCGAGGTGCGCACCGGATCGCTCCAGGCCGCGGTGAGCGTGCCCTACGCGCGCGAGTTCCGCGCCGTGCGCGACAACGCGGCGCTCCTGGAGGCGGTGGCGCAGCGCACCGGAGGACGCGTGCTGCGCCTCGAGGACGCCTCGAGCGTCAATCTCTTCGAGCGGCGCGGCATCGAGGCGCCGCTGGCCTCGAAGCGCGTCTGGGACCTGCTGGCGATCATCGCCGCCGCGCTCTTCCTGGTGGATGTGGCGGCCCGTCGCATCGCCTTCGACACGAAGGAGGCCCGCGACGCCGCCGCCCGTGCCATGGGGCGCGTGCACCAGGCGGGCGACGCCAGCGTGGAGGCATGGCGCAAGGCCCGCGAGCGCGCCGAGCGGCGTGCGCCGGGCGAGGCCGCGACACCCGATGCGCCCGCCGCGGCGCCGAGCGAGCCGTCGATGCCCCGGACGCCGTCGGGATCGGTGCGACCGGAGGGCTCCGCGCCGCCTCCGGGACCGGCACCAGCTCCGAAGCCTGCGCGGCCCGCGCCGCCGGGTGCCGACGCCGACGATGGCGGGCTCTCCAGGCTGCGCGCCGCCAAGCGCCGCGCCCGCGGCGACCAGGGCGGAGACGCGGATGATCCGGGCGGCGACGGCGACGGACGATCGCCGCCGAAGGGAAGCGCTCCATGACGCTCGCCGAACCGATCGTCGACCCGACCGACCTGGAGACGGTCCGCCGCGCCTGCGCGGCCTTCCGCGAGACGGGGAGCGCCTTGCGGCGGGAGATCGGCGAGCGCCTCGTCGGGCAGACGCAGGTGGTGGAGGAGACGCTGCTGGCGCTCTTCGCCGGCGGCCATGTGCTCCTCGAAGGCGTGCCGGGGCTGGGAAAGACGCTCCTCGTGCGCACCCTCGGCGAGGTGATGGATCTCTCCTTCAGCCGCGTCCAGTTCACGCCCGACCTCATGCCCGCGGATGTCACGGGCACCACTGTCCTCGTGGAGGACGCCGCCGGCGGTGCACGCTCCTTCCAGTTCCGCGCGGGTCCGATCTTCGCCAACCTCGTCCTGGCCGACGAGATCAACCGCGCCACACCCAAGAGCCAGTCGGCGCTCCTGGAAGCGATGCAGGAGCGCTCGGTGTCGGCCGGCGGCGTCACGCGCCGGCTGCCGGAGCCGTTCCTGGTGATGGCCACGCAGAACCCGATCGAACAGGAGGGCACCTATCCGCTCCCCGAGGCCCAGCTCGACCGCTTCCTCCTCAAGGTCTCGGTGCCGGCCGCGTCGCGCGACGAGCTCAACGAGATCCTGCGGCGCACCACCACGAGCGAGGTGCGTCCCGTGCGCAGGGTGATCGACGCCGCCGCCATCGTGGCGGCGCAGCGCCTGGCGCGGCGCGTGGTCATGGCCCCCCATGTGAAGGACTGGTGCATCCGCGCCGTCCTGGGCACCCATCCCGACGGACCCTTCGGCGACGCGTACGCGGCGCGGTACATCCGCATCGGCGCCAGCCCGCGCGGCGCCCAGGCGATGGTCTCGACCGGCAAGGTGCGGGCCCTGATGGACGGTCGCTACGCGGTGAGCATCGACGACCTCCGCGCCGTAGCCCTGCCGGCGCTCCGTCACCGCATCTTCCGCTCCTTCGAGGCGGAGGCGGAGGGGCGCACGCAGGACGAGATCGTGCGGCACGTGATCGAGCGCACGCCGGTGGAGGGCGCCCCGTGAGCGAACGGAGTTTCAGCGAGAAGCCGCAGCGACTGAAGCGCGCCACGCGGCTGGACGAGCTCATCGACGGCCGCCTCATGGCCAAGCTGGACCAGGTGGACATCGTGAGCCGCAAGATCTTCCAGGGCAAGATCCAGGGCGAGCGGCGCAGCAAGCGGCGCGGCCAGAGCGTGGAGTTCGCCGACTACCGCCCCTATGTGCACGGCGACGACCTCCGCTTCGTCGACTGGAACATCTACGGCCGGCTCGATCGCCTCTTCCTCAAGATGTTCCTGGAGGAGGAGGACCTCTCGCTCATCCTGGCCATCGACGCGAGCGCCTCGATGGACTGGGGCAACCCCAACAAGCTCGAGTTCGTGCGCCGACTGTCGATGGCCCTGGGGTACGTGGGGCTGGTGAACCACAACCGGGTGACGCTGGTCTCCTTCAACGGCGAGGGGCTGCGCCGCTGCTCGAACCTCCGCGGTCGGCGCCGCACCGCCGAGATGGGGCGATGGCTGCTGGAGCTCGCGCCCGCCGGCGACGCGGACTTCGCCGATGCGATGCGGACGATCGCCCTCTCCCGGCAGGGACGCGGCGTGATGATCATCCTCTCGGACTTCATGTTCCGCGAGGGCTTCGAGAAGGGCCTGCGCTACCTCTCGGGGCGCGGCTACGACCTCTTCCTCATGCAGGTGCTCTCGCCCGAGGAGCTCTCGCCCGGCGATCGCGGCCTCGCCGGCGACCTGCGCCTGGAGGACGTGGAGGACGGCAGCACGGCCGAGATCACCGTCAGCGGGGGCCTGCTGCGCCAGTACCGCGAGCGCCTCGACGCGTACCTCGCGTCGCTGCGCGACTTCGCCGTCCGGCGCTCCATGACCCACGTGGTGATCGACACCTCCACCGACATGGACACGCTGCTCATGGAGTACCTGCGGCGGCGGGGGCTGCTGCGGTGACCTGGCTCACGCCGCTGACGGGCGCCATCCTGGCCGGCATCACGCTGCCGCTCCTCCTGGCGCTCTACTTCCTCAAGCTCCGGCGGCGCACGC
>CAZSVT010000136.1:0-3116 GCA_964610365.1 uncultured Isosphaeraceae bacterium
GGCGCAGGTATCGGTGGTGAAGAAGGGATTGCCGGTGCCGGCCACCAGGATCACCACGCGGCCCTTCTCCATGTGCCGCAGGGCGCGGAGGCGGATGAAGGGCTCGGCCACCGCGGTCACCGTGATGGCGCTCATCACGCGGCTCTGTACGCCGAGCTGCTCCAGCGCCTCGCGCAGGGCGAGCCCGTTGATGACGGTCCCGAGCATGCCCATGTAGTCGGCGGTGCTCTGGTTGATGCGACCCGCCTCGGCGAGCTTCGCGCCGCGGACGATGTTGCCGCCGCCCACCACCACCGCCATGCGGAGGTCGTCGAAGCTCCGCCGCGCCGAGGCGATCTCCCCGGCGATGGCGCGGAGCTCCTCCGGATCGATCCCCAGGACCCCCGGCTGGGAGAAGCTCTCGCCGCTCACCTTGAGGACCACTCGACGGTATCGGTCGCGGGCATCGGCGTCGGCGGAGGCGGGCCGGGCGGCGGGGGTGGGAGTCATCGGCGGTGCTCGCGGCGGAGTCGGATGCGGACGCCGGCGGCGGATGACCTGCATCCGTCCCGCCGTCCGCTACGGAGGGCTGATTGGACGACGGCGCGCGCTCCGGGTCAAGCCGGGCGGCGCCGGGGCCGCGGCGGCGACGCCGTAGAATCGTCCGAAGGCCCCGTCGAGCGCCCCGCCGTCCGCCTCCGTGACCAACCCCGCACCCTATCCCGCCGCCGAGCCGAGCCGCCCCGACGGTCCGGCAGGATCGTTGCCGGAGTGGTGGCGACGCTACCGCTGGATCCTCCTGGGCGTCGCCGTCTCGCTGCCGTTCCACCTTTCGCTCCTGGTGTGGCTGGCGGCGGTGGTGATCGAGCAGCCGGAGCAGGGCGGGTCTTCCATCAACGGCATCGAGATCGCCCTCCTGCCGGAGGTGGAACTGGATCGCACCGCCGATCTTGCGGTCCCCGAGTCGGCCCTGCCCATGGTGGAGTCCTCCCAGGGCGAATCGGATCCGCTCGACCTTCCCGACACGCCGATCGCGGGAGGAACCTCGGGCACGGACTCCGGAGACGGGCTGCTCGCCACCGGCGCCGGCGAAGGCGCGGGCGGGCTCGGCGCCGGTCCGGGCACCGGGACCGGGCGCGGAGATCCGGGGCTCGGAACGGGGAGCGGCGGGACCTCCTTCTTCGGCCTGCGGGCGCGCGGCACGCGCTTCGGCTACGTGATCGACAAGAGCGGCTCGATGAGCTCCGACGGTCGCTGGGTGCGACTGGGCGACGAACTGCTCCGGAGCCTGCACGAACTGCCGGAGCAGGCGAGCTTCGCGGTGGCGTTCTTCGACACTTCGCCCCGCGTCTTCCCGCCGGAAGGCCAGGCGTGGGAGCGGGCGCGTCGATCGGGGATCGAGCGCTTCATCCGCTGGGCGAAGGCCCTCTCGCCGGGCGGCGGTACGGAGCCGATCTACGGCTTCAATCACCTGCTTTCGCTCGATGTGCCGCCCGACGCCATCTTCTTCATGACCGACGGGGAGATCCCGCCCGAGCAGGGCTCGGCGATCCTGGCTCGCGTCCTGCGGCGGGCCAGGCCGATCGCCGTCCACTGCGTGCTCTTCGAGGACCGGGGGCCGAGGGAAGGCAGCGATGCCCTGCGCGCCGACGCGGACCGCGAGATCGACGCGAGACTCCTGACGCGCCCGGAGACCGGCGACATGGATCGACTGGTGGGCATCGCCCTGGCGGTCCGCAGCGACGGCACTCCGCCCGACCTGATGCGCGCCATCCAGGATCGGCTCAATCACCGCATCATGAAGCTGCTGGCGCAGGAGACCGGCGGCGCGTTCCGCGTGGTGCCGGTGGGAGGCGGCCCATGAGTTCCGCGCGGCGCGCGCCGCGGTGGACGGCGGTGGCGGCGGCGGCGATCGCGATCCCGGCGGCGCCCGCACCGGCCGATCGCGTGCAGCTTCGCAGCGGAGAGATCCTGGCGGGCACGATCGAAACGGCCGACCGCGGCGGACTCTCGCTGCGCCGCCCGGTGGATCCGACGGCGCCGGCGGGAGGGGCCACCGCGATCGACCGGATCGGCTGGGATCGCATCGCGTCCGTGCATGGCGACGCGGGAACGGATCGATGGCCCGAGCTTCCGTCGCTCCTGGCGGACGGCGAGCGGCTCTGGCGGGCGCGAATCCGGCTGGAGCGCGGCGACGCGGCGCTGGCCACGCTCTCCGCCGCGCCCTGGGCGCCCTCGGCCGTCGACGGACCGACGCCGCAGGTGGCCGCGCTGATCGAGCTGCAGTTGGCGCTGCGGGCCGGCGACCCGGCGCGCGCCGCGCCGGCGTGGCTCGAGTCGCTCCGCCTGCGACGGCGCGGCTTCGACGCGGGAGCGCTCGCGGTCTGGCTGGAGCCCGCCGCGGGAGGCGCCATGGTGCGTCGGCCGGTGGTCGACGCGGCCATGCCGCTGTGCCCGCTGCTGGCGCCGGTGGCGGCGAACGATCCGCAGCGCGACGCGATGCGCGCGGCGATCGAGGCCTTCGATCCGCGCGGCGATCGCGAGCTGGACGACCTGCGGCGGGCGTTCGCGTCGGCGCTCGATCCCGCGCGCCCGTTCCCGACGCTCGAGTCGGTCGGCGCCTCCGGGCGCGGCGTCGCCCGCGCGGCGGACAAGTCGGGCGAGGAGGGCGAGGCCGCCGAGTGGCGTCGGACGATCGAGTTCCTGCGGGCGCTGCGGGATGCGCAGTCCGGCGTGCCCGCCGAGCGCGAGCGCGGTCGCGAGGCGCTCGCGCAGCAGCGGCGCCGGCTCCCGGAGTGGGCGGAGGCCTGGGCGCGGGTGGCCGCCGGGAAGGGCCTGCTGCTGGACGGCACGCCGGCGGCGCGTCGCGCGGCCCAACTGGAACTGCTCCACCTGCCGGCGCGATTCGCGGAGGCGCAGCCCTTCCTGGCGCCGCTGGCCGTGGAACTCGCCGCGTCCGCCAGTCGCGACGACGGCCGGACGGAGGAGGCGGAACGCATCGCACCGGGCGGCGCCGCGGCGCCGGCGGCTCCATGAACCTCGACGGTGTCGTGCGCCGTGTTCGCGATCACGACCGCGCCCGCGCGCCCGCGCGACGGCGCCCGGGCGCCGTGGCGGCGCTCGCGTGCGTGCTCGTC
>CAZSVT010000136.1:3126-7318 GCA_964610365.1 uncultured Isosphaeraceae bacterium
CGAGCGCCCGCGCGCTCGGGCAGGGATCGGCGCCTCCGCGAACGGCGACCGCGCCCACCGCGCGCGAGGCCGACGAGCGGCTGGCGGCCTGGCTGGAGCGGCAGGGGCTCGATCGACTGCTGGCCCTCCAGCTGGAGGATCGTCTGGGACGGGAGAGTTCCGACCTGGAGAAGCGGGATCTCGCGGAGCGGCTCGCGGGACTCCTCGTGCGCTGCCTTCGTTCCGGCGAGGTGGAGCCCGACGCGGGCGCCGCGGTGGCCGGCACGCTCCGCCCGCTGCTGGCGTCCGTCGACGCCGACGAGGTGTCGCTGGAGATCCTCCGCGCCCGGCTGCGCCAGGAGGAGCGACGCCTGGAGCGCGTGCGCCTGGGGCGCGGCGCCGCGGGCGAGGACGCGGCGGCGAGTCTCGCCGCGCTCGCGGCCGTGGTCGCGGAAGCGGAACGCGTCCGCCGCAACTTCGAAGCGGATCTGCGCGTCGACGATCGGCGCCTCGATCGGAGCGTGGGGCTGGATGCCGAGTCGCTGCTCGACATGGTGGATCGCAAGCGGTTGATCCTGGAGTCCACGAAGTTCGTGCAGGCGTGGGGGAACCTGCACATGGCGATGCTCGCCCGATCATCGCGGGCCCCCGCCGCGGGGGGACGCGGGCGCGAGACGAACGCCGAGTCCTCGCCGCGCGCCAAGGCGGCCGGTGAACTCTTCGTGGCGCTCCTGGACACCGGGCAGGAGGATCCGAAGCCCGGCGACGTCTCGGTCGATCGCCGCGCGGAGGAGCCCTACGCCAGCGCCATCCTGGGCGCGGCGATCTCGAAGACGCTCGCCCAGGGCGCCGCGGCCGGCGAGCCGTGGTTCGCGCTGCTCGCGGATTCGCGCACGGCGCCCGCCATCCGTCGAAGCGCCCCGGGCTGGAGGCTGCTGGCGCTGCTCCTCTCCCGCGACTTCGTCGCCGCGCGGGAGCAGCTCGAACAGGCGGCGCGGCGCGGGCCGGTGCCCCCGGCGTGGGCGCGGGCGGCGGTGCTCGAGTCGTCCGCCGACTCCGTCCTGGCCATCGACGGCGCGGCGGCGTTCGTGCAGTCGGCGCTGGCGCTGCTCGCCGCGCAGGAGGAGATCGGCGAGGTGGTGGAACTCTCCGCGACGCTGCCGCCGTCGGCGCTTCCCACCAGCGGATTCGTGGCCGGATACGTGCGCGGCCTCCGCGAGTACCGCGATGCGAAGTCGGGCGGCGGCGCGGAGTCGTACCGGCATGCCGCGGAGACGCTGCTCGCCGCGGCGCGGGAGACGGATGCGGCGACGATGCCCGTCGCCCGCGCGTCGGCGCAGCAGCTCGCCGCCTGGTGCCTGGTGGGGGCGGGCGACCATGCGAAGGCGAGTCCGCTCTTCGAGGCGGCTGCGGAGGCGCTGCCGGCGCCGCGCGCGGCCGAAGCCCTCTGGCTGGCCGCGGAGTCGGCGACGAGGGCGGCCGCGAAAGGCGGCCCGGAGCGTCGCGACCTCGAGGCGGCCTCCGAGCGGATCATCCATCGCCTCCTCGAGCGATACCCCGAGAGCGCCTTCGCCGCCCGTGCCGAGGTGGCGCGGATCCGCTCCAACACCTCGGCGGGGCGCGCCGAACTGGCGCGGCTCATGGCCGTGCCGCGCGGTTCGCCCGCCTGGCCCGAGGCGATCGCGGCGGCGGAGGAGGTGCTCTACCGCCTCTTCCGCGCGGCGACGGCGGAGGATCGCTCGTCGCTGGCGGCGCAGTACCTCGATCTCGCCCGCCAGGAGGATGCGCCCGGCGCGGCGCTGCGGAGGACCTGGCTCCGTCGACGCATCGAGGCGGCGCTGGCCATCGGCGCGTCGCGCGTGGACGACGCGGTCGCGGCGCTCGGATCGCTGCGGAGCCGGGCCGCGGCCGGCGAGTTCCGCATCGACGACCTGGACTCCGAACTGCGGCTGCGCGACCTCCAGATCGCGGCGGTGCAGGGTCGCATCGACGAGTCGCTGCGGCGGCTGGCCGAGCTGGAGGCCGTCGATTCCGCCTCCACCTTCGCGAGGATCGGGCGCCGTTCCATCTTCATGGCGGCGCAGCGCGGCAAGGACGACGCGGCCCGCGCCGCCACCGTCGACCTGGGTTCGCGGATCCTCGACGACGAGCGCGCCTCGATGGACGGCGCGTCGAGCGCGGCGATCGCGCTGGCCGCGGGTCGGGCGGCGCTCCTCCTCTCCGACGAGGCGCCGACCACCGCCGCGCGCCGCGCGAAGGCGATGGAAGCGCTTCGGACCGAGCGCGGTCGCCGACCGACGGATCCGTCGCTGCTGGAGGTGCTGGCCGGTCTCGCGGAGCGGACGGGAGACGATGCGCTGGCCGTGGAGTGCCTCGGCACGATCCTCTCCGGATCGTCGCCCGGCGACTCCGGCTGGTTCGAGGCGCGCGTGCGGCAGGTGCGGATCCTGGCGCGGACCAATCCATCGGCGGCGCGGGCGGTGCTCGATCAGCATCGCGCCCTGGTGCCCGACTGGGGCCCGGAGCCGTGGGGGAGCGAGCTGTCGCAGCTCGATCGTCGCGTGCCGGCGGCTCCGGCGGGAGGCGCGTCGTGAAGGGCCCGGCGCTCACGGACTTCGATCGCGCGGTGCTGTCGGCGCTCCTGGCGTGCGGTGGCTGGAACGCGTCCACGCAGGCGCGCCTCGCGGCGCTGGCGAAGAGCCACGGCGTCTCGGCGACGGGCCTGGCGCGCGTGCTCGCCGGCCTGGCGAGCGCCGCGCGCGACGGTCGCCTGCAGCGCGCCCTGGAGGCGATGGGCGATCCGCGCGCCGCGGCGCGCGAGCCTCCCGGCCGCGGCGGAACGGCCGCGCCGAGGCGCACGGCGCCGGCGACGCCGCCGACGGAGCTCGCGGCCCCTGCGGGCCTCTCCCGCTCCGACGCGATCCTTCTCGGCGTCGTCATCGGCCTGCTCGTGGTTTCCGTGGCGCTGGCGATCCTCCTGGCCGTGATGGTCTGGGGCGGGATCTCCGCGTCGAACGCCCGAGCGGCGGACCGCGCCGCCGCCGCCAGGGGCGCGGCCGGCGAAGCGTCCGACACCGGCGCGGGCGCTCGCGACTCCCGCGCCGAGCGGCCCGATGGGGAACGGGACTCCGACGCTCCGCGCGCCCGTGGAGGCGCCGATGCGAACCTCGCCGCCGTCACCGCGCCGGACGGCACGGGGCGCGACGCGTCCCGCCCGGCGCCCGCGCCCGGGTCGGGCGGCGCCGCCGGGTCCGCGCCGCGCGCCGCGCCCGGCCCGGCGACGGGCGACCGCGCCGATCGCGCGCCGGCCACCGTTCCCGTCTCCTACCCGCGCGTTCCCGGGTTCAACGCCACGCTCGCGTCGCTGGAACTCGACCAGGCGCTCGCCCAGGCGCGCGGCGCCGCGTTCCAGCTCGAGTCGCTGGCGAACGAGGCGCCGGATGATCGCAATGCCCTCCGCGCCTGGGCCGAGGCGCAGCGGGCCGTGGCCCGCGCCTGGCCCCGCCTGGACGCCGTGACGCGCCGCGCCATCCTGGAGCGGTCGATGAGTCTCCTGCGCCGCGCCGACGACGCGGAGACGGCGCAGGCGCTCATCGAACCGCTTCGCGCCGATCTCGCCGGGCCGGCGCGATCGCCGGCGGCGCTGTGGCGCGGAGCGTGGGCGGCAGGGGTGCTCGGGTCGCTCCTCTCCGAACCGGGACTCTCGTCGGAGGTGATCCCGGTGATCGCCGGACTGCGCCTGACGCCTGCCGAGGGCTCGGGCGACGCCTTCGATCGCTTCGCCGCCGCGTGGCTGGATCAGCAGCTCGGCCCGCTTGCCGACCAGGTGCTCTCCGGCGCACCGCAGGACGACTTCGACCGCTTCGAGGCGTGGATCCAGGCGCAGTCGGCGCTGCGACCGCAGGCCGAACTCCAGGACGCGTGGCTCCGGGCGATCGACGCCCTGCTGCGCCGGCCGCTGCGCTTCGATCTCCCCGGCACGGCGCCGGATCTCCTGGGGCGCTTCGCGTCGATGACGGAGTGGAAGGCGGGGTCGCCGTCGGCCGCCATGATCTCGCGTCGCTTCCGCCTCTGGCTCAACGACGGGGCGATCGCCGCGCCGCGGCTCTGGTCGCTGGGGAGCATCCTGCACCAAGGGCGGTTCGCGGGATGGTTCGACGCGACGATGATCGTGCCGGAGCGCGCCGGCGCCGCCGAGCGCCAGGCCGTCGCC
>CAZSVT010000137.1:0-5872 GCA_964610365.1 uncultured Isosphaeraceae bacterium
GCTCGTCCGCGTGATCCGCGATCCGCACTTCGGCGTGATCGGAACCGTCGCCGCCCTGCCGGAGCAGCCGGCGGTGCTCGGCTCCGGATCCAAGGCGCGCGTGCTGGAAGTGTCCGTGGAGAACGCGGGCCGCATCACCGTGCCGCGTGCGAACGTGGAACTCATCGAGGGCTGACGCGGCGATGCATCCGTGGCGCACATCGTGGTGGAGCGTGCGACGCGGAGGCGGACTCGGAATCGGCGCGATCGCGGCCGCGCTCCTGGGCGCGTCCGTCGCCGCCGCGGGCCAGGCCCCGGCCGGCGCGTCCCCCGCGGGCGCTGCGCCTCCCGCTGGCGCCGCAGGCGCGGCGCGTCCCGCGGCGCCTCCATCGGCACCCCTCTCCCTCACCGCCGCGGATGTGCCGCTGGACGAAGGCGGCGCGGTGACGCTCACCTGGACCGTGCCCACCGACGCGCCGGGCTCGATCGAGCGCTTCGTCATCCGGCGAACCATGAATTCCGGCGAGCTGGCGGCGCTGCGGCTGCAGCGGCGCCAGGCCGTCTACGAGGCGCAGTACGCGAAGCTCACCGGCGAAGGCGTCGCCCCCGAGCAGGCGCGCACGCAGGCGGCCATGGAGGCGCAGCAGCGGGTCCCCACGCCCGCGGCGGGCGCAGCGCCGGCCGTGGAATGGACCGCCGCCGCCGAGGTCCCGGCGGGCGCGCCGGGGAGCGTGATGACCTTCACCGTGACGGGCCTCGACCCGGGGCTCGAGCATCGCTTCCAGGTGATCGCGCAAGGCCGCGCCGGCGACTCGGCTCCGGCCGTCGCGGGTCCGATCGGCGCCACGCCCGGCTCCTTCCTCCGTTCCAAGGCCTTCCTGCTCGCGTGGATCCTGGCGATCTGCGGGGCGGTGGTCGCGTTCATCCTGGTCGCGCGGCGCGGCGCTCCCATGCGGATCCGCCGAATCGCGGCGCTGGAGGCGGTGGACGAGGCGGTGGGGCGGGCCACCGAGATGGGTCGCCCCGTCCTCTTCATTCCCGGCATCCAGGACATGGACAATGTCCAGACCATCGCCGGCATCACCGTGCTCTCGCGCGTGGCCAAGACCGTGGCCGAGTACGACGCCACCATCGAAGTGCCCACGGCCCGTTCGCTGGCGATGCAGGCGTCGCGCGAGGCGGTCCAGACCAGCTACATGCAGGCCGGCCGCTCCGAGAGCTTCAATCCCGACCTCGTCACCTACATCACCGACGAGCAGTTCGGATTCGTGGCGTACGTGGCCGGCCGCATGGTGCGAGAGAAGCCGGCGGCGTGCTTCTACATGGGCTGCTTCTTCGCCGAGAGCCTGGTGCTCGCCGAGACGGGCAACTCGATCGGCGCGATCCAGATCGCGGGCACCGCGGAGAGTTCGCAGCTGCCGTTCTTCGTGGCCGCCTGCGACTACACGCTCATCGGCGAGGAGTTCTTCGCCGCCAGCGCCTACCTCTCCGGCGAGCCCGACCAGATCGGCAGCATCAAGGGGCAGGACGTGGGCAAGGCGCTCGCCATCCTGGTGATCGTGGCGGTGGCCCTCCTGGGCGCCGCCAACGCCATCGCGCCCGGTCGAGGGCTCGATCGCGTCATCGACCTGATCCGCACGGCGCTGACCACCTGAACGGAGCCCCTGCGTGAAGCGCCTCGTCCCACTCTGGATCGCCGCCATCGCCGGATTCACGGTGCTGGCGTCGAACTTCATCCCGTGGACGACCACGCTGGGCGACCGGGTCACCGAGATCTTCAACGTGCTGGCCGCCGTGGCCTACGTGCTCGGCGCCGCGAGCATCGCCAAGATCCACCTCGGCAAGCTCTCGGCGCGGCGCCCCGGGTGGGGCTACTCCATCGTCGTCCTCGGCTGCTTCGTGGTCACGCTGGGATGCGGCCTGCTCAAGGTGGGCGTGCTTCCGGCCGAGCGCGCCCCGGACCTTCCCTTCTCCGGCAAGTACGACGAATCCGGAAGCGCGCTGTGGTGGATCTACGAGTACATGATCTCGCCGATCACCGCCACGCTCTTCGCGCTGCTGGCGTTCTACGTGGCCAGCGCCGCGTTCCGCGCCTTCCGCGCCAAGAACGTGGAGGCGGTGCTGCTGCTGGGCACCGCGTTCATCATCCTGCTCGGTCGCACCGCCGCCGGCGCGTACCTCACGGGGTGGTTCCCGCCCGAGATCGGCGGCCTGAAGCTGGAGAACCTCTCGCTCTACATCCTGCAGGTCTTCAACACTGCCGGGAACCGGGCGATCATGATCGGCATCGCGCTGGGCGTGGCGGCCACCAGCCTGCGCATCCTGCTGGGCATCGACCGCTCGTACCTGGGATCGGGGGACTAGCCCATGCTGCGATTCCTCCAGACCCTCGACCGTCGCTGGATCTTCCTGGCCATGGGGCTCGCGGTGTCGGTGCCGATCCTCCTCGAGCTCCGATTCCCGGAGAAGGCCACCGAGGTGGCGGTGAAGTCGTTCAACACCATCAACGACCTTCCCGACGGCTCGCGCGTGCTGCTCTCCTTCGACTACGACCCGGGCAGCGAGCCCGAGCTCGGACCGATGGCCACCTCGTTCGTGCGCCACTGCGCCCTGCGCGGCTACAGGATGTACTTCATCTCGCTGTGGCCCTTCGGTCCGCCGCAGATCGCGGAGAAGATCCGCGAGGTGCTGGCGGCCGACTTCCCGCAGCTCAAGGAGGGCGTGGACTTCGTCAACCTCGGCTTCCAGGCGGGCAATGAAGCGGTGATGCAGCAGGCGAAGTCCGACTTCCCGCGGACCTTCCCGCGCGACACGAACGGCGTCTCCGTCTCGCAGATCCCGATGATGGAGGGCATCACCTCCACGCGCGACTTCGCCTGTCTCATCTCGGTGAGCGCCGGGTACCCCGGCGGCAAGGAGTGGGTGCAGTACGTGGTCACGCCGGAGCGCGGCCGGGCGGTGCCGCTCAAGGCGGTGGTCGGATGCACCGGCGTGCAGACGCCGCAGCTCTTCCCGTACTACCCGGGCCAGCTCGACGGCCTGGTGGGCGCCATCAAGGGGGCCGCCGAGTACGAGACGCTGGTCAACGCGGCCGCGAACAAGGGCGTGCCCGATGCGAAGACGCCGGCGAAGTACCTGGAGGCGGTGCGGCGCATGGGGCCGCAGCTCTTCGCCCACGTGCTGATGGTGTCGCTCATCATCCTGGGGAACGCCATCTACTTCGCCGGGCGCCGGCGGGGAGCGCAGGCGTGAAGCGGCAGACGATCCTCTGGGCGATCCTCGGCATCGCCTTCGTGGCGATCATCGGATGGCGCGCTCAGGCGGGGCGCATGGGGCGCATCTACGTGCAGCCGACCGCGCACGCGTTCGAGGTCTCCCGCCCCGCGGCGCCGCCGTGGGCCGACGCCGGCGCCCAGGCGCCGCCTCCCGAGTGGAAGGAGATCGCGCCGCCCGCGAACGCGGTGGATCGCGCCGGCGTCTGGACGGAACGCAACGGCGACGTGGTGGGCTGGACCTCCTGGAGCGAGGTGCAGGCGACGAAGGTCTTCAAGGCCCGCGCCACGCCGCCCGATCCGGCCGCGCCCGCCCCGGACTACCGGCTGAGCTGGCCGCGGACGATCGGCCTCTGGCTGGCGGCGCTCCTGACGCTCGCGGTCTTCTCCTTCCTCTACCGCGACAACCCCTTCTACAAGTTCACCGAGAGCGTCGTGGTAGGCACGAGCGCCGCGTACTACATGGTGGTGGGCTTCTGGGATGTGCTGGTCCCGAAGCTGGCGGGCGCCCTCGCCCCCGGCGCCGTGCGCGCCTGGGTGCAGCCCACGCTCGACGACCCGTCGACCTCCGACACGGCGGCGATGGCGCTGGCGGCGCTGCTCGGCGCGATGCTGCTCATGCAGCTGGTTCCCAAGGCGCGCTGGATGTCCATCTGGCCGCTCGCCTTCGTGATCGGCACCTTCGCCGGTCTCAAGCTCTACACCTACATCGAGAGCGACTTGCTCGGCCAGCTCCGCGCGGCCACCAAGGAGTCGCCGCTGGTGATCGTGCGCACCGACGCCTCGGGACAGACGCTGACCGGGTTCGATCTCTGGTGGCAGAGCTTCCTGGCCAGCCTGCGCTACTCGCTGCTGCTGGTGGGCACGCTCTGCACGCTCGTCTACTTCTTCTTCTCCGTGGAGCACAAGGGCGCCACCGGACGGATCGCGCGCGTCGGCATCTGGTTCCTCATGATCACCTTCGGCGCCGCGTTCGGCTCCACCGTGATGGGGCGCGTGACGCTGCTGGCCAAGCGGTTCGAGTTCCTCTTCGACGACTGGCTCTGGCTCATCGATCCCGGCGGCGTGCACAAGGCGGTCAGCCTGCTGACGGCGTGGATCACCGGCCCGTAGCGCCGCGCAAGGGAGTTGCGCCATGACCCCACCGCCGCCCTTCGTTCCGCCGCCCGCCTTCTCCGGCGACCCGAGCTTCCAGAACAACGCGCCGGATCCGCTGCTGGCGGGCAAGGAATTGCCGACCTTCACGTTCGCGCTCGACCGCAGCACGGGCAAGGTGATGCGCGCCAGCTACGGCAAGGAGGCCACGGTCGAGCAGCTGCCGATCTCGAAGGGCCTCGCGGGCGTGTCGATGAGGATCGAGCCGGGCGGCATGCGCGAACTGCACTGGCACGCCACCGCCGCCGAGTGGGCGTTCGTGCTGGAAGGGCGCGTGCGCACCACGGTGCTCGATCCCGACGGCCACGCCGAGGTCAACGACTTCGATCCCGGCGACGTCTGGTACTTCCCGCGCGGCCATCCGCACATGCTGCAGTGCCTCGGTCGCGAGCCGTGCCGCTTCATCCTCATCTTCGACAACGGCTACTTCTCCGAGTTCGGCACCTTCAGCATCACCGACTGGCTCGGCCACGCGTCGCCGGCGCTGCTGGCGAAGAACCTCGGCGTGCCGGAGTCGGCGCTCGCCGGCATCCCGAAGGAGGAGGCGTACTTCTCGTTCGGGGCCCCGCCGCCGGCCACGGCGGCGCCGACGCTCGCCGGGCGCTCGCCGCCGCCGCGGACGCATCGCTACCCGCTCCTGGCGCAGCCGCCGCGCCGCGTCTACGACGGCGGCCGCGAGTGGCGCGTGGACAGCACCAACTTCCCCATCTCGCGCACCATGACCGGGCTGGTGATCGACCTCGATCCGGGCGCGCTGCGCGAGCTGCACTGGCACCCCACCGCCGACGAGTGGCACTACATCGTGGAGGGAACGGTGCGCGTGACGCTCTTCGGCTCGCACGGGCGCTACCGCGTGGAGCAGCTCGAGCAGGGCGACGTGGGCTACATCCCGCAGGGCTACGGTCACTCCATCGAGAACATCGGATCCACGAAGGCCCGGATCCTGGTGGGCTTCAACTCGGGGATCTACGCCTCCGTCGACCTCTCGCAGTGGTTGGCCGGCAATCCCGTCGATGTCCTCGCCACCAACTTCGGCAAGCCCGCGGAGTTCTTCGGACGCATTCCGAAGCGCGATGTCTTCATCGCGCCGGAGGGCGGGCCGGGGTCCTGATCCGGGACGCGGCGGCCCGCGCGGAGCGGACGCGGGTCCGCGGAGCGCCGCCACGACGCGCCCGGGGTCGCCGCTGCGTTCCACGCGGACCTGCGGCTTCGGGCCGGGCCCTACCATGGACGACCCTGGGCGCCGCAGCGCGTGCCCGCACCCCGACGCATGCTCCGCATCGCGCTCTCCATGCTCTTCGGCGATCGCGCCAAGTACCTCACGCTGGTGCTGGGGCTCTCCTTCGCGTCGCTGCTCATCGCCCAGCAGGGCGCCATCTTCCTGGGGTTGCTCACCCGCGCCACCGGTCCGCTCCAGAACATGACGCAGGCCGACCTCTGGATCACCGATCCGTCGACCCACTACG
>CAZSVT010000137.1:5882-7061 GCA_964610365.1 uncultured Isosphaeraceae bacterium
ACGTGAGCGAGTTCCGCGCCCTGAGCGAGAAGGAGATCCAGCTGGTGCGCTCCGTGCCGGGCATCCTCTGGGCCGAGCCGATCTTCACGGGGCGCGGGCTGGTGGAACTGGGCGACGGACGGATCCACTACGCCCAGATCCTGGGCATCGACCGTTCCACGCTCATCGGTCAGCCGCCGGAGATGGTGGAGGGGCGGCTGGAGGATCTGCGCGTCCCCGACGCGGTGATCATCGACACGAACGGTCGGGACAAGCTCGGCGGACTGAAGATCGGCGACGAGCTCAAGCTGAACGAGCGCCGCGCGGTGGTGGTGGGGATCTGCCGCGCCTGGGGCGGATTCGACGGGAACGTGCTCGTCTACACCTCGCTGGAGCAGGCCTTCACCTTCGTGCCCACCGGCCGGCGACGGGTGAGCTACATCCTGGCGAAGGTCGCGGAGGGCGCCGAGAGCGCCGAGGTGGTGGCCGCCGTCCGCGAGCGCACCGGGCTCGCCGCGTTCACGCGCCCGGAGCTGCGCGACCGCACGGTCTGGTGGGTGCTGCGCGAGACCGGCATCGGCATCAACTTCGGCATCACGGTGCTGCTGGGCATGGTGGTGGGGCTGGTGATCGCGGCGACCATCCTCTACCAGTTCACCAGCGACAACATCCGGCACTTCGCCGTCTTCAAGGCGATGGGCGCGTCGTCGAAACAGCTGGCGATGATGGTGGCGGTGCAGGCGGTGCTCTCCGGCGTCGTGGGGTACGGGATCGGCGTGGGCGGCGCCGGGCTCTTCGCCATGCTCGGCACGCGCCCGGAGGCGCAGCTCGTGGCGTTCCTCCCGTGGCAGCTCCTCGTGGCGTCGTTCGTGGTGATGATGGGATGCGTGGCGGCGGGGAGCGTGCTCAGCCTCCATCGCGTGATGACCGTGGAACCGGGGCTGGTTTTCAAGTGATCGCGAAGCAGACGATCTTCGACGGTCCCGCCATGGTGCGGTTGCGCGGCGTGCGCAAGACCTACGGGCGCGGCACCGCCGCGGTGGAGGCGCTGCGCGGCGTGGACCTGGACGTGCTGGCCGGCGAGCTGGTGATCCTGGCCGGGCCGAGCGGGTGCGGGAAGACCACGCTCATCGAGATCGCCTCGGGCGTGCTCGATGCCGACGAGGGAACCGTGTCGGTGAGCGACGTGGAGTGGGGTTC
>CAZSVT010000138.1:0-7021 GCA_964610365.1 uncultured Isosphaeraceae bacterium
CCGGCAAGGCGCCCTGGGAGGAGATGGGGGCCGGCGTCCTCTACATGGGGCGCGGCGAAGGCCTGGACATCGGCCTTGGCGAGTCGAGCACCATCTCCGGGCACGAGGCCCTGGGCGGCGTCAGCCGCCGCATCGATCTCGTGGGCACCGTGAATCTCTCCGCCGGCTACGAGACGCCGATCGCCTCCTGGGGGACCTATCCCCTGGGGCAGATCATGGTGATCGTCGACGGCGTGTCGCAGGTGGTGGATCTCTCCGGCGTCTTCACCCTGCGCGACCTCAAGAACACGCTCGAGGGACTCGGCGTCGGCATGCGCGTGGAGTTCGACGCGGCCTCCGGCAAGGCGTGGATCCGCAACGCCCTCTCCGGCTCCAGCCTCTCCATCTCCGACCGGCCGGCCGACGCCACCGCGTCGGCGCTGGGCATCGACACCTTCGCCCCCTACACACTCCTCAGCGACTTCAACGAGGGGCGCGGCGTGCGCTTCGGCCAGCCGGGGGTGGATCCGCTGACCGGTGCGCCCTCGACCTACAACGGCTTCGACATCGCCATCGGGCTCCGGGACGGGCGCAACTTCAACGTGGACTTCACGAACGAGCAGACCGTCCAGGATGTGATCAACACCATGCACGCCGCGGCCGCGGCCGCCGGCATCGCGGTGCCGGGTGAGTTCTCCGTCACCCTGCGCACCGACGGCAACGGCTTCATCCTCTCCGACAACACGGTGGGCGCCTCGGGCTTCTCCATCGTGCCGTACTTCAGTTCGCCGGCGGCGGAGGACCTGGGCATCCTCGGCGGCGTCTTCGGCGCAGTCCTGACCGGTCAGGACCGCGCAACGGTTGCCGTCGACGGGGCGTTCCACCACCTCATCCGCCTCCGGGAGGCCATTCTCGCCGGTGATGCGCCGGGCATGAAGTTTGCTCTCGAGGGCATCGACCGCGCGGTGGAGCGGGCCTCGGCGGCCCGCAGCGCGGCGGGCGCACGGGCGTCGCGGCTGGCGGACGAGCTGGCCACGACCGAGGAGACGACGGTGCAGCAGCAATCCCTGCTCTCGCTCCTTCGGGATGTGGACGTGGCGGAGGCCGCCACCCGTCTCTCGGCGCTCTCGACCCAGCTGGAGGCGGGGCTGCTGGCGCTCTCCCGCGCCGGATCGCTCTCGCTGCTCCAGTTCATCTAGGAACGCACCAGCCCCGTCGGGGCAGTCAGGAGGACACCATGGTGATTCAGACGACGCGATTCGGTCCGGTGGAGGTGGACGACGATCGGTTCATCGAGTTCCCCGCGGGGCTCCTCGGCTTCGCCCAGGCGCGGACGTTCGCGCTGCTGCAGCCGGACGATCGGGGCGTCTTCTTCTGGCTGCAGAGCGTGGACAACCCCGACCTGGCCTTCGTGGTCACGGATCCCGCCCTCTGGGTGGAGGACTTCTCGGCGCCGCTGCGGGAAGAGCAGGTCCGGGAGATCGGTCTGCGCGACCTGTCCGAGCTCCAGACCTTCGTGATCGTCAACCGGCGGGGCGGGGCGCTGACCGCGAACTTCCAGGGCCCCCTCCTGATCAGCGCCGTCTCGCGACGAGGCCTTCAACTCGTGCTGGCGGATCGCCGATGGTCCACCCGTCAGGAACTCGTCCGGCTCGACGACGCCCGCGTCGCCAGCGCCTGACGGATCGGTCGAACGCGTCCCATCGCACGGAAGGAGTCCGACGCATGCTGGTGCTGTCCAGGCACATCGACGAGTCGATCATGATCGGCGACGAGATCGAGCTCACCATCGTGGACATTCGAGGCGACAAGGTCCGCATCGGGATCTCGGCGCCGTCGAGCGTGGCCGTCCATCGCAAGGAGGTCTACGAGTCCATCCGCCAGGAGAACGAACAGGCGGCGAGGTTTCGCGGCCCGCTCGACCAGGTGCCGCTGCCGCGCCGCGGTCCGGTGGCGCCGTCGGATCCGCGCCTGCGCAGCGATGCGCCGCCGCGTCGGGAGAGCGCCTGAGCGATCGTCACGATGCCCAGTCTGAACACGAACATCGCGGCCCTCATCGCCCACCACGGGCTGCTCCGCGCCAACGCCGATCTCAACCTGCGGCTGGAGCGGATCACCACCGGTCTGCGCATCAACCGCGGCTCGGACGACCCGGCCGGGCTGGTGCGCGCCGACCGCCTGGCGCTGCAGCTTCGCGGGCTGAGCGCCGGGATCGCGGCGGCGGAGCAGGGCAGCGCCCTCATCGCCGCCGCCGATGCCCAGCTGGCGGCCATCGCCGACCGGCTGGAGACGCTGCGCGGCCTCGTCTCCGAGAGCGGGGATCTGCCGGCGCCCTCCCCGGGTGAACGGCAGATCGCCATCGACGCGGAGCTCGCCGGCATCAGCGCCCTGGCGAACACCGCGGTCTACGGCGATCGTCGCCTGCTCGACGGCTCCCTCGACTACATCACCAGGCTCTTCGACCGCAGTCGCATCTCGTCCCTGGAGATCCACCAGGCGGATCTCGCCGCGGGGCCCGTCGTCTTCTCGCTCGATGTCGACACCGCCGCCGAGCGCGCGAGCCTGGTCACCCCGGTCAACGCGGGCTCCTTCACCGGCGGCATCCTCACCGAGGACATCACGCTCGAGATCCGCGGCCCGCGCGGAAACCAGACGGTGAGCTTCGCCTCCGGCGCCACGTCGACCATCATGGTCACCGCGATCAACGAGCTCCGGGATCAGACCGGGATCGAGGCCGCGACCATCGTGCAGTCCGGCGTCACCTGCCTCGAGTTCCGTTCGCAGGAGTACGGATCGAGCCAGTTCGTGGAGGTCACGCCCGTGGCCGGGACCGGCAGCGCCTGGGTCACCTACGACGTGGTCGGCGGCAATCCCGCCACCATCGATCACGGCGTCGACGTGGGTGGACTGGTCAACGGCCGCCGCTGGCAGGGCGACGGGCTCTCGATCTACTTCAACTCGCCGGCCCTGGTCTTCTCCGCGACCCTCACCGAGACCTACGCCCGCGCGCCCGGCGCCACCACCGAGAGCGTGTATGTGAGCGGCGGGGGCATCGCCTACCAGGTCGGACCGGGGTCGACCTCCAACGACCGCGTCTTCTTCGGCATCCGCGCCGTGACGCCGAGCAGCCTCGGCCAGATCCAGGGGATCGACAAGAGCACGCGCGTCCTCTCCATGCTCGCCACCGGCGAGCCGCTGGCCGTGGGATCCGGCGATCCCAACGACGCGATCCGCGTGGTGGAGAAGGCGATCGAGGAGATCTCCAGGCTTCGCGCCAGGCTCGGCGCGATCGACGCCACGCGGCTCGGCGGCATGGTGGAGACGCTGCAATCGGCCGTGGAGGCGGTGACCATCGGCGAGGACCGCATCCGCGGTGCGGACGCGGCGGAGGAGACCTCGGCCCTGGTCCGGGCCCAGATCCTCTCCGAGGCATCGATCAGCATGATCGGCGCCGCCAACTCCACCGCCCAGTCGCTCCTGCGACTGCTCGGCCGCTGATCAGCGCTTCGGCAGCGCGGCGCCGGCCTTCTCCACGATCGCGTCGAAGGAGGCGGGATCGGCGATGGCGATCTCCGACAGCATCTTGCGATTGAGCAGGCAGCCGGCCCGCTGGAGGCCGTTGATGAGCAGGCTGTAGCGCGTGCCGCGCATGCGGCACGCGGCGGTGATGCGCGTGATCCAGAGGGAGCGCAGGTCGCGACGCCGGAGCCGACGGTGGCGCCAGGCGTTGCGTCCCGCCCGGAGGCGGGCGACCTTCGCCTGCTGCTTGTGTCGAGACTTCGTGCCGTAGTAGCCGCGCGCTTCGCGCAGCAGCTTGCGTCGTGCCTGGGTTCGGGCGGCGCCCTTGCGTGCTCGGGGCATCGGATGACTCCCTTGGGAGGTGTGTCCGGCGGGGGCCGATCGGTCGGCGCTTCGATCCCGACGGACGAATTCCGTTTCTCATGTGCGGCTCCGCGGGGAGCCGCACGGCGATGTCAGCTGGCGGAGCGCTCCGCGAGGGCCGCCTTGGACTGTTCGTCGCTGCGGAGCGGTCGGAAGAGCAGCTTGGTGAGGGCGCCCATGTCGCCGCTGCGGGCATAGCGCCGCTTGCGGTAGGTCTGCACCTGCTCACCGCTCTTGTTGCTCTTGAGGTGGCGGCTGTGCGGACGACCGAAGCGGACTTTTCCGCTCTTGGTGATCTTGATCCGCTTCAGCAGGCCCTTGTGACTCTTGTTCTTCGGCATGGCTCGGCTCTGGAGGGCCGAGCAGGATAGCCGGAAGCGCCCGCCGGCGAAAGGGCCCGCCTCGGGGCGCCCGGATGCCCGGGATCACTGCGCCAGGAACTGGTCGTTGGGATCCGTCGGCATCGCGCCCGGGGACAGCGAGTCCCCCCCGGCGGTGCGCGGAGTCCAGATGCAGTCGCCGTTGGGAAGGATGGGCGAGACGAACCAGCGAACCGTCCCGTCGTCCAGCAGGATGTTCTGGCCGAGCGAGGCGTGGTTGGGGCTGCACTGGCCGGCGGCCGGGCGCCATTCGCCTCCGTCGCAGAGCCGCTCGATGGCGGGATTGGCGTCGGAGACGAGCATGCCGCGGATGGCGGCGAGGGTGAATCGTTGCCCGGTGGCGGGGACGCGCAGCGCCAGTGCGCCGCGATCCTTCGCGCAGCCCGGGCAGGTGAGACAGCGGGCGCCCACGTACTCGGAGGCCGCGAGGCGGTCCAGCCCCGCGCCGTGCCGGTAGGTTCGCCAATCGGGGCCGCGCGCCGGCGTCGTCGCCGACGGCGGGGCGCCGCCGGCCGCCGGGCTTCCGCCGAGGAAGGCGCCGAAGCCCGCGGCGAGCGGAAGCTCGCCGCCGTGATCGTTCGAGAACTTCGCGAGGCCGGAGCTGATCATCGCCAGGTTGCGGCCGCACTGGTCGCGCCAACTGGCGCCGCGCACCGATTGCACGAGCGGCCAGCCCACGCCGAGGGCGAGGAGCAGCACGGCGGCGATCGTCACCACGTCGGGGACCCGCCATCGCCGTCGGATCGACGCCGGCGCCAGGCGCATCCGCTCGCGTCGTTCCGCCTCGAGTTCGTCCACGCGCTCCATCACCCGGGACACCAGCGCCGTGTCCGGCTCCGGCGCCGGCAGGTGATCCAGCGCCGCGAGCGCCCGGAGGATGGCCTGCGCGCGGGCCCGGTCGACGGCCGGCAGCTCGGTCAATCTCGAGGGATCCAGTCCCTCCTCGGCCAGGGCGTCGAGCAGGCGGGCGTCGTCGTCACTCAGTCGCGGCGCGGAACTCATGCGTCGGATCCGTGGAAGGAGTTGGGGGGATTCGATCGTCCGGAATCGTCACGCGGCTCGGCGCCGGAGGATCCGCCGCGCCGGGCGGCGCGATCGCGGCGCACGCGCTCCTCGCGGAGTCGCCACTCCTCGGCGAAGGAGGCGACGGCGCTGTGCAGCCGGCTCTTCACTGTGCCCAGCGGCACCTCCAGGATCTCGGCGATCTGGCCGTAGCTCAGCCGCTGGAAGTAGGCGAGCAGGAGGATCTCGCGGAGGGCGGGCGAGAGTTCCTCCACCACTTCCTTCACCAGCGCGGCCTGTTCATCGCGCTCCAGCGGTTCGCCCGGGACCTCCGCGTCGCCTTCCAGCAGGTCCACGAGGGCGCTGGAGCCGGCGTCGCTTCCCACCGGGGCATCGAGACTGAGCGTGCCGCGGTTCCGATGGCGCCGGTGCCAGTCGCGGGCCTTGTTGGCCGCGATGGTGAAGAGCCAGGGTCGGAAGCGGCGGGCGGGGTCGAAGGTGTGGCCGGACTGGAAGACCTGGATGAACGCCTCCTGGAAGACATCGTCGGCGGCGGCGCTGGAGTTCAGGAAGCGGAAGAGGAACTGGTGCAGTTCCACCCGGTAGCGCGTGACGAGACGCTCGAAGGCCTCCCGGCGGCCGTCGAGGAAATCCAGCATCAGCTTCTCGTCGCTCGGCTCGTCCGAAGCGTGTTCGCGCGCCACCGATCCGAGCGTAGCGGCTCGGCCGCCGCGGGCGCCGGCGGCACCGCGGGGAGCCGCGTCGTCGCGACGCCATCGCGCCGGCACCAGTGCCGCGAGATCGAATCCGGGGAGGGGGATGGAGGCGGCGAACGCGGCCATTCGAGGCTGCTACGATGCCGCCCACCGCTCGGGTTCGCCGTGCCTTCCCCATCGGCGGAGGAATTCCGACGGCGGCCGAGAACTCCCTCCCGAGACCCGACCGAATGCCCGTACCGCTCAGCCAGATGTGGACCGTCGCGTCCTATGTCGTCGGACAGAAGCTCCGCGGTCGACGCCGGTACCCCCTCGTCCTGATGCTGGAGCCGCTCTTCCGCTGCAACCTGGCCTGCGCCGGGTGCGGCAAGATCCAGTACCCGGCCCACATCCTGAAGCGGCAGCTCTCCGTGGAGGAATGCGTCCGCGCGGTGGATGAGTGCGGCGCGCCGATGGTCAGCATCCCGGGCGGCGAGCCGCTGCTCCACCCGCAGATCGCGGAGATCGTCCGGGCCCTGGTGGCGCGGCGCAAGTACATCTACCTCTGCACGAACGCCCTGCTCCTCAAGGAGAAGCTGGAGGAGGGGCTCTTCACGCCCAGCAAGTACCTCACCTTCTCCGTGCACATGGACGGCACCGAGGAGCACCACGACTTCGCCGTCTGCCGCGAGGGCACCTACGGGAAGGCGGTGGAGGGGATCCGACTGGCGGTGGAGCGCGGCTTCCGGGTCACCACGAACACGACGCTCTTCGAGAACGCCGACCCCAACGCGGTGCGCGACTTCTTCGACGAGATGATGGCCCTGGGCGTGGAGGGCATGATGCTCTCGCCGGGCTACGCCTACGACAAGGCCCCGGATCAGAGCGGCTTCCTCAAGCGCCAGCGCACGAACGAACTCTTCGAGATGATCCTCTCCAACCGCGACGCGGGGAAGCGGCGCTGGCGCTTCAACCAGAGCCCGCTCTTCCTGGAGTTCCTCATGGGGCGTCGCGAGTACGAGTGCACGCCCTGGGGCATGCCCACCTTCAACATCTTCGGGTGGCAGAAGCCGTGCTACCTGC
>CAZSVT010000139.1:0-908 GCA_964610365.1 uncultured Isosphaeraceae bacterium
GGCGCTCGAAGAACGATCGAAGGGAAGAGGCGTAGGCGGATTCGGCCATCGGGTCTGTCACGGCGGGCGCGTCCGGAAGGACTCCGGAGGAGGCGACTTGGACCGTTTTGTATCCGACATTGACGGTGCCGTGCCGGGAACCCGGTGCGGCGGAGGAGGCACTCGATGAGCGTTCCGTTCATGGGACCGGAGGCGTTCGGCGAATTCGTGCAGAAGCTGTTCCGGCGAAACTGGCCCGATCGACGGGCCGACCTGGCCGGACCGCTGGCGCTCGTCGTCGACGGACGGAATCTGGGCCTGGAGAATCTCTTCCGGATGTGCCGGCAGGATCCGGACCGGGCGGTGGACATCGTGGAGCACTACTTCGATCGCCTCCTGGAGGGCGATGCCCTCGGCGCGATCCCCATGCCCTTCGCGGTGGCACGCCATCGCATCATGCCGCGCATCCAGCCCGAGTCGATCTTCAGCCAGATGGACCGCCAGCTCGTCGCCCACGTGCCGTTCGTGAACGGCACGGTGGTGGTCTTCGTCATCGATCTTCCCCATGTCACGGTGAGCGTCACCACGGAGCAGATGATCCGCTGGGGCGTGCAGCCGGAGGAACTCGAGGAGGTGGCGCGCGAGAACCTGGCCCGGTACTCGCCGGACCTGCGCGTGCAGGTGGTGGACTCCACCGAGGGCGGACGAGCGGCGCTCGTCTCGATGCAGGACGGCTACGACGCGGCGCGGCTCCTGCTCAACCGGCTGCACCAGCGGCTGGCGCCGGAACTCAAGGGCGACTTCTACGTGGCCACCCCGGCCCGCGACATGTTCCTCGCCCTCACCTGCGATCCCCATGAGTTCGTGAGTCGCCTCCAGGATCGCGTGGAGCGCGAGAAGTCGCAGCTCTCGCAGCAGAAGCTGCAAAC
>CAZSVT010000139.1:918-6985 GCA_964610365.1 uncultured Isosphaeraceae bacterium
GAGCCGCCTCCAGGACCGCGGAGCGCGACTTCCAGCGCCTGCCGTACCCGATCACCAGTTCGCTCTTCCTGGTCACGCGCGACGGCGTGGCGGGCACCGCGGCCGAAGCGGCGTGAGCCCGCATGGCCGCGGCGCACCGGCGAGACCGGTCTGACCGGCGCCGAGGCGCCTTGGGCGCGGGGCAGGGCGTAGGCTCGTGGCCGTGCTGCTCCTGATCGACAACTACGACTCCTTCACCTTCAACCTGGTGCATGCGCTCCAGTCGCTGCGCCCGGAGATGGAGGTCCGCGTGGTGCGCAACGACGCGATCACCGCCGGGGAGGCGGAAGCCCTCGACCCCGCCTTCCTCGTGATCTCGCCGGGTCCGTGCACGCCGAAGGAGTCGGGCGTGTCGCCGGCGCTCATCACGCACTTCCGCGGGCGCATTCCCATCCTCGGCGTCTGCCTCGGTCACCAGGCGATCGGCGAGTGTCACGGCATGACCGTGCGACGCAACGAGCGCGTGGTGCACGGCAAGACCTGGGCCATCCACCACGACGGACGCGGCCTCTATGCGGGGCTGCCGGATCCGTTCACCGCCACGCGCTATCACTCGCTCATCGTGGATCGGGCCACGGTCGGCGCGGACTTCGAGGTCTCGGCGTGGACTCCCGAGGGCGAGGTGATGGGGCTGCGGTGGAAGGGTTCGACCCATCGCGCTGCGGAGACCGCCGGCTCGGGCGACGCGAAGCGCGGCGGCGCCCCACGCTCGGCGCCGATGGATGGCGTGCAGTTCCACCCGGAGAGCTTCCTCACCACCGACGGGCCGGCGCTGCTGCAGAACTTCCTTCGCGCGGGCTCGCGGGTCACGCCTGGTGCGGCGTGAAGGTCATGCCGCTCTCGGCGTAGAAGTTCACCATGTCGCCGGTCTGGAAGTCGGAGGCGAGCTGGCCTTCCGCCATGTCGAGCCACATGGGAACGGCGGCGTGCACCAGCAGGCGGTTCCGCTCCAGGTCCGCGGCCTGCACGATCCCCTGCACGATGCGCGGATGACCCTCGATCGGCTCGATGAACGAGCCTCCCGCGTGGGCGCGATGCATGCGCAGCGCCCGACCGCGGATGACGCCCCTGGCGCGCCGACCCGGCTCGGCGGGGAACGCCGAGAGGGGCGCGCCGGGCCGGAGGTACGGCCGGTAGTTCGTACCGGGAACGGAGAGGATCACCTCGTGGTCGGAGGCTCGCTCCACGCGCACGCGGGCGGTGTCGTCGATGGCCGGCGCGGCGCCGGAGCGTTCGGCGCCGGACGGGCCGGCGCCGGTGGCTGCGTCCGCGGTTCGCTGCGGTGCATTCGTCATGGTCGGGATTCCGGGGGCTGGAACGATGGGCGGGGTCGTACGGCGGTCACTCGGCGTTGAGCACGCGCTTGCGCTGGCCGCCGGCGGAGTAGATCGACACTTCACCGTCGCCGCGGGCATCGACGCCGCAGCGCACCACCTGCTGGCCGTCGGGACCGCGCACGCTCAGCGCGCCGCCGTGTCCATCCGTCACCGGGCCGGCCACGAGGACGGTCTGGCCGTCGGCGCTCAGGAGGTTCACCTGGCCGCCGACGGGCGACGAGCCGAACGCGAGGACGCGTCGACCGCCGGTGAAGCAGGAGAAGAGTCCGGTGTCCTGGCCGCTCGCCTCGAGCACCAGGTTCGTGGCCCCGCTCGTGGCTCCCAGGAGCATCCGCGCGGCGCCGTCCTCCTTCACATCGATCTCGCAGACGGGCTTCGCCCCCGGTCCGCTCACCTGGAGGATTCCGGAGGCGCCCTTCTCGCCCGCTCCGATCACCGTCGCCGGGAGTCCGGCGCGGGTGCTCGTCTCCACCACGCCGCCGCCCGGACCCACGAGCATCGTCGCCGCGCTCTGGCCCTGTCGATCGGCCACGCGCACGGCGCCCGCGCCCGCGCGGTCGGTTCCGGCGTAGAGCACTTCCTTGCCCCCGGGGCCCGAGATGCTCAGGGCGCTGCCGGCGCCGGACACGCCGGCGCGGAGGCCGGGCGAGCCGTCCGTTCGGAAGGCCTCGATGAGCCCGCCCTGCGGATTCGCGTAGGCACCCACCACCATGCGGCCCTGGTCGTTGAAGAGCACCAGGTCGCCGCCGCTCACCGGACTCGAGAGCCGGACCGTGTTGGACCCCGTGGCGCTCCAGAGGTCCAGCTGCCCGGCGCCGGTGTTCTCCGCGGCGAGAAGCACCACCTTGCCGTCGGCGCGGACGATCTCCAGCCGATTCGCGCGAAGCGTCTTCGCCTCCACGAGGTCGCTCTGCGGCATCGACGCGAAGGCGCCGAGCACGCCCGCCGAGAGCGCGCCGCCCAGCGCCAGCGCCGCCCGGCGCCATCGCCGGGCACGGCCCTCGGCGGCGGCGAGCGATCGTTCGATCCGGTCGATCCGTTCTTCGAGACTCTGCATGCACGGCTCCATGGAGTGAGGGACGGTTAGCATACGGCCGGGCGTCGCGTGCATGGGCCGAGGCGCTCGTCTCCGCCTCCACGGATGCAACCACCATGGCATCGCCCCTCGGCGTCGCGTTGATCGGGACCCGCTTCATGGGTCGCGCCCACTCCAACGCATGGAGCCAGTGCGGGCGATTCTTCGACCTGCCGCGAGCCGTGCGCCTGAGCGCGGTCGCCGGCCGCGAGGCTCGCCACACCGCGTCGTTCGCGCGACGCTGGGGCTGGGTGAGGGGCTCGGCGGATTGGCGCGACCTGCTGGCGGACGAATCGATCGAACTCGTGGACGTGGCCACGCCCAACGACCTCCACGCGGAGATGGCCATCGCGGCGCTGAGGGCCGGCAAGCATGTGGCGTGCGAGAAACCGCTCGCCGGCACCATCGCCGACGCCCGGCGCATGCGCGACGAGGCGGCGAAGGCGAAGCGTCGCGGTCTCCGTACCTTCGTCTGGTTCAACTACCGGCGCTGTCCGGCGGTGGCGCTCGCCCACCTCCTGGTCCGCGAGGGACGACTCGGCGCCATCCACCATGTCCGCGCGTGCTACCTGCAGGACTGGGGCCGCGCCTCCACGCCGCTGGTGTGGCGCTTCCGCCGCGAGCAGGCGGGCTCCGGGGCGCACGGCGATCTCAACGCCCACATCGTGGACATGGCGCGGTTCATCACCGGCGAGGAGATCTCCGAGGTGGTGGGGGCGATCGAGGAGACCTTCATCAAGCGCCGCGAGATCCCCATGGAGGCCGGCGCGGAGATCGCGGGCACCGGGCGCGGCCGAGGGCGGCGCGGCGCGGGCGGGGCCCGAGGCGCCCGCGCCTCGTCGAAGCGCCGCTTCGGACGCAGCACCGTGGACGACTGCGTCCTCTTCCTGGCCCGGATGGAGGGCGGCGCCGTGGCCAGCTTCGAATCGACGCGCCTGGCCACCGGAAATCAGAACCGCAACCAGATCGAGGTGAACGGCGAGCGCGGATCCATCCGGTTCGACTTCGAGCGCATGAACGAACTGCAGTGGTGGGACGACACGCTGCCGTCGAAGCTGCGCGGCTGGAGCCGGATCATGTGCACCGGCGCGGGGGACCATCCGTACGCCGCCGCGTACTGGCCGGCGGCGCACCTCATCGGCTACGAGCACGGATTCGTCAGCATGGCGGCGGACATCGTGCGCTCGCTGGGACGCGAGCGGCCGGAAGTGCCGCTGCCCGACTTCGAGGATGCGTGGCGCACGCAGCAGGTGCTCGAGGCGGCGCTGCGATCGGCGCGGACGAGGCGCCCGGTGGCGATCTCGGCCATCCGCTAGCGCCGACACCGCCTCGTGAACGACGGCACGAAGTTCCGACCGCGGAGCGCGGAACGCCGCGATCGTGCGCCGGTGAAACCATCGACGCGCGGTTCCGAATGGCGGGCCCGAAGCTGCACCGCGGCGCCGGAAAGGTCCGATTCAACGGAACTGCTTCGTGGACGGCGCCCGATCGCGGGTCTAGGCTGCGATCGGACGCGGAAGGAGGGCGCATGCCCGCTCGTGGGTCCGGTCCAACAACTCGTCGACGATCGCCGGATTTCCGGCGCTGCGTGCATACCCGTTCCACCCTCGGCCGTGATCCGGCAGGAGGCACCCATGCCGCATCGTGACATCGATCATCTGGCCAAGGCGCTCCTGGCGTCCGCGAAGGCCGTGCTCACCACCACGCGCTCGCTGCCTCCCTTCGGCGCCGAGATGCTCCCCGATGGAGAGGTGATCACGCGGTGCACGCATGGACACGGGACGACGCGACCGTCGGCCGGTCGCACGAAGTCGCCCGGCAGCGGGGGCAGCTGCGACGGCGAGCGCGGCAACGCCAAGAGCGCGGTCTCCAGCTTCGAGCGGGAGTTCCGCACCAAGGCCGCGGGCGGCGAGGTCCGTGCCGTGGCCATCTGCATGAGCGTCACCACGCCGGCGCCCGGCCGGGCGAAGAAGGTCCACGCCATCTGCGTCTCGGTGGAACACGAGAGCGGCGAGGCGCTGGATTTCTACGCGCCGTACCGCAAGGGGTGGTTCGGCCGATTCAGCTTCGACGAGGTCTTCTGGCAGAAGCGCTCCCCGCGCATCTTCAAGGCGGGTGCCGGAACGGTCACGACGCCTTCGCCGACCACCGCCCGTACACTGGGCGGCGTTGCCGTCAATCGCATCCAGCTCGGTTGAGCGCCGCCCCTCGACGGCGGCGATGAGCGACCAGATCCGCGCCGCCGCGGACGCCGCGCTCGAGGCGCTGCGCTCGCTGCAGCGCCCGGACGGTCACTGGTGCGCGGAGCTCGAGGGGGACTCGATCCTCCAGAGCGAATACCTGCTCATGAAGTGGATCCTGGGCCAGGAGGAGCAGCCCCTGGCGGACGGCCGCCCCGCGTCGACGCTGCGGAAGATCGTGAACCAGCTGCGGGCGCAGCAGCGGCCCGACGGCGGATGGGGCCAGTACCCGGGTTCCGCCGTGGACCTTTCCGCCACGGTGAAGGCGTACTTCGTGCTGAAGCTGCACGGGGACTCGCCGGAGGCGCCGCACATGCAGCGGGCGCGGCAGTGCGTCCACCGGCTGGGCGGCGCCGAGCGGGCCAACTCCTTCTCCAAGTTCTATCTCGCGTGCCTGGGCCAGATCTCGTGGAACGCGGTGCCCGCGATTCCGCCCGAGGTGGTCTTCCTGCCCCGCTGGTCCTACTTCCACATGGACAAGATGAGCGCGTGGAGCAGGACCATGATCCTGCCGCTCTCGCTGGTGGTGACGCTCCGTCCCACGCGGCGCCTCCCGCCGAACCTGGGCATCGACGAGCTCTACCTCAGCCTCCGCGACCGCCACCGCCTGCTCATGCGCCCCGATGTTCCGCTCGGGTGGCGCGCCTTCTTCGGCGCCGTCGACTCGATCCTCAAGGCGCTGCACGGCGTGGGCGGCACCCCGTGGCGGCGCAGCGCCATCGATCGGGCCCTGCGATGGATCCTGGCGCGCATGGGCCAGGACGCGCCGGCGCCCACCGAGGGACTCGGCGCCATCTTCCCGCCGATGGTCTACGCGCAGATCGTCTTCAAGGCCCTGGGATGGGAGCGATCGCATCCGGTCTGGCACCGGGCGGAGCAGGAGCTCGACGCGTTCATGATCGAGGAGGACGATCGCATCCGGCTCCAACCGTGCTTCAGCCCGGTGTGGGACACGGGCATCGCCCTCTACGCCATGGCGGACGCCGGGCGCTCCGCGGCCGACGACGCGTCGGTGGCGCGGGCCTCCAAGTGGCTCGTGGAGCGCGAATGCCGGCATCGCGGCGACTGGGCGGCGAACACGGCCGCGGGCACCGCGCCGTCCGGCTGGTGGTTCGAGTACCGCAACGCCTGGTACCCCGATGTGGATGACACCGCGATGGTGGCGATGGCGCTGCGTCGCGTCGGTGACGACGCGGCGCGGGCCGCGGCGGAACGCGGCGTCGCGTGGATCCTGGCCATGCAGAACGACGACGGCGGGTGGGCCGCCTTCGACAAGACGCGCGATCGGCGCATCTACGAGTACATCCCCTTCGCCGACCACAACGCCATCCAGGATCCGAGCTGCCCCGACATCACCGGCCGCGTCCTGGAGTGCC
>CAZSVT010000140.1:0-6946 GCA_964610365.1 uncultured Isosphaeraceae bacterium
CGCGCTGCCCCAGCAGGCCGCGGACGCAGGCTTCCAGGTTCGCCGCCTCGTTGCGGGCCGGGATGCAGAGGCTGATGAGCGGCGCGTCGGCGCCCGCATCGGGCGGGGCCTCCGCCGGTGCCCGACGGAGCAGTCGGAGATTCACCGCGGCCATCGCCGCGCTCGCGGCGGCGATGATCAGCGCTACGACCATGACGATCGCCCAGGCGCTCACGCCGGCGCCTCCGGGCCCGGGGCCGGGCGACGCGCCCGCCGCGCCGCGTCGATCTCGCTCCCGCGCCCGATGAGTCGGAGCCACCGGGCGTAGAGCCCGCCCACGGCGCCGCCGGCGACGATCGTCTCGAAGGTCGCCGGATCGCGCGCCACGGCGAGGTCGGCCAGCTCGCGCCGATTCTCCTCCATGGCGGAGACGAACGCCCGATGCCAGGCGCGAACTCCCGGCGCGTCCGGCACCGTCACGCGACGGATCCGAAGCAGCGCCTCCGGGCGCCGCGAACTCCAGAAGGGGTACTCCAGCGCCGCCACCGCGCTCATCGCGCCGGGCGCGGCGGCCGCCACCATCGCGGCGCCCGGGCGCAGGCGGGTCGGCTCGCGCGGATCGGTGAAGCGCCCCTGCGGTGTGATGACGCACAGGCCGCGCGGCTCGGCGCGCCATCGCCCCGTGGTCTCGGACACCAGCCGCTCCGCGCTCGCCGGATCGTCCGGATCCAGCGGAAAGACGCCCAGTCGGGCGAAGACCCTGAAGCGCGCGAGTTCATGGGCGTCCATCGGGGCGATGATCGAGCGGTCGTGGAAGAAACGGCGCCGCAGGAGCGCCACGACCATCGGATCCCACCAGGAGGGGTGGCTGACGAGCAGGAGCAGCGGACCCTCGTGACTCCGCATCGCGTCGAGCTCGCGACGGGATCGCCGCTCCAGCCGCACGGCGTGGAAGGCGCGGCGCAACTGCCGCTCGGCGATCCACGCGAAGACGCGCGCGAAGCGCGGATCGAAGCGGCTCGTCGCGTCGGCGACGGCGTCGCCGCGGCCCGCGGGCGGCGTCGATCCATCCATCGGCGAACGCCCGCTCACGGGACGCCGGCGAGCGCCGGATCGCGCCGCCTCGCTCCGGGCGCCGGCACGCCGAGATCCTCGGCCAGCGCCGACGCCGCCGTCACTCCGCTCATGAGCACCATGGGCACGCCGGGCCCGGGATTCACGCTGCCTCCGCAGAGATAGAGACCGCGGAGGACCGGGGAGCGGTTCGACGGCTTGAAACCGCCCTGGAGGCGACCGTGGGAGGCGAGTCCGTAGATGGCCCCGGCCTCCGAGCCGTAGAGCCGCTCGATGTCCTCGGGCGTGAGGATGCGTTCGACCTCGATCTGCCGATCGAGATCATCGAGTCCGTGGCGCCGGAGCTTCTCCAGGATGCGCGGCCGCTGCGCCTCCAGCAGTCCGCCGGCGCCCGACCAGCGCTGTCCTGGCCGCAGTGCCGGCGTGTGCACCAGCACGTAGAGCGCCTCGCAGCCGGGAGGAGCCTGCGTCTCGTCGCTGCGACTGGGCACGCAGAGGTAGAGCGTGGGATCCGAGGCCGGGATCCCCTGGCGGTAGATCTCGTCGAACTCCCGCCGGCCGTCGGCGCTGAACATGAAGTTGTGGTGCAGCAGGTGGTCGTATCGGCGGCGGAGGCCCAGGTAGAGGACGATGCCGCTGCACGCCGGGCCGTAGCGGCCGGCGATGCGCCGCTGCTCGGCGAGCGATCGCTCGTCGCCCAGCAGGTCCCGGCAGGTGCGCTGCACATCCGCGTTGCTCACCACCGCGTCCGCGTCCAGGCGCCGATCGTCGTCCAGTTCCACGCCGACGGCGCGACCGCCGTCGCGGAGGATCGACTTCACGCCGACGCCGGTGATGATCTGCGCGCCGTCCTGTCGCAGGATGCCTTCCAGCGCCCGGGCCACGGAGCGGGTCCCGCCGCGCGCGTACCAGCAGCCGTGATCCACCTGGGCGGCGGCGATGAGGGTGAGGATGGAGGGCGCCAGGAAGGGGCTGGAGCCCACGTACTGGAGGAAGTGCTCCACCATCTGCCGCACGTGCGGCTCCTCGATCATGCGGTGCACGGTGGCGGCCATCGTGCTGTGGAGCCGCATCGCCAGCACGTCGCGCAGGAGCGCCGGATCCCGCGCCGGCGGACGCTTCATCAGGTCGACGATGCCGCCGAGATCCTTGTAGAAGAAGACGCGCTCGCTCAGCCGCAGCATGCGCCGGCTGTAGTCGATGAATCGACGGTACGCCTCGCCCTGGCCGGCGGCGCCCGGCAGTCGATCGATCTCGGCGGCCATCCGCGCCGTGTCCTCCAGGAGGTCCAGCCTCGCGCCGTCCTCGTAGAAGCAGCGCCACTGCGGGTCGAGGCGCACGAGGTCGATGCACGACTCGGGGCGCCGTCCGCTGCGCTCGATGATGCCCAGGAGGACCTGCGGCATCGTGAGGATCGTCGGCCCCATGTCGAAGCGGTAGCCGCGCTCCTCGTGGACGTTCATCTTCCCCCCGAGATGCGCCGACCGCTCCACGAGCGTCACGCGCAGGCCGCGCGAGCGGAGCTCCGTGGCCGCCGCCAGTCCGCCGAGTCCGCCGCCGATCACCACCACGCGCCGTTCCATGTTCATGCCCCTCTTCCTGCCGTTGAGAGCGTCCGGGAGATCGCCCGCAGCCAGCGCTGGCCGGCGGGACCGGGAGGGTCCAGCGGGAGCCGGGCCCAGGTTCGCGTGACGCTCACCGTCACCTCGCGCGTCAGCGCCAGCAGCCCGGCCTCGCCGCGCGTGGCGCTCCATCCCGATTCGCCGTGACCGGCGATCGACGCCCCGGGATGACCCGTGGGAATGATCGTGTCGTTGAGCGTGACGAAGGCGGAGCCGAGCGCCTCCAGGCGATCAGGCTCCATCCAGCGCCCCGGCCGCGCGCTGTAGATGCTGGTGGCCAGGCGCTGATCGCAGCGCCGATGGATCGCCAGCGCCTCGGCTTCGTCCGCCACCGTGACCACCGCCATCACCGGGCCGAAGTGTCGACCCTCCACGAGCGGAGCGTCGGGCGGGCAGTCGATCACCGCCAGGGCCCGGAGCGTTCGTCCGTCGGCGCCGCCGGGCGACTCCACGATGCCGCTCGCGCTGCGCCCGCCCCGGGCGATGGCATCCACCGCCAGCCGATGGGCGAGTTCCGCCGCCGCGGCGTTGACCAGGCGCCTCGGCCGAGCCGCCGCCGCCAGCGGCACCAGCGCCGCCAGGAACGCCTTCGAGGCGCCGCGCGTCACCAGGACGCGCCGCGGCGCCATGCAGGTCTGACCGCCGTTCATGGTGAGGCCGTGCCAGAGGGCCCGCGCCGCCAGTCGAGGATCGGCGTCGTCCAGGACGATCGCCGAATCGCGCCCCGAGAGTTCCAGCGCGCTGGGCGTGAGCGAGCGGGCGCAGGCCTTGGCCACCTCGTGCCCCACCTCGGTGGAGCCGGTGAAGATCACGAAGTCGAATCGCTCTTCCTGGAGCAGGCGGCGTCCGGCCTCGCGCGTCGGTTCGACGGCGACGATCCAGTCGGCTCCGAGGCCGACCTGCTCCGCCGCCTCGGTGGCGCAGCGCAGCAGCAGCTCCTGCGATCGGGGCGCATGCTCCGACGGCTTCACCACCACGCGGTTGCCGGCGGTGACCGCCTGGAGGAGCTGGATGC
Source organism: uncultured Isosphaeraceae bacterium (assembly GCA_964610365.1). GTDB lineage: Bacteria > Planctomycetota > Phycisphaerae > Phycisphaerales > SM1A02 > VGXK01. The sequence goes on from CAZSVT010000140.1 coordinate 3,691, forward strand.
CCAGGAGCTGCACCGGGTAGTTCCAGGTGGCGATGATGGCCACGCGCCCGCGCGGCACGCGACAGCGTCGATGGCGCTGCCCCATGAGCCACCAGGCCCGGCCGGACAGCGGGCGCGGCCGAAGCAGGGCCAGCCCCCGGCGGCGGCACCAGCGGCAGGCGGCCAGGAGCGGCTCGATCTCCTCGGTGAAGACCTCCCACGGCGCGCGGTCGAGTTCCTCGCCCACGCACTCGGCGAAGCGATCCTCGCGCGAACTCACGAGCTGCGCGAATCGGTCGATCCAGGCTCGTCGTCGTCGCTGGTCCATCGCGGGCGAGCAACCATACACTCCCCGCCGATCCAGATCCTGCCGACCCGCCCGCGGGGTCGGAAACCGCCGTGATCACCGACGCCCCCACCCACCCGCACGCCGTCGGCCAGCGAGGGACCGCGCGCTCCCGGCCGATCGCCGTCATCGGCGCAGGACCGGGCGGATTGGCGGCGGCGCTGCTCCTGGCGGCGGCGGATCTCCCGGTGGTGGTCTACGAAGCGAGGTCGGAGATCGGCGGGCGCTCGCGGCGCCTGGAGTTGGACGGCCATCGCTTCGACTGCGGTCCCACCTTCTTCATGATGCCGTGGGTGCTCGAGGAGATCTTCGCCGCGTGCGGCACCACGCTCTCGCAGGAAGTGGAACTGCGACGACTGGACCCGATGTACCGGCTGCTGCTGGGTCAGCCGGGTCGCCGTCCGCTCGAACTCGACGCCACGCAGGACCTCCAGGCGATGCGACGGTCCCTGGCGGCGCTCGACCCGCGCGACGGACCGGCGTTCGATCGCTTCATCCTGGAGACGCGCCGGAAGCTGGAACGGCTGACGCCGATCCTGCGCCGCCCGGTGCGCGGATGGCTGGACCTCCTGGACGCGGACGGGCTCCGGGCCGCCGCGGTCCTGCGCCCGTGGAGGAGCGTGGCCGGCGAACTGCGCCGGCGCTTCCATCACCCGTTGACGCAGCGCGCCCTCTCCTTCCAATCGAAGTACCTCGGCATGAGCCCCGAGGAGTGCCCGGAGCTCTTCACCATCCTGCCGTTCATCGAGTACGAGTACGGCATCTGGCATCCCACCGGTGGATGCAGCGCCCTCATGGACGCCATGGCCCGCCTCGCACGCCACATGGGGGTGGAGATCCGCACGAACGCGCCGGTGGAGGCGCTCGAGTTCGACGGTCCGCGCCTCCGCGCCGTCGTCGCGGGAGGCGAGCGGGTGGAGCACGATCACGCCGTGATCAACGCCGACGCCACCTGGGCCCTCAAGGCCCTCGTGCCGCCGCGCCTGCGCGGTCGGGCCACGGATGCCGAGATCGACTCGCGCCGCTACTCCTGCTCCACCTTCATGCTCTACCTGGGCGTGGATGGGGCGGTGGATCTCCCCCACCACGCCATCTACACCAGCGCCGACTACGAAGGGAACCTGGAGGACATCTCGCGCCTCGGCCGGCTCACCGAGGACGCGTCCATGTACTGCTGCAATCCCTCCGTGAGCGATCCCACGATGGCTCCGCGCGGCGCGTCGTCGCTGTACCTCCTGGTGCCCGTGCCCAACTGCCGGCCCGGATCCTCGGGCGTGGACTGGGTGGTGGAGGCGCCGGCGCTGCGCGAGCGCGTCCTTCAGCAGATGGAGCGCATCTTCGGCGCGGGAGACCTGCGTCCCCGCATCCGCTGCGAGCGGATCGTCACGCCGCTCGACTGGCGCGCCGAACGGATCAACCACGGCGCGGTCTTCAACCTGGCCCACGGACTGGGGCAGATGCTCCACCGCCGGCCGCAGCACCGGATGCCGGGCGTCGACGGGCTCTGGTTCGTCGGCGGCGGGACCCACCCCGGGAGCGGGCTCCCGGTGATCTTCCTCTCCAGCATCATCACCACGCGGCTCCTCTGCGGAGCGCTGGGCCGCCGCCATCCCTGCGACGCGCCGCTCGCCCCGCACCGGCGATATCCTCGCCCCCGTGACGCGGACCTACGGCAGCTACCTGAGGATCCCGGAGCTGCTCTCGCTCCAGTTGCCGGTGTCGAGTCCGGTGGAGCATGACGAGACGCTCTTCATCGTCATCCACCAGGTCTACGAGCTCTGGTTCAAGCAGCAGCTCCACGAGGGTGACCGGCTCGCGCGCCTCCTGAATGCCGGAGACGGTCCGCACGCGGCGCGGACGCTGCGCCGGATGCTCACCATCCTGAAGACGATGGTCGCCCAGATCGATGTCCTGGAGACGATGTCTCCCATCGACTTCCTCTCCTTCCGCAGCTTCCTCTCCAACGCCAGCGGCTTCCAGAGCTGGCAGTTCCGCGAGTTCGAGTTCCTCTTCGGGGCGAAGAATCCCGCCGCCCTCGCGCGCTATCCCGAGGGCGGTCCCGAGCGGCGCGCCCTGGAGCGGCGACTGGCCGAGCCCACGCTCTGGGACGCCTTCGTGCGCTACCTCGCGTCGGAGGGCCATCCGGTTCCGGCGGAGGTCCTCGCCCGCGATCCGCGCGCCCCCCTGGAGCCGAATCCGGCGATGCAGGAAACGCTCGTGGCGGTCTACAGGGCGCAGCGCCCGGAGGCGTCGCTCTGCGAACTGCTGGTGGACTTCGACGAGGGCGTGCAGGAGTGGCGCTACCGGCACGTGAAGATGGTGGAGCGCACCATCGGCTTCAAGCCCGGCACCGGCGGCTCGGCGGGCGCCGAGTACCTGCGCACAACGCTCTTCCGCCCCTTCTTCCCCGATCTCTGGGCCATCCGCTCGCGGCTCTGAACGGCGCCGGCGCCCGCGCGCCCTAGCGCCCCACCGCGCCGCTGCCGGACTGCACGGTGATGCGCCCGGTCTGGCGATCCCAGAGCACGCTCGCCGCCGAGATCGGCGGGCCCGTGCCGCTGCGAAGCACCTTCGCCAGTCGACCGTCGCGCCCCTTGATCTGGGCGATCTGCGTCCGGATGTCGTAGTCGAATTCGTCGCACTCGATGTCCGCGTCGGGGGCGCGGACCATCACCCGGCCCAACCCGCGCACGCGCAGGAGCTCGGCGGCGCTGCCGAGGTCGACCACGCCGCCGTCCGCCGGATTCGCGGCGACGGGCACCCCGCGGCCGGCGCCTCCCTCCTCGCCCACGCCGGGCCGCAGGAGCGTCGTCTCCAGCTGGTCGCAGGTGAGCGTGAGCGTGTCGTCCGGGCGCACGCCGGCGTGCAGCACCTCCACGCCGTCCTTCATCGTGACCAGGTAGCGCTGCGCGCCGAGGCGCTTCATGTCCA
>CAZSVT010000141.1:0-6927 GCA_964610365.1 uncultured Isosphaeraceae bacterium
CGCGGGTCAGTCCACCGGGCTTCCCCACCAGGAGATCCGCCGCCGACATCCACCCCGGCATGCGATCGACGAAGCCCTCGACGCGGATCGAGTGGGGCGAGCCGGACTCCAGGACGGGGGCGACCGCCTCCATCCTGCGCCGCGCCCGCGCGGAGTGACCGCAGATCACCACGACGCTCACGGGCGTTCGCACGCGCATCAGGGATCGAAGCAACTCGGTCACGGGACCGATGCAGCACCCGCCGGTCGTGAGCAGCACCACGGGGCGCGCGGCGTCGAGGCCGAGCGCCCGCCGCGCCCAGGCCCGCGGCGGAGGCTGCTCGAACGCGGGATCGATCGGGATCCCGCTGGTGACGATCGCGGTGCGCGGCACGCCCACCCGCTCCAGCGTGGCGGCGGCGCGACGACCGGAGACGAAGTACCGGTCCGTCCCGGGCCAGATCCAGAGACCGTGGGCATCCACATCCGTCACCACCGTGTGGAGCGGCGGCGCCGTTCCCTCCAGGCGCATCCGCGCCGCGATCTCCGAGGCCAGGAAGTGCGTGGAGACGATCGCCCGCGCTCCGCTCGTCTCGATGCGCTCCCGCAGCGCCCGCAGGCCGCGCCAGAGGAGTCGGCTCCGGACGCCGCCGGGCGAGGGGCGGTCGAATCGCCGATAGAGCCACGCCACCATGGAGGGTGCGTGGCGGACCAGCCCGAGGTAGGCGTCGCGGCAGACCAGCCGCACGATGGGCGGGGAGTCGTGGATGAGGTCCACGAGCTCGGGCGCCGGTTCGTCCGGGCGTGCTTCGCGGAGCGCCGCCTGCACCGCCAGCGCCGCCCGTCGATGCCCCGCCCCCACGCTCGCCGTCAGGAGGAGCACGCCGCCGCCGGCGCGGCGTTCGGCCGCCCGCGACTCGGACGCGGCGGCACGAGCGACGGGAACGGGATGGGTGACTCGATCCATGGGTCGGGCTCCTCGGCATCGTCGGCGCCGGCGTCCTCCTGCCGGCGCCACGATTCGTTGAAGCGAAGTCCGTCCAGAAGCTCCAGGCGCCCGTCATCGTGCTCGACGAGGGCCGTGCAGCTCTCCACCCAGTCTCCGCAGTTGGCATAGGTGAGATCGCCGGCCACGCGCAGCTCCGGCTTGTGGATGTGGCCGCAGATGACGCCGTCGCAGTCGCCGCGGCGAGCCTCGGCCAGCAGTTCGTCCTCGAAGCGCGACACGTACATGCACGCGTGCTTGACGCGCTGCTTCACCGCGCCGGCGAGGGAGTGGTAGGGAAGTCCCACGACACGCCGCCCCGCGTTCCAGAGCCGGTTCGCTCGGAGGAGCGCCTCGTACCCGGCGCTCCCGATCATGCCGAGCCACGGACGCGTGCGCACCACGAGGTCGTAGTGGTCACCGTGGCAGACGAGGAACGAACGGCCGTCGGCGGTCTCGTGGCGCGCCGCAAGTTCCACCCGGATGCCGCCGAACTCGAGCCCCGCGTACGGCCTCGCCGCGTCGTCATGGTTGCCGGGGACATAGGTGATCCGCACGCCCCTGGAGGAGAGCTTGAGCAGCCTCCGGACCACGGTGCTGTGCGACGCGGGCCAGCGCCAGCGATGGCGGAGCCACCACATGTCGATGATGTCCCCCACCAGGTAGAGGTGATCGCAGGAGACGCGCTTCAGGAAGAATGCGAGGTCCTCGGCGCGGGCGCTGCCGGTCCCGAGGTGCGTGTCGCTGAGGAAGATCGAGCGGAATCGCGTGCGCACGGGCCCTCCATGGCCGTACGCATTCGATCGACCACCGCCGTTGCCTTTGCGTGTGAAGCGGCCGAGGCGCTCGTGCGGATCGCGTGAGGGTTGCGCTGCCTTCGACGCGCCGCTATGCTCCGTCGAAACCCATGGCATCCCCCACCTCCCGCCCGATGCACGCCGGTCTCGTCGTGGTCGACGGCGTGCTCCTCGTCCTCGTCGGTCTCGCACTGCTGGTGGGGGTGCTGCTGCCCCGGCCGGCGCTCATCGCCGCGGTGATCCAGGGCGTGGGCTTCTTCCTGGCCTTCGTCGGCGCGGTCGGCGTGGTGAACGCCTTCCGGCTCCACGAGGCGGGATTCAAGTCGCTGCTCCTCTTCGTGGGGCCCTTCCTCGCCCTGTTGCTTGGCTTCGGAGCGATCTTCGCCCCGGGCATCGCCGCCGAGAGCGCCATGCAGGTCTTCGGCGCCCTGGCGGTGGCCGCCGGCGTGCTGGAAGTGGTGGCGGCCATCGCGCTGCCGGGCCGCGAGCACTGGGGCATCCTCCTCCTGAACGGCCTGCTCACCTTCGCCGCGGGAATGGTGATGCTCTTCTGGCCCGGCATCGCCTTCATGGTGATGATGATCTTCTTCGGCGTGGAGCTCCTCTTCCTGGGCGCCCATCGACTCCGCGCCGGCCTGCGCATGCGCCGACTGGCGCGCTGACTCCGCACCGACCCGAGAACCGTCCATGCCTTCCGCCGCTCCCGCCCGCCGTCGATCCCGTCCCTCTCCCGCGGCCGCGCCGCGCCGCCGGACCGCCGGCGCGGGCGCCGGATCCGGCACCATCCGCGCGTTCATGCGCGAGCACTTCCGGCACTTCAACGCCGCCACGGTGGTGGACGCCGGCGACGCGTACCTCCGGCACCTGGAGCGCGGCGGCCGGATGCTGGTGACGCTGGCGGGCGCCATGAGCACCGCCGAGCTGGGGCGCTCCCTGGCGGAGATGATCCGCCGCGACAAGGTGCACATGATCTGCTGCACCGGCGCCAACCTGGAGGAGGACATCTTCAACCTGGTGGCGCACACGCACTACGCGCGCGTGCCGCACTGGCGCGAGCTCCCCGTGGGCGAGGAGACGAAGCTCTACAAGCGGCACATGAACCGCGTCACGGACACCTGCATCCCCGAGGAGGAGGCGATCCGTCGACTGGAGCGCGCCGTGCTGGACGAGTGGATCCGCGCCGACCGCGCCGGCGACCGCCTCTTCCCGCACGAGTTCTTCTACCGGATCCTCCTCTCCGGCCGGCTCCGCAAGCACTACGACACCGATCCGCGGAACTCGTGGCTGCTGGCGGCGGCGGAGCGGAATCTCCCCATCATCGTCCCGGGCTGGGAGGATTCCACGCTCGGCAACATCTACGCCGCGCACTGCATCGAAGGCGACGTGAAGAACGTCCACACCGTGCGCAGCGGCATCGAGTACATGATGGAACTGGCCCGGATCTACGAGCGCACGGCGCCGAAGAACTCCATCGGCTTCTTCCAGATCGGCGGCGGCATCGCCGGGGACTTCCCCATCTGCGTGGTGCCGATGCTGCACCAGGACCTCAAGCGCACGAAGGTGCCGCTCTGGGGCTACTTCTGCCAGATCAGCGATTCGACCACGAGCTACGGCAGCTACTCCGGCGCCACGCCCAACGAGAAGATCACCTGGGGCAAGCTCTCGCCCACCACGCCCCGGTTCATCATCGAGAGCGACGCCACGATCGTGGCCCCGCTCCTCTTCGCCTACGTGATGGGGATGTGAGGACGCGGCGATGGTCCGCGTCCGTCCAGATCCGGACGATGAGGAAGGCCCCGCCGGCGAGCGGACGGTGGCCGGGCGCGACGCGGGCGACGACGAGATCGAACTCGGGGGCGAGAGCGGATTCCTGGCCGCGATTCCCGAGGACGCCCCCGCGCCCGCCGAGGCCGCCGGTGGCGCCGGATCCGCCGAGGCCGCCGTCCCCGCGTTCCGGCATCGCGCGCCGTCGGCGACGCCCATCGAAACGCCCGCGCACCGCGACCGCGTGGTGATCCTCGGTCGGCGCGCCAGCGGCAAGACCGTCTTCCTCTCGCGGCTCTACCACCACCTCTTCCGCGGCGCCGGCGGTCTCACCGCCCAGGCGCGCGACGGCCCGTCGCATCTGCGCTGCACGGCGGCGATGGAGGCGCTCCTGCGCGGCCAGTGGCCTCCCGCCACCGGCGAGACCTCGGCCATCGATCTGGAGATCGGCTTTCCCGGCGGCGTGGAGCGGCTCGTCGCCCTGGACTACCCGGGCGAGGTCTTCCGCCGCGCCTTCCTCGACGAGGTCGGCGGCCCCGATGTGGACGCCCTGCTGGAGCATGTGGACCGCGCTGCCGCGGTGCTCCTGCTCATCGATCCGGGGCTCGCGCGCGGCGACCGCGCCGCCGAGCACGCCGAGGACGACTTCGGCATGATCCAGGCGCTGCGGCGCATCCGCGCCTCGCCGGGCGGAGCGGCGGTGCCGGTGGCGATCGTGCTCACCAAGATCGACGCCAACGCCGCTCTCGTCCGCGCCGCCGGCGGCCTCAAGCCCTTCGTGGAGCGGACCTATCCGGCGCTCGTCCGCGCCGCGAGCGGCGTCCGCGTCTTCGGATGCGCGGCGGTGCGCACCACGCTCGATCCACTCGGTCGGAGGCTGCCGCAGGCGCGGGGCGAGCCCGCGGGTGTGGTGGAGCCGCTCGCCTGGTGCCTCGCATCGATGGGTCGACTGCGCCGCGGCGAGCTCGCCGAGGCGCGACGGCGCGAGGCGGCACGGGTGGAGGCCGAGGCGCGCGCCGCCGAGGCCGTGGCGGGCCGGCGCGAGCGACGGATCCTGGCCGTGGTCTGGATCGTCGCCGCGGTGGTCATCGCCGCCATCGCCATCGCCGCGGCGGTGATCCTGGAGGGCCGACCGTCGTGATGCGCTTCGGCTCCCACCTGCTGGCGTCCGAGCGCGGCTACCGAACGGTGGCGTCGAGCCCCGAGATCACTCCTCGCGAACGGGCGGCGCTGGAACCGCTCGTCTTCGGCCAGAGCGCCGACGCGGCGTTCCTGGCGTCGCTGGAGCGGGATCCCGCGGGCTTCGTCCGGATGCTCCCCGCGGACGCGGGCGCCCAGCCGCGCGTGGCCCTCACGCGCGTCTTCGCCGGGCGGCCGGACGAGGCGGGCCGCGCCACGCTGGAGCTGCGATCGCTGCTCACCTCGCTCGACGACTACGAGCGGCTGGCGCGCTGCAACCTGGAGCGCGTGCTGGGCGAGGAGTCGCTCTGGCGCCGCGAGCACTTCGATTCCGGGCGCACCATCGCCTGCCCCGATCCCGCGCCGCCGCACCGAGCGGCGGTGGGTCGGAACGAACTCCTCATGATGGACGCGTGGCTGCGAACGCTGGAGCGTCCCTCCAGCGCCGCCGTCCTCGCCGACGGCGCCGAGGCCCGCCGGGTGCTCTTCTCCTTCCTGCGCGTGCTCTCACGCGAGGACCTGGCCCGTTGCCGTTGGGGCGTGCGCCTGCTCTCGCTGGCGGTGGGCGCGCAGATCGCCACCGCGCCGCCGACGCTGGAGCGGGCGTCGCACGAGCTGATCCCGATCGACCTTCGCGCCCGGCCGGCGCATCCGGCCATCTCGTTCCTGCTGGAGAGCCAGGGAATGATGGAGCGCCTGCCGCCGAGCGAACGACTGCGCCAGGGCCTGATCGGAGCCGCCGATGCCCCGCGGCCTTCCGTCGCCGAGCTCGGCGCGAGCGGAGGGACCTCGGCGACTCTCGGCCGCGCGGGCGAGGCGCGGAGCGCGCGTCGTTCCATCACGCCGGCGCTGGCGGTGACGCTGGTCGGCGCCCTGGCGGTGATCACCGCCGTCGCGGTCATCGTCATCTCGCGGGCCCGAGGCCCGAGCTCGACCCCCGTCCCGCCTCCGCCGGCGCCGCCGCCCGCGCCCGTGCACGAATCGACGACGGCGCTCGCGCCGGACGGGTCGGCCGAGAAACCGGTCGGCTCCTCTCCGCCGCCGGGTCGGTCTTCCGCGCCATCGAATGAATCGACCCCGTCCGCGGAGCGCGCATCCCGGCCGCCGGCCGGAGCGGCCACCGCGCCACCGGAGACGCCGCCCCCGGATCCGTCGGCGAAGCCACCGCCGGAGCCGTCGGCGGAGCCCGGCATTCCGCCGCCGAATCCGGGCATGGAGCCGTCCGCCGAACCTCCGTCACCCACGGCCCCCAGCCCCGAGCCGTCGCCGCGGGATGAGCCCGACGATGCCGCGATCCTCGACGCGATCGGGCGCGAGGAGCGTGCCGCGGCCGAAGCGTTCACCGATCTCGTGGCGCGCACGCGCGAGCTCCAGGGCGCCCTCGAGGGTCCGGACGAGGACCGGGGCTGGGGCGACGGCCCGTCGCGCTGGTCGGCGCCGCACTGCGACGCGGTGGCGAAGGCGGTGGAGCGCCTGGACGAGGCGCTGAACCTCCTCCCGGCCATCTTCGGCGCCGAGTGGATCGCGCGCGTCGCGAGGCCGCCGGCCGACGCGCCCGCCTTCGCCGACTGCGCGGAGCTGCGGGGATCGCTCCCGCGCCTGGCCGGCGCGGCGGCGTCGCTCCGCGACATGGCGCGCGAGGAATTCCGCAACGCCCTGGTCACCCGCGATCGGGCGGCCGAAGCCGTGCGCCGCTCCGACTGCCGCGACGAACGCCTCGCCCGCGCCGTGGATGAACACCGCGCCCTCGGCGAACGACTCCGGACGCTCACGCGCTCCGCGGTCCGGAACGATCGCGCCGCGATCTCCGGCACCGCCGCGCGGCTGCGGGCATCCCTGGAGCGCCAGGCCGGCGCCTGCGGCCGGGAACTCGCGCCCGAGCTCCGCGCCGCGTGCTCGGTGATCCTGGACGGTCTCGGCTCGGTTCAGTCCGGCGATTCGAGGTAGGTGTAGCCGGCGAGCCCGCTCTCGTAGGCGCGGACGAGCTGGGCGCTCTCCGCCACGCTCATCTGCTTCATGCGCACGGCGCGCTCGCACTCGCGGCGGATCTCCGCCAGGAGCTTGTTCACGTCGTACTGCACATAGGAGAGCACCTCGCGCACCGAGTCGCCTTCGATGATCTCGTCGATCCACCACTCGCCGTGCTCGTCGAGCTTCACATGGGCGGCGTGCGTGTCGCCGAAGAGGTTGTGGAGGTCGCCGAGCGTCTCCTGGTAGGCGCCG
>CAZSVT010000142.1:0-6905 GCA_964610365.1 uncultured Isosphaeraceae bacterium
GGTCGCCGCGTAGTCGCTCTCGAGCACCAGGCGCCGGAAGATCATGCGCGTCGTCTCGATCTTCTTCGCCAGCCGGATCTCCTCCTCGCGCGTGAGGAGGGGAATGGTGCCCATCTGCGTCAGGTACATGCGGATCGGATCGTCGATCCGCTTGCTGCCCTGCTCGGCCATCGCCTGCTCCACGGCGGCCTGCGCCTCCGCGTCGTCGAGCGTCTCGTCCTCCTCCGCCGGCTCCGGGAGCGGCGGCTCGTCGTGATCCATCGGCGGAAGGTCGTCGGGCGGGATGACCACGCCGTCCTCCTCGATCATGGGAGGCTTCGGCGCCTTGGCCGACTTCTTCGGATCGTCGCGCTGGAACTTGAGATTGGTCTGGAGCGGCGCCTCGAAGGTGTTCCACCCGTTGCGGCGCACCTCCGGCTGATCGAGCATGGTGATGTGGAGCTCGCGGAAGAGATCCAGCAGTTCGTCCAGGCGGTCCGGGTCGACGAACTCGTCCGGCAGGCAGGTGTTCAGCTCCTCGTAACAGATCCACTGGCGCTTCTGGCCGGTCTCGACGAGACGGCGGAGGACCGACGGAAGATCGTTCAGGGTCAGGCTCACGGTGGCGTGCTCCGGATGCAGGTCAGGGGGCGGGTTCGGTGGGGGAAGGGGTGGCGACGGCGGAAAAATTGGGCGGAGACTCTAGGCGGACGGCGGCCTCCTGGCCACTTCGCGGCCAGGAGCGGGCGATGGCGGCAGGGTCCGGACCGCGGCGACGCAGCACATCGAGCTGCTCGAGCAGCTCGGAGGCCGTCGTGGCGGCTCCCGGCGTTCGCTCCCCCTCGAGCGCGGCGCGACGCACGATGCGCTCCAGGTCAAGCGCGGCATCGCGAGCCGCTTCACGAGGCGTCCGCTCATGCCGTCCCTGCGGATCGAGACGCCTCGATCCAATGGAAAACAGGTCCGAGACCATCGCCTTGTCAACCGCGTCCGCGAGTTCAGCGATGAGCGATTGAAGATTGGGGCGGTTCCCGGACTCGATGGCGCTCCACAGCAGCGCCGCGATGCGCTGATGGCCCTCCACGGAGAACGACGGCGCCGGAAACGCCTCGATCAGCGGGAGGGCGCCGTCCTCGGTGGGCATCGTCTCTTCGGCGAGGGACGGATCCGCCACCAGCAGGGAGAGGAGGTTGCGTTCCGCTTCCGCGCGGGCGCGGTCGCGGGGCGTGGCGGCCACGGGCGCGGCGGCAGCGCCGACCACCGCGCGACCTCCGGATGCTCCGCGATCGGCGGAGGCCCCGGGAGGCGCAGCCTGGCGCCGCGCCGCCGGCATTGCCCGCTCCAGCTCCTCCGGCCTCAGGCCGGTGAGATCGGCGAGGGCGTTGAAGACCATCTGCTTGCGGATGCCGCCGAGCTGTCCCAGCCCGAGCTCCGCGAGCCGCGCGAGCATCGCCTCCAGGCGCTGCTGGCGACCGCTCAGTCCCTTCGCCCCGCGCCACTGCGACTCGAAGCGCCGCACCTGGTAGCGGATGGCGTCCACGGAGCCGGCCAGCGCCTCCTGGAATCGCGCGGCGCCGCCGTCGGAGCCCAGGAGTTCATCCGGATCGAGCCCATCGGGGAGCGTGCAGATGAGCACGTCGATCGGCTCGGCGAAGAAGACCTCCACGGCGCGGTCGGCGGCGCGCTGGCCCGCCTCGTCCCCGTCGAAGAGGAGGACCACACGGTCGGCGAGGCGCTGGAGCATCCGGGCATGCTCGCGCGTGAGCGCCGTGCCGAGCGTGGCCACCGAGTGCTCGAACCCCGCCGCATGGCAGGCGATGCAATCGGTGTAGCCCTCGCAGACGATGGCCAGGCCCTTCTCGATGATGGCGCGGCGCGCCAGATGCAGCCCGTAGAGCGAACGCCCCTTGTGGAAGATGGCGCTCTCGGGGCTGTTGAGGTACTTGGGCTCGTCGTCGGGGTCGATCTTCCGCGCCCCGAAGGCGATCGGGTTGCCGAGCTCGTCCCAGATGGGGAAGGTGATCCGGTTGCGGAAGCCGTCGATCGGACCGCGCTGACCCGCGCGGACGAGCCCGGCCGCTTCGAACGTGACGCGCGGCACCGCCTCGCCGTCATCGCGGGCGTCGCCGGCATGGCGGTCGAGCCGGTCGAGGTGCCGGATGAAGTGATCCCAGCCGTCGGGCGCGGCGCCGAGCCCGAACCGTTCCACCATGGCGGGGGCGATCCTCCGCGCCGCGACCGCGCCGCGGGCCGTCATGCCCAGCCGATCGTCCGCCAGCACCCCGCGGTAGAAGCGCTGGGCGACGAGCGACGCGCGCCGCAGCAGGCTCCGGTCGCTGCGCGGATCCACGGCGCCGCGATCCTCGCGCGCTCGCGGCGTGAGCGTGATGCCGCATCGCTGCGCCAGCACGCGCAGCGCCTCCGGGAACTCCATCCGGTGGTACTGCATCATGAAGTCGATGGCGTTGCCGGCGGCGCTGCAGGCGAAGCACTTGTAGAAGTGGTTGCCCTTGTGCGTCACCACCGCCAGCGATGGCGTGCGGTCGTCGTGGAATGGACAGAGGCCCACGTGCTCGCGCCCCTTCGGCTTGAGCGCCACGTGCTCGCCGATGAGCGCGACCAGGTCGGTCGCCTCGAGGATTCTGTCGCGATCACTCTGCATCCGGCGGCTGCGAACCAAGGTGCCCCGCGCCGAAGCGCGGGTGATGACGCTTTCGGCCGCCGTGCGCGCGCACGGTCACCATCGGCCGACATCCACGAACACACCAAGGGCTCACCACTCGCCGCGGGCGCCCATGCCGCGGCGGCATCACCGGATGGACGGTCTTCGGCGCACGAACATCACGCGGAAGAGCGTTGTCGACGCGGCATGCAGTGGTTGCCCGGGTCCTGGTCAGGCCAGCCTTGGCCCGCAGAATGGACCGATCGAGCGTTGGGTGCCGCGACGAACGGGGCAACGATAGTCCCGGGTGAACGCAAGTCAATCCTGAACACGCGCGAAACCTGCGGCTCGTGCCGGGCGGCTCCCGGAGAGCCCGGCCAGGCCGCGGAATGGCGGGACGCGGGTGGACCCGGCATCGACGCGACCGCCGGAATCCGCAGCGCAAGAATCGCGCGGCACCTCCCGGAGTGCGTTCGGCGAATCGAAACGGAGCGAGCGTCGCGGCTCAGGCCGCGGCGCCGGCCTTGTAGACATAGCGGCGCCGAACCGGCTTCTCCACGAGTCCTTGCCGGATGGCCCGGGTGGAGACCTTGATTCGACGCGGCGAGCCGTCGATGACCGCGGAGACCGTCTGGAGATTGGGCAGGAATCGCCGCTTCTTCACGGAGGTGGTCTTGATGCCGACGCCTCCGAGGTACTTCGCCTTTCCGCGGCGCTGGAGCTTGTTGCCGGAAGAGGTCTTGGCACCGGTGAAATGGCAGACGCGAGGCATCGGGAGACTCCTGGACGACGGGGGGTTCCTCCCCGACGAGCCGAGCAGGGTAGCACGGTCCGACGGGGGGTTGCAAGCCGGCGGCCGATCCATCCCGGGGGCGACCCGGGCGCGTGCTGGGGGATGGGCGGGATCAGCGGCTCAGGCCGACGACCCGGAGCGACGCCTCGAGTTCGACGGCATCGTGGTCGTCGAAGGCGCCCACCGAGTGGCTGTCCAGGTCGAGCACGCCCCAGGGCCGTCCGCGCTCGTCGAGGCACGGGATCACCACCTCGCTCCGATCCCGCGGATCGCAGGCGATGTAGTTCGCGCCGAGGTCGGCGACATCACGGACCACGAATGGTTTCGCGCTCGTGAGCGCGCGGCCGCACGCGCCGTGCAATCCAATGGGAGAGCACGCAGGCTTCGGCTCGCGCGCTGCGAGCACGAGTCGTTCGGGGTCGGGCGCTTCCGGAGCATCGACGTAGAAGCCGATCCAGCTCACCCCCGTCGGCGCCAGGGCGCGCCACGCCGCGTCCACGAAGGCGATCATCGCCTCCCTGCGGCCGGCGGGGCGCAGACCGGACAGCGCCGCGCGCAGGCCGGCGTAGGCGGCGCGGCGATCCTCTCGGAGCGCGGGCTCGAACGGGCGCCGGGCGCTCACGCCGACTCTTTGGCCAGTCGCCGCGCGATCTGATGGAGCCCGTGGCCGTGGGCCACCGCGTCCTCGTCGATCACGTAGGTGACGCTCGTGTTGTCCATCTCCGGCAGGTGGTACATGAGGTCGAGCATCAGCTCGTCCATCACGGCGCGGAGGGCGCGGGCGCCGGTCTGGCGCGTGAGGGCCTTCTCGGCGATGGCCGCGAGGGCGCCGGGCGTGAACTCCAAGCCCGCGCCTTCCAGGCGGAAGAGGTGCCGGTACTGCTTCACCAGCGCGTTCTTGGGATCGGTGAGGATGGAGACCATCGCCTCCACCGAGAGCGGCATGAGCGGGCAGAGGAGCGGCAGGCGCCCCACGAGCTCCGGGATCATCCCGAACTCGAGCACGTCCTCGGGCGTGATCTGCGAGAGCAGGTCCGCCACTTCCGCCTCACGACGCGGCACGCGCGGTCCCTCGGCGCTGAAGCCGATCCGACGGCGGCCGAGGCGCTTCTTGATGATGTTCTCGATCCCCTCGAAGCTGCCGCCGCAGATGAAGAGGATGTGCGTGGTGTCCATCTGGATGTACTGCTGCTCGGGATGCTTGCGTCCGCCCTGCGGCGGGACGTTGGCCAGCGTGCCTTCGAGCATCTTGAGCAGCGACTGCTGCACGCCCTCGCCGCTCACGTCGCGGGTGATCGACACGTTGTGCGAGGTCTTGCCGATCTTGTCGATCTCGTCGATGTAGATGATGCCGCGCTGCGCGCTCTCCAGGTCGAAGTCGGCGGCCTGGAGGAGCTTGAGCAGGAGGTTCTCCACGTCCTCGCCCACGTAGCCGGCCTCGGTGAGCGTGGTGGCGTCGCCGATGGCGAAGGGCACGTTGAGGATCCGCGCCAGCGTGCGCGCCAGCAGCGTCTTCCCCGTGCCCGTCGGGCCGATGAGGAGCACGTTGCTCTTGTCGAGCTCCACGTCCACGCCCTCCACGCCCGCCTGGGTCAGGCGCTTGTAGTGGTTGTGGACGGCCACCGAGAGCGTGCGCTTGGCGTGCTCCTGGCCGATCACGTACTGATCGAGGAACTCCTTGATGGTGCGCGGCGGCGGGATCTGGCTGAAGAGCGGACGGTTCCCCGAGATCCGGCGCTTCTCCTGCTTGAAGATGTTCTGGCAGAGGTCCGTGCAGTTGGAGCAGATGTAGACGTCGCTCGGGCCCTCCACCATGGGACCGACCTCGCGGCTCGTCTTGCCGCAGAAGCTGCAGGTGGTGACCTTGCGCCCGCGGAATCCGCCGTCGCCGCCGCTTCCGCCGCCTCCCGACGCGCCGCCGGAACCGCCGCCCGGACCCGATCCGCCGCCCATGCCGGCGCCACCGCCCGAGCCGCCGGATCCGGAACCGCCGGGACCCGAAGGACCGCCGCCGGCGGAACCGCCGCCGGGGCCGCCTCCGCCCGGACCGAGGGGCATGCCGCCGGAAGCTCCGACGATCGGCGAGTCGATCGCGCGGCGCTGCGCCGGCGCGCGGGAGGGTCGGTGTGTCGAACGATGCATCCAGGTGGCTCCGAAACGGCGAGCGACGATCGAAGTGTATCGACCGCCGCGCGCTGCGAACGCCACGAACGAGCGAAGGATCCCTTACCGGACAGGAGGACCGCTACCGTCGCTACGGAACGCCTTGCGCGCCCGCGCGATCACTTCCTGCCGGGCGCGCTCGAACTCCTCGTCGCTGAGCTCGCCGCGATCGCGCAATTCCTTCAGATCCGAGAGCGTGAAGCCCACCGGGGTCCCGCCAGCGCCGGCGTCGATCTTGCGCCGGCTGATCATCATGATGATGCCGCCCACGATCGTCAGCGCGACGATGACGATCGCGTAGGGAAGGATCTGCATGAACACATCGCTCACGCGCGATGCGTCCGGGCTCCCGGCCTGGGCGCCCAGCAGGAGCGGCGCCCCCAGCGCACCCCCCGCGAACCTCATTCCGAGCTCCCTGCGCCCTTCGCCGAGCCGGCCTTCTTCGGGGCGGCGGACTTGGCCGGCTTGGCGGCGGCGGGCTTGGCCGCCGCGGGGGCCGCGGCCTTCGGGGCTCCTCCGGCGGCGCGGCGCCGGGCATCCAGCTCCGCGTTCCAGGTGGCCGCGTCCACGTCGGAGACGACGGCGCGGTCGATGATCCGGTCGGCGGTCTTCGCCTCGCGGATGGAAAGGGCGATGTCGTTCATGCGGTTCGCGCGCTCCAGCTCGGCGCGGACCTGGTCGGGACGGAGGTTCCGCTGGGAGGCGATGGAGGCGATGCGGCCGTTGATCTCCGCCTCGGAGACCTCCACCTTGAAGTGCTCGGCGAGCCGCGCCAGGATGAAGAAGAGCTTGAGACGGCGACGGGTGTCCTCCTCGCTCGCGCCTCGGACCTCGGCCAGCCGCGTCTCCACCTGCTCGGCCTCCATGCCGCGCTGGAGGAGGTCGATGCGCAGCAGGTCCAGGTTCCGCTGCACCTGCGTCTGCGAGAGCTTCTCCGGCAGCGCGAAGTCGACCGCGCCCGCCAGGTGCTCATAGACCTGCTCGCGCATCGCGGCGCGCTGCTCGGAATCCCGGCGACGCTCGAGCCCCAGTCGGATCTGGGCGCGGAGGTTCTGCACGGTGCCCAGCCCGAGCTGCTCGGCGAGCGACTCCGGAGTGGCCGGCTCGATGCGTTCCGCCTCCCGCACCTGGTACTCGATGCGCACCTTCGCGCCGCGGACCTCCTCGCGCTCGTGGCCCTCGGGACCGACCGTCTCGAAGACGAACTCCTCGCCCACGGAATGTCCCTCGAGACGCGGTCCGAGGTCCTCGAAGAGCAGGCCCAGGAGCTGGCCGCGACCCTTGTCCTCCACATCGGGCACCACCACC
>CAZSVT010000143.1:0-6872 GCA_964610365.1 uncultured Isosphaeraceae bacterium
CGCGCTGCGCCGGGCGCCGCCCGCGAGGCTCGCGGCGATGGCCGCGGCGCCGGCCGAATCCGTCATCGGGGGTGGAGGATGACCGCCATCGAGGCGTCGCGCCCATTCGAGCGTGCGCCGGCGGATCTGGCTCGGCCGGCATCCGACGGCCGCATGGTCTCGTCGGTCGGCCTGGCGAAACCGCCCTCGGCGATCGCCAACGTGCGCACGGTGATGGGCCGCGTCCTTCGCGACGCGCTCCGGAGTCGCTGGTTCCTCCTCGACACGCTCGCGTTCCTGGGTCTGGGCCTCGGAGTCTCCTTCGTCTCGTCGGCGAGCGCGGGCGGCATCGGACTCGCGGGCTTCGGGCGCACGACGGCGGGGCTCCTCAATCTCATCCTGCTCGTGGTGCCGCTCATGTCCCTCACGGCCGGTGCGGGCGCGATCGCCTCGGAGCGCGAGCGCGGCATGCTGTCCTACCTTCTCTCGCAACCGCTGGCGCGATGGGAACTCCTCGTCGGAACCTACCTGGGTCTGCTGCTTGCGATGGTCGCGTGCCTCTGTCTCGGCCTCGGGGGATGCGCCGCCGCCATGGCGTGGCAGGGCGGGACCGCCGATCCGTGGAGCCTCGTGCACCTGGTGATGCTCTCCGTGGTCCTCGCCGCCGCCATGCTCGGTGTCGGGCTCCTCGTCTCGGTGCTGACGCGCCGCGCGTCGGTGGCGGTGGGCGTGGCGGTCTTCATCTGGCTCCTCCTCGCGTTCGCCTCCGACCTGGGACTGATGGCGGGAACGCTCGCCTTCAAGCTGAGGATCGAGACGCTCTTCGCGCTCGCGGTGGCCAACCCGCTCCAGGTCTTCAAGCTCTGGTCGCTCTCGTCGCTCGACGCGTCCCTCGATGTGCTCGGGCCCGCGGGCCTCTACGCCGTGGACACGCTCGGCGATCGACTGCCGCGCCTCTTCGCCGCCGTGCTCGCGGCCTGGGTCGTCGTCCCGCTCGGCGCAGCCGTCGTCGTCTTCTCCCGGAGGTCGCCGGCATGAGCCCGGGCCAGCGACTCCTCCGAACGGCGCTCGCCGCACTGGCGACCGTGTTCGCGACGATCGGTTGCGATCGGGCGCCGCCCGATGGCCCGCCGACCCTGCGCCTCGGGCGAGACCTCTGCGCCGAGTGCGGCATGTCGATCGTCGAGGATCGATGCTCGGCGGCGCTGCTCGTGGAACGCGACGGCGGTCGGGCCCATCTGCTCTTCGACGACATCGGCTGCCTGCTCGATCACGAACGCCACGGATCGGCGGGGACGATCGTGGGCCGCTTCGTGCACGATCACGACGACGGCCGGTGGATCGAGGCCGGGATCGCCCACTACCTGATGTCCGAGTCGATCCGAACGCCGATGGACTCGTGGCTCGTCGCGTTCGCCGCGCCCGAGCGGGCGCGGGCGGCGCACGAACGCCACGGTGGCGTGCGGCTTTCCTGGCCGGAACTCGCTACCGTTCGACGCCAGTGGCTCCTCGATCGCCGTCCACCAGCGGGCACATGAGGCTTCGATGATTCTCTCCAGCACGACCGAGTATGCCCTCCGCGCCGCCGTCTTCCTCGCCGCGAACATGGGCGAGGCCGCCAACAGCGAGCGCATCGCGGAGTGCACGAAGGTGCCTCCCGGCTACATCTCGAAGGTCATGCGCGATCTCGTGGTGGCGGGGATCGCCTCCTCGCAGCGCGGTCCGAACGGAGGATTCTCGCTCGCGCGCGATCCGTCGACGATCTCCATCCTCGAGGTCGTCGATGCGGTGACGCCGATCCAGCGGATCCGCGCCTGCCCCCTCGGCAACCCGTCGCATCTCAGCCTCTGCCCGCTCCATCGCAAGCTCGATGACGCGATCGAGAGCATCCAGAAGGCGTTCTCGTCGACGACGCTCGCCGATCTGCTCGAACCGGGCGCGGGGCGCGCCGGGCGCTGCGCGGGCGTGACGAACGGCGTCACGCTCACGTCGGCGGCGACGCCGCGGCCCGCGTCCAGGAGCGGGGAGCCCGCTCGAACGAACCGCCGCCGACCGCGCTGAGCCTCTCGCCGCATCGCGCCGTCGACGACCGGCGGCGCCGCGGCCGCGCTGGCGCGCCGGCTGCCTCGTCCCGACGCATGGCCACGAATCGCCGATACTGGAGGAGGCCATGTTCGACCCGCAGCTCCTGGCGAGACCTGCGCACTGCCGAGGCTGCGGCTACGACCTCGGCGGCATCGCCGACGAGGGTGACTGCCCGGAGTGCGGAACGCCGGCGGCACGCTCCCGCCGCTCCTTCCTCCTGGCGGACGCCGATCCGAGCTGGCTGGCCGTCGTCGATCGCGGATGGCTGCTGCTGCGCGCGGCGGCGGTGATCGCGC
The DNA here is from genome assembly GCA_964610365.1 of uncultured Isosphaeraceae bacterium. Classification (GTDB taxonomy): domain Bacteria; phylum Planctomycetota; class Phycisphaerae; order Phycisphaerales; family SM1A02; genus VGXK01. The sequence continues at coordinate 2,361 of CAZSVT010000143.1, forward strand.
GCTGGACGATCTACGGAGTCGGCGCCGGATCCCTGGCGATCACCAGTGTCCAATGGATGCGCAACGCGCCGTCGATTCCGCTCTCGCTCGGAGCCTTCTTCGGTCTCGGTGTGGCACTGGCCGCCGCCGTCGGCTCGATCGGCGCCGCGATCGCCTCGGCGCCCGATCCGCGCGACGCGACGCGCGAACCCGCCTGGTCGGCGCGCCGGATCCTCCGCGGATCGCTGGCGGCGGCGTGGGCGCTGGCGGCGCTGGCGGCGACGGCCTGGTTCGCGCCCATCGGTCCCATCGGACTCTCGCTCCTCTTCCCGCTGGCATGGCTGGGCGCCGCGGGCTTCGCCGTCGCCACGCTCTCGCTCCTGCGGTGGGCGGCCGCGCTCCTGGCCCGGGTCCCGGCGCCGCAACTCGCGGCCAGGGCACGGCAGCTGGAGCGGCTGGGACGATGGTTCCTTCCGCTCGCGCTTGCGGCGATCCTGTTGCTGCGGTTCATGCCGTTCCTGTTCGCCGGACCCTTGCGCGGCGGGGTGATCGTCCTCTTCATCGTCCCGTGCTCGTTCGCCGCCGCCATCGGCTTCGGGTGGCTGGGCTCGACGCTCACCCGGGGAGGGCGATCGATCCGCGAGCTGCACCGGGATGTGACGAAGACCTGAGTGCCGTCGACTCAGGGGGCCGCCGACGGCGCCGGCGGCATCGAAGGATCCTCCTCCGACGACTCCGGTGGCGGCGCCGCGGGACGCGGGCGCGGCCGCACCGGGACATCGGGCCGCGCTTCGGGAGGCACCATCCGCGCGTAGCCGCCGATCCCGCGATGGATGAAGTCGGGCGCGGTGACGACGAGTTCGCGGTCGCTCCGGATGTGCATGGCGGCCCACTGCCCGCGCACGAAGATGTCGTTGCGGCCGTCGCCGTCGAGGTTCTTCGTCGGCGTGGGCGAGGGGCCGGTGGGCTTCGCGCTGTTGGGCGACGCCGGCTCGGTGGCGGCTTCCGGCTCGCGCCACGCATCGGGCTCCACCTGGTTCACGATCATCCTGGCGAAGTCGGCGCTGATCTCCTTCTTCTTGCGGCGCAGCGCCAGGATCTGATTCGGGTCGAAGGCCTTCGACGAGAAGGTGGGGATCTCGAAGAGGAGCTCGGTGACGTCGTAGACGCGCGTCTCGCGGCGACCGGGATCGGCGAGCATCACCTTCGGCCCGCACTCCACGATGCCGCCGCGGATCTGCCAGGTGGCGTCGACCATGCCCGTCGCCGCGGCGAGGATCGCCTCGATCGCCTCCTGCACCGAGACGCCGTCGAGCAGGAGGGTCACGGGAGCGTCCCGGTCGAGCCCGGGCGCGCCCTCGCGCACCCGATACAGCGGGAGGAGATTCACGCCCGCCGCGCGCGCGAGCGCCATGAGGGCCTGCGAGAGCGGCGCCTCCTCCAGCTCCACGCGCACGCGCGTGAGGTAGAGGATGCCGGCGACGGCGCCGGGACCGGGCTCCACCGTGGATCCGGGCGGTCGCGCCGCGTCGAGCGAGACCACCCGGATGTCGCAGATCGCGCTCGGAGACGCGGCCCCCTGGCGGCGCGGTTGCGGCGCCCGATCACCCGGCGCGCCGGGGCCCGGATTCGCCGGGGCTGCTGGAGCGGTGGGCGGCGTCGCCCGAGGCGCGGATGCCGGGTCCGCGGACTGCGGGCTCGCGGCGGACGCGCCTGCCGCAGGCCCACCGGCCGCCGTGAAGGCCGGGCACGCCAGGAACGCCGAGCACGCGGCGACGCGGACGAAGCCGGAGATTCCAGTGGTCCTGCCGAACGATCGTCGCAAGGGGCGCCTCCTCCGGTTCTACGCACCGCGGGCGCCGGTCAACGTCTCCGGCGATGCACCAGGTGCAGCGTATCCGGCGCCGCACTCGGGACACACATCCGCACCGCCGAGATGGTGCCCGCAGGCCACGCACCGGCCGGCGCGGCGACGCCGACCGGCCCGGATCCGGCCCGCCAGGAGCCCCGCCGTGAAACACGCGGCCCCGTACAGGAGCGTGCTGGCGAACAATCCGCTCCAGATCGGCTCGAAGGGAACCACGCGCTCATGGAGGCTCCCGCGCGGCGACCGTCCCGCCACCCAGCCGCGGCGCACCTGCGGAGAGGTGATCGTGTAGCCGGACCGATTCCATCCATAGGCGCCGTCGATCCAGTAGCGCATGCATCGGATGGGCCAGCCCACGCGGATCTCGAAGGGCCAGATGATGAGCGTGCCGCCGCCCGCACTCCCGGTCCGGATCTCCTCGCGCCAGAACTCGGGAATGTCGTCGAAGGCGTCGCCCGGCGCGGCGCGCCGGGGAATGGCGCCGCCGTCGGAGGCGACCGCCGCTTCATCGTGGAGATCCAGGATGAATCCGAAGCCCCCCACTCCGTAGCTCTGCGGGGCCACCAGCGAGGTGGAGCGGCAGGTCTCCCCGATGCACGCCTCGTCGATGGTCAGCTTCCAGCCGGACCCGAACTCGTGCCCGCCGTCCATGATGAAGTGCGCCTCGGTGACCACCGCGCCCCGAGGGAGGATCTTCAGCCCGGCGGCGACCGCGACGAGCACGGAGAGCATGAGTCCGGCGAGCAGCGACACCGCCATGCCCAGGGTCAGTCGCAGCGCCGCGCGGCGGGCCGATCGCGCCGCTCCGCGCGGGGGTCCCGCAAGGGAACCCCGCGGGCCGGGCCGTGCGGGGGATTCGGTCATCGAGGGCGTCCCTTGTGACATCGCGCATCGCCCGAGGTCACCGGCGTCGAGGACATCGACCGCTCCGGACCCCGGCCGCGGGCACAATCTATCCATGGGGGAGTTCGGGGCGCGAGGTCCGAATCCAGTCGTCGCGGGCGCAACCCGCGGCCGACGACCACGATGCGCTGCGGTTCACGCCGAGCCGGCGACGCGCAATTCCTGCTCTTCCAGCGATCTCGGCGCCGCGCCGACGGCCTGTCCGGGTCCCGGACGCGGCGGCGTCCGCTGTTTGGATCGAGTGAAGTCCGCCGGACGACGACGCCGATGGATTGCCGAACGCCCGCCCATCGCTACACTCCCGACCCCCGGTACGACGCGCATGCGTGCGTCGCGGTCAACCGGGGCGCCGAACGGAATCGGCGGCATCATGGAACGATGAGCCCATTGGGCGAGGAAAGGTTGATTCAGATCATGAAGCTTCTTGTCGCAGCATCCGTCCTTGCAGTCTCCACGGCCGCCAGCGCCGCCATCCAGATCCACACGATCCCGTTCGGACCGAGCGCGGTTCCGTTCGCCGGCTCGGCCGACCTGCCGCTGTTCGACGACCACAACGGCAACTACGTGCTGAAGTCGATCCTCTTCCAGTACGACGTCTCGATGCGGGCCCACGTGGTGGCGCTCAGCCAGGCGAACGACCAGATCATCACCATCGGCGTCTCGGGCAACACCTCCGCCGATGACGGCCTGCTCTTCAACTTCGGCGGCGGCATCTTCCAGACGGCCGACTCGCCGGTGCTCAACAGCGGCGACATCTACGACTTCGGCGTCGTCAAGGGCCTCTACTCCGACAACACCGTGATCAACAACCCGGTGCTCATGGCTCTCTACACCGGCGTGGGCACCTTCACCGTGGACTACGCCGGCGCCGGTCTCTTCGGCGTCGTCGGCAGCGGCAACGCCCTCCTCGAGATCACCGAGTTCGAGGCCGACGGCTCGCTGACGGTGATGTACGAGTACAACATCATTCCGGCCCCCGGCGCCCTGGCCCTGGTGGGCCTCGCCGGCCTGCTCGGGCGACGCCGTCGCGCCTGATCCGAACGCCGGGCGCCGCCCGGTCACTGCTTGAACGAACCGACGCCCGCCACGCCCGTGGCGGGCGTCGTTCATTTCGGGCCGCGTGCCTGCCCGGACCGCCTTCGCCGCGGCGTGAAATCCGGCCGTGCGGGCCGGTATAGTGGCCCGGATTCGCGGTGGCTCGATCGCGGATCGCCCCATGCCGCGACGCGAGGACATCCACACCATCCTGATCATCGGCTCGGGCCCGATCGTCATCGGCCAGGGCTGCGAGTTCGACTACTCCGGCACGCAGGCCTGCAAGGCGCTGCGCGAGGAGGGGTACCGCGTGGTGCTCGTCAACTCGAACCCGGCCACGATCATGACCGATCCGGGGTTCAGCGATCGCACCTACATCGAACCCATCACGCCCGAAGCGGTGCGGAAGATCCTGGCGAAGGAGCGGGCGCTCGGATCGCCCGTGGACGCCCTCCTGCCCACGCTGGGCGGACAGACCGCCCTCAACTGCGCGTGCCGACTCCATGATGACGGCACGCTGGCGGAGTTCGCGGTGGAGCTCATCGGCGCCAACCGCGCCGCCATCCAGCGCGCCGAGGATCGCGAGGAGTTCCGCGCCATCGTGCAGCGCCTGGGCCTCAAGCAGCCGCGATCGCGCACCGTCACCAATCTCGACGATGCCCGCGCCTTCCTCCAGGAGATCGGCCTTCCCGCCATCATCCGCCCCAGCTTCACATTGGGCGGCAGCG
>CAZSVT010000144.1:0-6768 GCA_964610365.1 uncultured Isosphaeraceae bacterium
AGAAGCGCTTGGTGGCGCGGATCTCCTCCTCGCCCAGCGGTTCGCCGTGCGCCGCGCTCGTGTCCTGCCGCGTGGGCGCTCCCCAGCCGATGTGGCTGTCCACGATCACGATCGTCGGGCGGTCCCGCGTGGCGATCGCCTCGCGCAGGGCGCGCTCGAGCTGGTCGAGATCGTTCGCATCGCCGACGCGCAGGACATTCCACTTGTATCCGAGGAACCGCGTGGCCACGTCGTCGGAGTAGGCCAGGTCGGTGTGGCCCTCGATCGTGATGTGGTTGTTGTCGTAGATCCAGCAGAGATTGGACAGCGCCAGGTGCCCCGCCAGCGACGCCGCCTCGCCGGAGATGCCTTCCATGAGGCAGCCGTCGCCGCAGATCGCCCAGGTGCGGAAGGTGAAGAGATCGAAGCCCGGCCGGTTGTAGCGCGCGGCGAGCCATCGCGACGCCATGGCCATGCCCACGCTGGTGGCCACGCCCTGGCCGAGCGGACCGGTGGTCGTCTCGACGCCGGTGGTGAGACCGTGCTCGGGATGGCCGGGGCAGCGGCTCCCGAGCTGCCGGAAGGCGCGGATGTCGTCCAGCGAGACGGCGGGCGACGACGATCCGTACGACTCCCGCACGCCGGCGAGGTGCAGCATGGAGTAGAGGAGCATCGACGCATGGCCGTTCGACAGGACGAATCGGTCGCGGTCGGGCCACACCGGACTGAGCGGGTCGTAGCGCAGGACGCGCTGCCAGAGCGCGTAGGCCACGGGGGCCAGCGCCATCGGCGTGCCCGGGTGACCGGAGTCCGCCGCCTGCACGGCGTCCATCGAGAGCGTGCGGATGGTGTTGATCGCCAGCGCGTCGATCTCCGGCACGTCGGCCGGCGTACCGGCCACCGGTCGTCGCGGATTGACGCCCTTCATCGCGGTCTCGGCGGGTTCGGCCACGGGGCCGGATGCTACCCGCCGCCGCCGCGGCGCCGTGCAGGATGGAGTGCTACGATCGTTCGGGCGGCGGCCGACGCCAGGTGGCTGGCCGCCCGTCGTCCGCCGATCGACGCCAAGGAGCGATGTCATGAACGCCGCGAATCAACCGAGTTCGTTCCGACTCTCCACCTCGGCCCTCTCGTTCGTCGCCGGCTGCCTGGTCACCGGCGCCCTGGTGCTGCTGGCGGCTGCGCCGCGGCAGGGCGCTGCGGGGCAGTCGGGCGGCACCGGACGGCCGCCTGACAGCGATCAGGAGATTCCCGGCAAGCCACAAGGCGCCGGTTCCGGATCCGACACCGAATACAAGGGACCGCCCAGAACGGGCAACCAGGCTCCCAGCGGCCCCATGGGCTACAACAATCCCGGAGGCATGGTCGACGCGCAGGCGCTGCAGGCGGCGGCCGCCGGCGGCGTCCACTACCACTACCACTTCTACGGTTCCCAAGGTCAGGGCGGTGGCCCCGCCCCGGGCTACGCCGGAACCACCTATGTGAACCCGGCCTCCGTCGCCCCGACCGGCGATGCGGCCCAGTACATGCCCGGCTACGGTCCCGGCAATCCGGGTCCGCTGGGCAGCGAAGCGGGACTCGATGACAACCCCGTCGTCGGTTCCCACACCTACACCGGCTTCTCTGCGTACGGCGCCGCCGGCAACTACTTCGGCGGACCGGGCGGCTACTTCGGCGGCGGAGGAGGCGTCGCGCCCGGCGCCATGGCGGCGAACGCCGCATACGCGAGCGCCGGCTATGTGGCCGGCTTCAACGACTGACGAGTGCGCGAGCGCCGGCTCCGTGGCCGGCTCCAACGACTGACGCGCCCGGCTCACGCCTCCTCGTAGTCCAAACTCTTTCCGAAGGGATCCTCGAGGCCCGAGATCGAGAAGACCCCGAGCGCGAGCACCGCGGCGCCCACCGCGGCCGCGGCGCCGACGGCGCCGGTGGACCCCGCGCCGCCCATCGAACCGAAGGCCGGTTTCAGCAGCTCCCATGCGGTGACGATCACCACCGCGAATCCGCGCACGAAGTTGGGCGCGGTCGTGGTGGCGGTGGCGCGGAGGTTGGTTCCGAACGCCTCGCTCGCCACGGTCACGAAGATCGCCCAGTAGCCGGTGGCCAGGCCCATCAGGAAGACGAGCAGGTAGAACGCGCCGTGCGATCGGCCGCCCATCGTGAAGAACGCGGCGCCCGAGAGCAGCAGTCCGAGCTGGAAGATGAGGATCGTCCGGACGCGGCTCCGCAGGAGCTGGCTGAGCGCACCGCTGAGGAGATCGCCGGTGGCGGCGCCGGCGTATCCGCACATGATCACTGTGGCGGGGTCCACCACCGGCTTGCCCGGGGTCGTCGGCTTCAGGCCCATGGCCGCGGCCAGCTCCGGCGCGAAGACGAAGACGATGCCGCCGACCCACCAGATGGGCACGCCGGCGAAGACGACGCGCAGGTAGCGGACGAATCGCTCCGGGGGCCAGAGCAGCATGCGGAGGCGACCGCGCACCACCGGTCGAGCGCGCACCTGGTGGAAGAGTCCGCTCTCAGCCACGCCGATCCGCAGGAGCAGGAGCGCCAGGCCCATGCAGCCGCCCACGATGTAGGCGTGGCGCCAATGGAGCTGCTGCCCCACGATCGCCGCCGCGATCGGACCGAGGAGCCCGATGCCCGCCACGATCATGGTGCCGTAGCCGCGCCGCGTGCGCCCCATGAGTTCGCTTACCAGCGTGATGCCGGCGCCGAGTTCTCCCGCGAGGCCGAAGCCCGCCACGAAGCGCAGCGCCGCGTACTGCGGGACCGTCTCCACGAAGGCGTTCAGGATGTTCGCGGTGGAATAGACCAGGATCGACCCGAAGAGCACGGTGAGGCGACCTCGTCGATCACCGAGCACGCCCCAGGCGATGCCGCCCAGCACCATGCCCACGAGCTGGCAGTTGAGGATCACCAGGCCGGCGCTGGTCACGTCGCCGGGAAGGCGGCCGAGGAGGATCTCGCCGAGCTGCCGGAGCTGTTCCAGCGTGCCGATCGGCGGCGCACCCGCCGGCGCCGCCGGAAGGCCGATGCCGTGCTCCATCCCCAGGCTCGGAACCCGCACCACCGAGTAGAGCACCAGGTCGAAGAGGTCCACGAAGTAGCCGAGCGCCGCCACCACCACCGCGAGCGCGACATGCCCCCTCGACGCGGCCGGCGCCTCACTCGTCGCCCCCCCGCGGCTCATCGGCCGCCGCCCTCGGCGCCTCCCGGCCCGGACTTCGTCTTCGCACCGCCCACGCCCTGGAGATCGCCCTGCACCGCCATGGCGCGATCCTCGGGGTCGGAGAAGAGCCGCTCCATGCCCCGGTCGAGGATCGTGAGCTCGCGGCGCAGGAGCGCGGCACGCTCCGGGGCGAGCCGGCGAGCGAGGTCGTCGAGCATGGCGCGGAGCCGTCGCATCACCTGGATGCTCTCGCCGCCGAAGTGACGGATCTCCGTCACCGCGAGGCGCACGAAGTCCTCCCAGTCGCGCGTCCACGAGATGAACCGCATCCGCCCCGAGGGATCGTGGACGATGCCCTCGTCGAGGCGCCGCGTTCCGATCCGGCGCAGCAGCTGGTGGATCTGATCGATGGCGAGCACCGCCGTCGTCGGATCGTTGATCGCCGGGGAGAGCGCCTTGGATGCCACGTCCACGATGTTCCGCAGCGCGTACGAAGGATCCTGCTCGTAGGTCCGCTCCATGCCCACTGCGACCATGCCTCGGAGCACCCGCTCCTCGATGGGCGTCGCCGCTCCGTAGACCCGGAAGAGCGCGTCGCCCCGGGAGATGAAGTGCCCCGCCTGGGGCACGAGCTCGATGACGCAATCGCGCCGCACGGCGAGCGCCACCAGCCCGACCACGTCGAAGGCCTGGAGCGTGCCGTCCTTCGCTGCCGTCACCTCGGTCATCGTCACCCCGGCCAGCAGCCGCTCGACCTCGGCCTGGACGGAGGCCGTGTCGCGCTCGGGTCCGCGCGATGCACTTGCGGGATCAGCGAGTCGATGGGGGTAGACCTCGTCCACCACGCGCTCCCCGATCCGGGCGATCCGGCGAAGCGCCCCGACCGGGCGAAGCCCGCGTCCGAGATGATCGATCAGGTAGAAGAAGATGATCAGGGTGATGATGCTGCCGTAGGTGGCGATCATCACGCTGATCAGCGGCACGGTGTCCCGCGTGCGCACCGCCACGCCGAAGGTGAAGGCGAAGGAGAACGCGAAGATGGACAGCGAGAGGCGCGTGCCCAGGTCCCGGTAGACCAGCGAGATGATCCTCGGCGAGAGCTGGGCGCTGGCGAGTTGCACGGCCACCAGCAGCGAGCTGCAGAGGAAGACCATGAAGGTCAGCTGCGCCGACGCGAGCATCATCAGCGAGTTCCGCGCCGACTCGGCGAGGAGCCCGTGCTCCAGGCCGAGCGTGGTGTCGATCCACACCGTCGTGCGGACCAGGACCAGCCCCAGGAGGAGCGCCGCCACCGGCATCGCCCAGAAGGCGTTCGCGAAGAAGGTCCGGATCCGGTACCGACGAATCCAGTTGGGCCACGGCATGGGCGGGCGCGGAGCCTACCCCGATGCGGGCGTCGCGGACGCGGTGCACCCGGCGACCCGCGGCGTCAGGGTGCTGTCCACGCGCCGAGCAGGTCCCCGAGATCGGAGCCACTCACCTTGCAGTCGCCGTCGAGATCGCACGGGCAGACGCTGCAGGCGTCGCACGGCCCCCAGGCATCAAGAAGCTTGTCCAGGTCGAATGCATCGACGACCCCATCGCAGTTGAGATCAGGCGGAATCGGCGCAACCGGCCCCAAGCGAGCCAGGAACGGCGAGCCAAGGTTCGAGCTGAAGTTCGGCACCATGCCCACGCGCGTGAACGTGCCGCCAATCAGGATGTCGTCGGCGGCGACCGAAATCCCCCGCACCTCGGCCGTATAGTCGGGGGCGAACCCGGCATCGATGCCCGCGCCCAGCGGCTCCCAAGCCACGCCATTCCATCGCGCGATGTTGGACAGAACCGTATCGCCCGACTTGTCAAATGTGCCGGCAACGAACAACTCCCCATTCACGCTCGACAGCACGCGAATGATCGGCCCGCCCATGTAGCCCTTGAAGGCGCCTCCCATGGGGATCCAGCTCCTCCCATCCCATCGTGCAACATGGAGCGGATCCGGGAGTCCGTCGGCCACTTCGAGGTTGCCAGCAGCGATCAGCTCACCCTGATGGATCGCAAGCGCCGTCACCGCGCCGGAGAATCCCGAGCCGAAAGGCGACCACGACCGCCCGTCCCATCGTGCGATCTTGGGCGCTGCGACGTCGCCCGCCTTGGAAAACGAACCGGCAGCGATGAGATCCCCGTCGTGAACGATCAGCGCCGTGACCGTTCCGCTGGTGCCACCGGCAAAAGTCTCCCAAGCTGCGCCGGTCCACCGTGCGAGATACGCGACCGCGGACGTGCCCGACAGGACGAAGCTGCCGCCTGCAACAAGGTCACCCCGATACTCCACGAGAGCACGAACAGGGACCGAGGCGCTCCCCCACAGACCCTCCCCAAGCGGATGCCACTCGTGCCCGTCCCACCATGCGACGTTCAGGGCCGGCTTCCATCCCGCAAGGTCGAAGAGTCCACCGAAGGCAACGCCGGACCCGAAGGCGCTCATCGATACGACCGACGCCGCGATGGTCGCCTGAGTCCGCCGAAGTCCCGAGTCGAGCGGCTCCCATGTCGGGGAGCCGTCATCACGCTTCGCGACGGACCAGGCTTCAACCCCATCAGCCACGCGGAACTGCCCGCCAACGTACAGAGACCCGCCGATCCGTGCCAAGGACTGGAGCGGACGATCCCATCCATTCCCCACTCGCTGCCATCCGGCGCCTTCCAGACCCGGCTCGGGCCCGGATCCGACGACCCCATGCCAACGTGCGATGTTGAGCGCGGGGCTCCCTCCGGCGAACGAGATGTCACCGGCCGCGATCAGGTCTCCTTGATGGCTGCACATGGCGTACACCGTGTCGCCGGACAAGCCGAGATAGCCGATCCCGAGATCGAGATCACGCCATGTGTCGCCATCCCACCACGCGATCTTGTTGAGGTGGGAGCCATCGCCGGTGGATCCAAACTCTCCCCCGGCAATGAGGACGCCATCATGGACATGGAGTGATTCCACCGTGTAGCCAAGCCCGGGTCCCATCGGCTGCCACTCGCGACCGTCCCATCGCGCGACATGCTCGAGGAATGCCGCCTGCCCGGCTCCGAAGGACCCGCCTGCAATCAAGTCGCCCTCGAACTCCACCAACGCACCGACGGGGGAATTGAGGCCGCCGCCGAGAGGGTGCCAGTTCTTGCCGTCCCACCGAGCGACGCACGAGGCGGCCACCCCGCCAACCGTCGTGAAGCTGCCTCCGATGTAGAGATCATCGCCGATGACGCACGATGACCTCACCGTACCGTTCGGGACTCCCTGAAACGGCGCCCAGCCGTTGCCGTTCCAGGTGTAGAGTCGCGACCCATTGTCGCATCCCGCGATCAGCTTCGACTGATGGACCGCGAGCGTCCGCACTCCGGTGATGGACCCCATGTCCGTCCAGTCGGTGCCGTCGAATCTGGCAACTCCACTCGTTGCCGACCCGAATCCGATTCCGATGAAGTTGCCGCCTGCGACCAGGTCGCCCTGGAAGGTCGTCAACGCCCGGACATGTCCGCTGGCACCATTGCTGTTCAGCACGTGCCACGCGATCCCGTCCCACGCGGCGATGCGCAACGAAGCCGCGTTCCCGGCTGTGAAGAATTCGCCGCCGAGGATGAGCCAC
>CAZSVT010000145.1:0-2987 GCA_964610365.1 uncultured Isosphaeraceae bacterium
GATCGCGGCAAGCGCCCTGCCCGACGGCGCCGCCTACTACGCATGGTGCCTCCGGAAGCACACCACGCTGGCGCTCTCCGCCGAGGAGATCCATCGCATCGGCGTGGAGGAGGCGCAGCGGCTCCGCGCCGAGATGATCGAGGTGATCCGGCGCACCGACTGGTACGCCGCGGATCCGTCGCGCGCCCAGCTCGACGCCGACACGCTCTTCGCCGAGTTCGTGGGTTTCCTGCGCAGCGACGCCCGCTTCCGCCACGAGACGGCCGAGGCGCTCCTGGCCGGCTACCGCGACATCTGCAAGCGCGTGGACGGTCATCTTCCGGAGCTCTTCCGGACGCTCCCGCGCCTGCCCTACGGCGTGCGCGAGATCCCGCGCTTCATGGCCCCCACGCAGACCGCCGCGTACTACCAGCCCGGATCGCTCGAAGGCGGCACCGCCGGCTTCTTCTGCGCCAACACCTACGCGCTCGACCAGCGCCCGACCTACGAGATGATTCCGCTGGCGCTCCACGAGGCGGTGCCGGGCCATCACCTCCAGATCGCGCTGGCGCAGGAGCTCCCGGAGCAGCCGCTCTTCCGACGCGAGGCCGGCGTCGACGCCTTCGTGGAGGGATGGGCGCTCTACGCCGAGCGGCTCGGCCTGGAGATGGGGCTCTACGACGACCCCTACGACGACTTCGGCCGCCTGCTCTACGAGATGTGGCGCGCGTGCCGACTGGTGGTGGACACCGGCATGCACGCCATGGGCTGGACGCGCGAGCAGGCGATCGACTTCATGCGCCTCAACACGGCGCTGAGCGAGCTCAACATCGAGCGCGAGATCGACCGCTACATCGCCTGGCCGGGCCAGGCGTGCGCCTACAAGCTGGGCGAGCGGACCATCCGCCGGCTGCGCGAGCGGGCTGAATCGACGCTCGGCCCCGCCTTCGACCGGCGCGACTTCCACGAGGTGGTCCTCGGCGCGGGATCGATCCCGCTCTCCGTCCTCGAGCGTCGCGTCAACGAGTGGATCGATCGGACGGCGGCGGCGCGGCCCGCCGCTTCGCCGCGCGGCGCTCGCTGAGTCGGCGCGACGCATACCCGATCAGCCAGATCGGCAGCGCCCAGGCGATCGAGTCGATCGCCAGTCCCGGCCAGAGCGGCGTCACGCCGATGAGCATCTGCCCTTCGTGGGCCCCCAGGGCGCTCGCGGGGATGCGCAGCCCCTCCGAGAGCGATTCGCTGGGGCCGTCCCACGGCGCCAGTCGCGGCTCGCCCTGCTGCCAGAGCGTCCGCAGACGAAGCCGCACGCACTGGAAGGCGGGCAGCGGCCAGCCCGTGCGCTGCACCCACTCCGCGGTGAACCCGTCGCCGCGCCGGCCGCCGTCGAGCGGAGGATCGCCGCGAAGTTCCCAGGTCTCACGCCCCCACGATCGCTCGAAGCGAGCCTCGGCCCAGGGCTTCGCCGGCCAACCCGGCGGAACCCGCGTGAACCAGGCGTCCACCTCGGCGCGGCCCTCGGGCGTGGAGACCGGCGCCCGCAGCGCCGCGGACACCGACACGGCGATGGCGCAGAGGGCGCCGAAGCAGAGCGCTCGAAGGATCGCCGCCATGCTCACCACGCTCCGGGTCGCAGGAACGGATTGGCGCGGCGCTCGGCGCCGATGGTCGTGGACGGCCCGTGGCCGGGATGCACGCGCGTGGCGTCGGGGAGGGTCATGAGCAGCGCCAGCGAACGGCGCATCGCTTCGCGGTCGGAGGTGGGGAAGTCGACGCGCCCGATCGAGCCGGCGAAGAGCGTGTCGCCCACGATCGCGTCGCCGCCGGCGTCATGGACGAGCGTGATCCCGCCCGGAGAATGCCCGGGCGTGTGGAGGACCCGCCAGCGCGTCCCGGCCAGTTCCAGCGCCGTGCCCGGCTCGAGCGCCCCGGTGGGCGGGCTCACGGAGATCGGGTCGGCCACGAAGGAGGAGAGATTGAAGTCCGGATCCTCGAAGGCGGCATGCTCGGCCGGGTGCGCAAGCCGCGGGACATCGCTTCCCAGCCGGGCGATCGCCTGGTCGACGCCTGCGATGTGATCGGCGTGGGCGTGCGTGAAGAGGATCGCCCGGACGCGCAGCCCCTCCCGCTCCACGGTGGCCAGCAGTTCGCCCGGATCCTGGCCGACATCCACGATCCAGGCGTCGCGCCGCGCCTGCGGATCCGCGGCGCCGGGAATGGTGACGAGGTAGCAGTTGGTCTGGAAGTCCCCCAGCACGAAGGGGCGCACGCGCGGCGCCGGCTCGGTGACGGCGGAGGCTTCGTCGCGGCGACCCTGCACGCCGCGAAGCGTATACTCGCCGCCACGATGGCACGGACGCTCTCGTTCGCGTGGCGACGGCGGTCCGCGGCGGCGCTCCTCCTGGGAGCCCTGCTCGGGGGATGCGAAGGCGCCGGTTCCGACATGCGCGACTTCGCGTCGACCTTCTCCGGGCCCACGCCGCAGGAAGCGGCGCGCGACGCCACCAATCCCAGCGACGCCGAGGCGCAGCGCCGAGGCACCGTGCTCCTCTCGAGCGCCGTCTGGGGCGGATCGCCCGTCTACGTGAAGCTCTACCGGCTCTACGTGGAGGAGAACGTGGATCCGCTGGTGCGCGCCGCGGCCATCGAGGCCCTCGGTCGTCACGGCGATCCCACGGACGCGGAGCCCATTGCCAAGCAGCTCACCCACAAGTCGAAGCAGGTGCGGCTGGCGGCGGCCAAGGCGCTCCAGCGCCTCCACGATCCCGCGGTGGCGGACGCCATGTGGCGCACGCTCATCAACGAGGACGAAGAGGCCGATGTGCGCGTGGAGCTGGCCATCGGACTCGCCCAGTACCCCAACGACTCGGTCTTCCAGGCCCTCTGCAAGGCCCTCGATCATCGCGAGCTGGCCGTGAACCTCGCCGCCGGCGACAGCCTGCGCCTCCTGACGAACCAGCATCTGGGCTTCGACCGCGCGCTCTGGCTCTCCTGGTATCGCGCCCAGA
>CAZSVT010000145.1:2997-6757 GCA_964610365.1 uncultured Isosphaeraceae bacterium
GAGGAACGCATCGTCTATCTCTATCCCACCTACCAGCGGCCCTTCGACTTCTTCGATGTCGTGGTCTTCTGGCAGCCCATCACCTGGGACAAGCCGTCGATTCCCGCGGGCATGACCGATCCGGGACTTCGGCCGATCACCGAGCCGGACGAGTTCGAGAACCTCGGCGACGGCGCGAAGTCGTGAGCGACGCGGCGGAGGGCGAGGGCCGGATCCGCAGCGGACGACTGGCGGGGAAATCGCTGGGGCAGGCCATCTGGATCCTGGCGGCGCCGGTGCTGCTCCAGCAGATCCTGGCGGCCACCATCGGATTCCTCGACAAGCTGCTCGCGGGGAACCTCCCGGAGTCCATCGTCGTTCCGGCGCTCGACGGCCTGGGCATCGGCACCTATGTCGGCTGGCTCATCGGCGTCGCCCTGATCGGGCTGGGCGTGGGAGGGCAGGCGATCATCGCCCGCGCCATCGGAGGCGGGCGCGTGCACGAAGGGAGCGCGGCGCTGGGACAGTCGATGCTCCTGGCCCTCGTCTGGGGGACGCTCGTGGGCGTGGCGCTCTGGTGGATCGCGTACCCGCTCTCGGCGCTCGCAGATCTCTCGCCCGAGGCCACGCGGCTCTGCGCCGAGTACGTGCGGATGCTGGCCCTGGGGCTCCCCTTCTGCAGCGTCATGATGGTCGGGGGGATGTGCCTGCACGGCGCCGGCGAGACGGTGAAGCCCACCACCATCGCCCTCGTGGTGAACCTGGTGAACGCGGTGGCGGCGTGGTTCCTCTCCGGCGTGCGCCTGCGCTTCGGCGACTTCGAGCTGCCGAACCCGTCCCCCTTCGATCCGGAGCGCTGGGGCGTGACGGGGATCGGCGCGGGGACCTCCCTCGGCTACGCGGTCGGCGCCTTCCTGACGATGATGGTGCTCCTGCGCGGGGTGAAGGACCTGCGGCTGCACGCCGCGGACCTGCGCTGGCGCTCGCACCTGGGCTGGCGCATCGCGCGCGTGGGGATCCCCAGCTTCTTCGAGGGGCTCACGATGTGGAGCGTGGGCGTGATCGTGACGATCTTCATCGGCACCATCTCGCGTCACGGCGGGGACGCCGCGGAGGCCGGACTCATCGGCGCCCACTCCATCGCCATCCAGTGGGAGGCCTTCAGCTACCTGCCGGGCTACGCCATCGGCACCGCCGCCGCGTCGCTGGCGGGCCAGTACCTGGGAGCGCGCAATCCGGGCCAGGCGCGGCGCGCCATCCGGGTCTGCGCGTGGCTCGGCGCGGGCGTGATGAGCGCCTGCGGCGTGGTCTTCGCGCTCTTCGGCGAGGAGCTCACGCGCATCATCAGTTCGCAGCCGGTGCACCTCGAGCTCGTCCCGAAGTGCCTGCTCATCTGCGCCTTCGCGCAGCCCTTCTTCTCGCTCTCGATGACGGTGCGCCAGGGACTGCGCGGCGCCGGCGACACCGCGTGGGTCTTCTACATCACGCTCGTCAGCACCTGGGGGATCCGGCTTCCCGCCGCGTGGATCTTCGGCGTCCACCTCGGGTGGGGACTGCCCGGCATCTGGATCGGGCTCTGCGGCGAGCTGGTGATCCGCGGCCTCCTCTTCCTGGCGCGATTCACCTGGGGAAAGTGGACGAGGCTGGAGCTGTAGCGGCGTCGCGCCGGCGCGGCGCGGCCGGACCTCAACCGTCGGCGCCGACCGTCAGTTCGACGGTGGCGCCGTTCGCGCCGGCGGCGGGCGCTTCCGCGGCCGAGGCGGCCCCCTGCCGATGGAGCTTCTGCACGCGCAGCGAGCTCCAGTCGCGGACGCGGAGGTCGGGCGACTCGGGGCCGTCGTGGACGCGGAGGAGCTCGTAGTCGTTGCCGCGCTGCGCCGGGAGGAAGCCCGCATCGCGGATGAGGCGACAGAGCATCGGCTCGTTCATGCAGTAGGTGGTGCCGGCGCTGGAGACCACGTTCTCCTCCATCATCACCGAGCCCATGTCGTTGGCGCCGAAGCGCAGCCCCACCTGGCCCACATGCGGCCCCATGGTCACCCAGCTCGACCCGATCGACCAGACATTGTCGAGGAAGAGCCGCGAAAGCGCCTGCGTGCGCAGGTAGTCCGTGGAGCCGCTCATGCGCACGAAGCGGCCGAAGTCCGGGTGCGCCTCCTTCGAGCCGCTTCCGTCCAGGCGGGCGACGACATCGCCGGGGAACGGCTCCGTGGAGTCGCGATCCCACTCCTTCGCCCGGCCGAGCGGCGTGTTCTCGCGCTGGAAGGGCCAGGAGATGAAGGCCATGCAGCGTCCGCCGCCGTCGGCGCCGAAGTCGCGGAGCGCGCGATCCTGCCACGCCCGGACGAGCGCCAGGTGATGGATGCGGTCGGCCACCCCCTCGATGTGCCCGAACATCATGGTGGCGCTCGTGTTCATGCCCAGCCGATGCGCCTCGTGCATGGTGGTGAGCCACTCCTCCGCCGTGCACTTCCCCAGGCCGATCTTGCGGCGTACCGCGGGAGCGAAGATCTCGCCGCCCCCGCCGGGCACGGAGTGCAGGCCCGCCGCCCGGAGGCGCTCGAGCACCCAGCGCAGCTTCGCGGCGAGGGAATCCCCCGGCGGATCGAAGAATCGCACGAACTCCACGAACTCCGGCGGACTGAAAGCGTGGATGTGCACCCGGGGGAAGCGCTCGCGGATCGCGGCGAGCAGGCGCTCGTACCACTCGAGCGGCAGCGCCGGGTTCATGCCCCCCTGCATCAGGATCTGCGTGCCGCCGATCGCCACCAGCTCCCGCACCTTCTCCAGGATCGCCTCCACCGACAGCGTGTAGGCGTCGGACTCGTCGCCGTCGCGCCGGAAGGCGCAGAAGGTGCAGCGGGCGGTGCAGACGTTCGTGTAGTTGATGTTGCGATCGATCACGTAGGTGCGGATCGAATCGCCGTGGAGCTCGCGGCAGCGCCGGTCGGCCCACTCGCCGAGATCGGAGAGCGGCATGCGATGCCAGAGGTCCAGCGCCTGGTCCGGCGTCAGCCGCTCCGCGCCGGCCACCACCGCCTCCATCCACCCGGGATCGAGCGGATCTCGGGCGACGGCGCTAATGGGTGGCTCCCACGGTGAGATCCACGGTGCGGAACGGGATGCGCCGCTCCTCCAGCCAGCGGCGCAGCTCGGGGCCGCTGTCGACGCGCACCACGCGGCGCCCGCTGGGGTCGATGCCCTTCTCGCGCATCACTTCCTTGAGCGTGCCCGGGAGGCCGAACTCGACCTCCTCGTGGTAGATGTCGCGCTGCTCCACCTCGCCGTGGTGCTTCTCGATCAGCTCCACGATGATCTCGTGCACCAGGTCCTCCGGGGCGCTGGCGCCGGCGGTGATGAGCACCGTCTCCACGCCCTCGAACCACTCCGGACGGATCTCGCTCTTGTCGTCGATGAGGCGCGCCGGCGTGCCTACGTTCTGCGAGATCTCGGTGAGCCGCAGCGAGTTGGAGCTGTTGCGGCTGCCCACCACCAGCACCAGGTCCGCGTCGGGGGCGATGGCCCGCACGGCGCGCTGCCGGTTGGTGGTGGCGTAGCAGATGTCGCTCGTGGGCGGCTCCTTGATGTTCGGGAACGCCTGCTTGAGGGCGGTGATGATCACGCCCGCGTCGTCGGTGGAGAGCGTGGTCTGGGTCAGGTAGACGAGCCGCTCCGGATCCCGGATGCGGAGCCGCGGGATGTCGCCCGGGCTCTCCACCACCTGGATCGCCTCCGGCGCCTCGCCGCGCGTGCCCACCACCTCCTGGTGCGACGCGTGCCC
>CAZSVT010000146.1:0-6730 GCA_964610365.1 uncultured Isosphaeraceae bacterium
GCGTCGCCCAGGCCGATGCTGGCGCCGCTGCGCACGCTCACCAGGCGCCCGTCGCGCTCGTTGACCACCCAGCGATCGGCCTTCCGGGGCGATTCGCCCCGGGCATCGCCTCGCGCATCGCCGCCGCCGCGCCAGCGCTCGCGCGAGCGGCCGGCACCCGCGGCGCCGCCCGGCTCCTTCGCGCCCGAACGCATCGGCGCATCGAGCCGCAGCATGCCGTCCACCAGGAACTTGTCGAGGCTCACGAAGACCGCGCCCGACCCGAGGACGCCGGTGACCACCGCGTCGAACTCGTCGCCCAGGTGCTTCTCCCGCAGGAGCTGGAGGACCAGGAAGCTGCGCAGATCCCGCTCCGCATCCTCGGCGCGCACCTCCGTCTCCGTGCAATGGGCGCCGATCTGCGCCAGGACCGTCTCGTCGTGGATGCGCGGATCCTCGTGCATGGCGCGGGCGAAGTCGCGGCGGCGCCGTCCGCCCGGGACGCGGGCGCCGTTCTCGGTGAGCTCCAGGTAGGCGTCGAGGGCGCGATGCACCGCGAGATCGGGATAGCGCCGGATGGGGCTGGTGAAGTGGGCGTAGTGCTCGCTGGCCAGCGCGTAGTGGCCGATGAGCGCCGGCGAGTAGGTGGCCTTGGAGAGCGTGCGCAGCACGGCGAAGTGGATCGCGCGGGCGTCGTCGCGATGGCGCGTGGCCTCCAGCAGCGCCTGGAGATCGTGGCGCGTGGGCTCCTCCGGCACCTTCATGCCGGCGGTGCGCGCGAACTGCCGCAGCTCCTCCAGGTCGCCGAAGCCGGGCTCCGGGTGGATGCGTCGCAGGAGCGGCACCTGCAGATCCGCGAAGATGCGGGTGACCGCCTCGTTCGCCTCCACCATGAACATCTCGATGAGCCGGTGGGTGTACGACTGGTCCTCCGGGACGGCGTCGATCACGCGGCCCTCGTCGTCGAAGACCAGCTCCACCTCCGGCAGCGCCAGCGTGATCATGCCCTGGGCCCTGCGCCGCTTCTCGATGATCTTCGCCAGTCGATCGCAGAGGCGCAGGGCGTGCACCAGCTCGTCCGACGCCTCCGTCTCGGTGCGGGCGTGGGCGCGCGACTCGGCGCTGCGACCGTCGATGAGCGCCTGCGCCTCCAGATAGGTGAAGCGCTTCGCCGATCGGATCACCGAGTTCGCCACGCGGACCTGGCCGGGGCGACCCTTGCCGTCGAGGGAGATGATGGCGCTCTTCGTGAAGCGCGCCACGCCCTCCTGGAGGCTGCACACGCCGTTGCTCAGCACTTCCGGCAGCATCGGGATGACGCGCCGCGGCAGGTAGACGCTGTTGCCGCGCTCGTGGGCCTCGCGGTCGAGCGCGCCGCCGGCCGGCACGAACGACGACACATCGGCGATGTGCACGCCCAGCGTCCATTCGTCGCGCGACGCGTCGTACCGGATGGTGATCGCGTCGTCGAAGTCGCGGGCGTCCGGCGGATCGATGGTGAAGGAGCGTTCGCCGGTGAGGTCGAGCCGATCCGGCCACGGCCCCTCCGCGTGCTTCTCGAAGGAGCGCGACGCGGCGCGGGCCTCCTCGACCACCGGTTCGGGGAAGGGGCCCGGCAGCTCGAACGCGGCGATGACCGCCTGCGTCTCCACGTCGGGACGGCCCGATTCGCCCAGCACCTCCACGATCACGCCTTCGGCGAGCTTCATCTCCGAGGGGAAGGCGATGACCTCCACCACCACCTTGTCGCCTTCCTTCGCGCCCTTGGCCTGGGCGTCGCGCACCAGGATCGGATCGCGAAGTCGGCGCCCGTCCGGCTGCACGATCCACTGGCGGCCATCGCGCGCGAGCGTTCCGGAGAAGGATCGCGACGCGCGCTCGAGCACCTCGATGACCCGGCCCACCGCCCGATTCCCCGCGCCGCCCGCGGCCGCGCCTCCGCGTCCGCCGCGGGCCCCGGCGCCGCCGCCGCGCCGGGCGCCGCCCCAGCCCTCGCTGCGCCGCACCACGCGGCACCGGACGCGATCGCCGCTGATGGCGTCGCCGGTCTGCCCCTGCGGCACGAAGAGGTCGCCCTCGCGCGTGGGCGTGTCGGGAATCACGAAGCCGAAGCCGCGCGGGTTGATCTTGATCTTCCCCTCGATCACCTCGCCGAAGCGGGGCAGGCGCACGCGCTCGTCGTCGCCGATCTCGATCGCCCCCTCGCTGGCGAGCATGTCCACCGCCTCGTCGAACGCGGGGCGCTCCTCGACGGGCACGCGCAGGAGCCGCGCCAGGTCGTTCGCATCCGCGGGTCGGTAGTCGTCGTGCGACAGGTGGTCGAGGATTCGTGCGCGGTAGCGCAGCGGCATGGGCGGAGCCTACGGGGATCGTCGCATCGGCGTCGTCGACGGCGCGCCGGCTCGCGATCCCTCGCGGTGCCGCCGTTCGCGGCGCCGTCCGGCCGCCCGCCGTGAGGTCCCGGCGCGGCCGCGCACTCAGCGCCCGCGCCGCGTGGCGCTGGTGCGCTTCGACGAGTTGCCGCGCGGGGCGCTGTGGCCCTTGCCGTGCGCGGGACCGCGGGATCCGCCGCCGTGCGATCCGCCGCGTCCGAGCGAGCCGGGGCCTCCGCCCGACCCCTTGAGAATCGATCCGAGATTCCCGATGCCGCGGCCCTCGCGCGAGTGATGCGTGGCCTTCGACTTCCAGTTCGCGCGATCGGGATCCGTGGACGACGTCGCGCCGCTCGCCGCGGCCTCGCCCGCCTTCCCCGCGCCGCCGGCGCCTGACGCGGCCCCGGTCGAGCCGGCCGCCGCCGAGCCCGTGGTCGTCGCGCCCACTGCCGCGCCGCTCTTCGCGTCACCGGCGCCCGCCGCACTCGATGCGCCGCCGGCGCTGGCGCGGGATCCAGGCGTCGCCTTCGCGCCCGCTCCGGCTCCGCCCGCGGCGCCCGCCGCCGGATGGCAGCCGCAGCCGGCTCCGCACGGCGCTCCCGCGCCGCCGGAATCAGACTCGCCGGTGGCGCCGGCCACCAGGATGCCCATGCCGCCGCTGATCAGGCGCTCGAGCGCGGGCTTGCCGCACTTGGGGCACTTGCGCAGCGGTTCCGCGGACATCGCCTGGAACTCCTCGAACGCGTGATCGCACTTGCCGCAGCGGTACTCGTAGGTCGGCATGGGTCGTTCTCCTCTTATGGCGCCAGCGCCACCTTCGCGGCGCGGAGCACCGTGTCGCCCAGACGATAGCCGGGCTGGAAGACCACGCTGATGTGGTCGCTCCGCACGCCGTCGGCCGGCTGGCGCATCACGGCTTCATGCTGGTGGGGGTCGAACTCGTCCCCGGGCTTCGGCGAGATCGTCTCGATCCCGGCCTTCTCCAGGGCCCGGAGCAGCTCGGTGCGCAGCATCGCCAGGCCTTCGACGGCCTTCTCCGCGCTCATGCCGGACTTCTGCGAGAGCGCCAGGTCGAAGTGCTCGATCACCGGGATGACCTGCCGGGCGGCGTGCGCCACGCCGGCGGACCGCGCCCGCGCCTCGGATTCCAGGGCGCGGCGCTGCGAGGTCTGGTACTCGGCAATCAACCGGAGGCGCTGCTCCTGGGCGTCGGCGAGATCCTTCTCCAGACGCTCGAAGCGGGCCTCGATCGACTCCTCGCCGGAGCCGTCGCGCGCCTCGGGCGCGCCGTCGCCCGCGCCCTCGAGGGGATCCATCGACGATTCATCATGTTCGGATCGTGCCGCGTTCATGGATCATCCGCCGAATGTGTCCTTGATCCTCTGCCAGAGACCGGGCTCCGGCTTCTTCTTCACGCTGGCGGCCTCGATCTCCGCCAGCTCCTCCAGCAGCGCCCGCTGCTTCTCCGAGAGGCGCTTCGGCACCACGATGTGCACCATGCACACGAGGGCGCCGCGCCGTCCGCTCCGGAAGTTCGGCAATCCGCGCCCCGGGACCCGCACCAGGTCGCCGTGCTGCGTGCCCTTGGAGACCTCCACCTCCACCTCGCCGTCCAGGCCGGTGACGCGCACCGTGGAGCCCAGCGCCGCCTGCGCATAGCCGAGCGGAAGCACGGTGACCAGGTCGTCGCCGTCGCGCTCGAACTCGTCGTGATCGCGCACGCGCACCACCACGTGCAGGTCGCCGCGCGTGCCCGAACCGTTCGAACTGGCCTCGGGCGGCGGGGGTTCGCCCTCGCCCTGGAGCCGGAAGATGGTGCCGTCGGCCACGCCCGCGGGGATCTTCACGGTGACCTTCCGCTTCACCGCGGTCCGTCCGCCGCCGCGGCACTCCGGGCACTGCTCGGTGACCACGCGACCGCGTCCCCGGCAGTTGGGGCAGGTGTTCACCATGCGGAACATGCCGCCGAATCCCACCTGCTGCACCTGGCCCTGCCCGCCGCAGGTGGGGCAGGTGACCGGCTGCGTGCCCGGCTTCGATCCGTTTCCGCCGCAGGTGGCGCAGACCTCGGCGCGCCGGTACTCCACCTCGCGGTCGCAGCCGGTGAGCACCTCGGCGAGATCCACCTCGATGGCCGTCTCCAGGTCGTAGCCGCGCGCCGGCCCGCGCCGCGATCGTCCGCCGCCGCGACCGCCGCCGAAGCCCGAGGCGCCGCCCAGGATCTCCTCGAACATCGAGAAGATGTCCTGCACGTGCATGGAGCGGAAGTCGTGCCCGGGCGTCTGCCGCAGCCCGGCATGACCGAACTGGTCGTAGCGCGAGCGCTTCTCCGGGTCGGAGAGCACCTCGTACGCCTCGGCGCACGCCTTGAACTCCTCCTCCGCCTTCGGATCACCCGGATTGCGGTCCGGGTGATGCTTCATGGCCAGGCGCCGGTACGCGCGCTTGAGGTCCTCGGCGCTCACCGAGCGCTCGACGCCGAGGATCTCGTAATAGCAGCGCGTGGTCGGCAACTCAGCTCACGCTGCCTGCCGCCGGCTCCGCGTCCTCCTTGAGTTCGGTGACGAGCACGTCGGTGGTCAGCATCAGGCCGGCCACGCTGGCGGCGTTGAGCAGCGCGGTCTTCTCCACCAGGGCGGGATCGATGATCCCGGCCTTCACCAGGTCCTCGAATTCGCCGGTCGACGCGTTGTAGCCGAAGCCGCCCTTGCCCTCGCGCACGCGTTCGACGACGAGGTCGCCGTCGGTGCCCGAGTTGGACGCGATCTGCCAGCAGGGACGGGTCATTGCCTCCATGACGATGTCGAAGCCGAACTTCTCGTCGCCCTTGGCGCCCTTGCGCGCCGACTCCACGGCCGCCGCGGCGCGGACGAAGGCCACGCCGCCGCCGGCGACGAACCCTTCCTTGGCCGCGGCGCGGGTGGCGTGGATGGCGTCGTCCACGCGATCCTTCTTCTCCTTGAGCGCCGTCTCGGTGGCGGCGCCCACGCTGATGACGGCCACGCCGCCGGTGAGCTTCGCCAGCCGCTCCATGAGCTTCTCGCGGTCGTAGTCGCTGGTGGACTTCTCGTGCAGCGTCTTGATCTGCGCGGCGCGGGCGTCGATCTCCTTCCGCTTGCCGGCGCCCTGGATCACGGTGCAGTCGTCCTTGGTGACGATGATCTTCTTGGCGCCGCCGAGCTCGGAGAGCTCCACGTCGCTCAGGTTGCGGCCGATGTCCTCGGCGAAGAAGGTGCCGCCGGTGAGCACGGCGATGTCGCCGAGCATGGCCTTGCGGCGATCGCCGAACCCGGGCGCCTTCACGGCGCACACCTTGAGCACGCCCCGGAGCCGGTTCACCACCAGCGCCGCCAGCGCCTCGTTCTCCACTTCCTCCGCGATGATGAGCAGCGGCTTCTGCGCCACCGCCACCTTGTTGAGGAGCGGGAGGAGATCCGCGAGGTTGGAGATCTTCTTCTCGTGGATCAGGATCATGGCGTTCTCGAGCACGCACTCGGCCTTCTTCGGGTCGGTCATGAAGTAGGGCGAGAGGAAGCCCTTGTCGAAGGCCATGCCCTCCACGTAGTCGAGGGTGGTCTCGGCCGTCTTGCCCTCCTCCACCTCCACCACGCCGTCGGCGCCGACCTTGTCGATGGCCTCGGCGATGAGCGAGCCGAGCTGGGCGTCGTGGTTGGCGCTGACCGTGGCGATCTTCTCCAGGTCGGCACGGCCGCGGCACTTCTGCGCCGATTCGATGATGGCGTCCGCCGCCGCGTTCGCCGCGGCGTTGATGCCGCGCTGCAGGGCCACGGGATTGGCGCCGCCGGCGAGGAACTTCAGGCCGCCGTTGTAGATGGCCGCCGCCAGCACGGTGGCGGCGGTGGTGCCGTCACCGGCCACGTCGGCCGTCTTCTTCGCCACCTGGTGGACCATCTTCGCCCCCATGTTCTCGAAGGGGCAGGGGAGCTCCACTTCCTTGGCCACGCTCACGCCGTCCTTGGTGACGCTCGGGCCGCCGTAGCTCTTCTGCACCACGACGTTGCGGCCCGTCGGGCCCATGGTGACGGCCACGGCCTGGGCGATCTGGTCGACGCCGCGCTTGAGCTTCTGCTGGGCGGCGTTGCGGAACGAGAGTTGCTTGGTGGTCATGGGAGTGTGGTCAGCCTTCCATCACGCCGAGCAGTTCGCTCTCGCGGATGATCATGTGCGGGGTGTTCTTGATCTCGATCTCGGTGCCGGCGTACTTGCCGAAGAGGACCGTGTCGCCCTTCTTGACGAGCATCTTCTGGCGCTCGCCGTTCTCCAGGAGCTTGCCCGGACCCACCGCGAGCACCTTGCCCTGCATCGGCTTCTCCTTGGCGGTCTCGGGGAGGTAGATGCCCGAGGCGGTCTTGGACTCG
>CAZSVT010000147.1:0-6705 GCA_964610365.1 uncultured Isosphaeraceae bacterium
TCTCGCGCTCCCACTTGGGGCGGCTCTTCCAGCGGCGGTGGATCCACAGGTACTGGTCTGGTGCCAGCATGACCGCCTGCTCCATGGCGCGGTTGTAGCGCGCGGTGATGTAGAAGAGCGGGTCCTCCTGCGACTCCCACTCCTCGGGATGGATCACGTCGGAGGTCTCCAGCCGGTAGCGCAGGGTCTCGCCCAGCCGCAGCGCCGCGCCCACCACGATCGGCAGCCGATGGCGCATGGCGAGCAGACCGATCGACTTGTACGCCGACGCCAGGCGCCCGAAGAACGGAACGAAGAGTCCGTCGTCGCCCGCGTTCTGGTCGGCGATGAAGCCGATGCGGCTTCCGCCGTCGATGAGCCGCTGGAGCTCCGCGGTGGCGCCCCACTTCGTGACCACGCGCAGCCCGTGCTGTTCGCGCATGCGCAGGAGCCAGCGGTTCAGGTACGGATTGTCGAGCGGTCGGGCCAGGGCGGCCATGGGGAAGTCCAGCATGGCCAGCACCAGCCCCAGCAGTTCCCAGTTGCCGCAGTGACCGGTGACCAGCAGCACCGGGCGATCGGAGAGGAGCAGGTCGAAGGAGGGGCCGATCTCGCCGAACCCGACATGCCGCGGGCAGGAGTGGCGGTTCAGGATCTGCGGCATGATGACGCTCTCCACCATGAAGATCCGGAACATGTGCTCCAGGCTGGCCTCCGCCACCCGCGCCCGCCACTGCGGGGTGGCGTTCGGATAGGCCGTCGCCAGGTGCTCCTCGGCGCGGCCGGCGCGACGGGGATTCACGCGATGGAAGAGACGGCCCACCGCCGCCGCGGTGCGGAGATTCTGTTCCGGACTGAACGCGTGGAAGAGCCCCGCGAAGGTGCGCAGGGCCGCGTACTGCGTGAGGTGGACGAGCCGTTCGGAGTGCACGGATCGGTGCGGAGCGGCGGAAGGCCGGGCTCGCGCCGCGACCGGGTGTTCAGCGCATGCCCTGGCCGGTGAGCACCTGGAATCGGTTCCAGTTGAGGATGGGGATCTGCGCCTCGATCGCGTCGCTGAAGAGCTTGTCGTAGGCCTCGCGGGCCCCGCGGGCCTCCATGTACGCGCGGTACTGGGCGTCCGTGGCGTCGGTGGGAAGCGACGGAGGCATCGGAGGCTGCGCGCCGAGGACGAGGAAGTCGAGGTCGCCGGTGAGCGTTTCGCCATCCACCACCTCGCCGCCCCATTCGCGGATGCGGCTGCGCACGAAATCGGATTCGTCGGCGGTGGGGCGTCCGTCCTGGTCCACGTCGAACTTGCCGAAGACGAGGAAGCGGTACTTCATCCCGGGCTGGTAGACGGCGTTGACCAGCACGTCGTCGCGCACCACCGGGCGCGAGGTGGTGCCGCGCGTGATGCGGGCGGTGGAGGTGTTGTCCGCCACGCGGACCACCTGGATGCTGGCTTTGCCGCGCACCGCGGTCCCGGAGCGGTCGTCGATCTGGATCGCTTCCGGCGTCTCGTAGACCTCGAAGGTCATGCCCGGCTGCACGCGATCGACGCGGCCGAGGCTGAGGAAGACGGTGCCGTCGGCGGCGTTGACATCGATGACCCGGCCGTCCACGAGCGTGGCGGGATCCGGCGCCTTGAGCTCGAAGGCGCCCAGCTTGCGGCTCATCTCGGCGTTGCGCGTCTTCAGGAGATCGCGCTCGCCGTTGAGGGCGTCGATCTGCGCCTGGAGGTCCGCCATGCGGGAGCGGTAGGTCTCCTCGATCTGGTCCTTGCTCTTCTGGATGTCGGCGACGGCGGCGTTCACGTCCTTGCCGTACTTCTCCGCCGCGTCCTGGTAGCCGCGGATCGACTCCTGCACGCGCTTGATCTCGTCGTTCTTCGCCGCGAGCTGGCGGTCGGTCTCCTGCCGCAGGGCCTCCATCTGCTTGGTCAGCGCCGCGTTCTTGTCATTGAGCGACTGCTGGTCGGCCTTGGCCAGGGCGAGCTCGGAGCGGATCTTGTCCCACTCCGCCTTGAGGGTGGTTCCGGCCTTCGCCTTGTCGTCGATGCCGAAGGCCTGGCCGAGGTCGTCCAGCGAGCGGTTGCGATCACCGCTGACGAAGGCCGCGGCGCCCTGCCCCTGGTCCACCATGAAGGCCACCAGCGTCTTCTTGTTGCGGTCGGCGTCGGCCTGGAGGCGCTTCACGTCGTCGCGCTGGAGCTGCGAGTCGAGGACGATCTTCTGCAGGGTGGCCCGGGCGTCCGCGGCGCGCTGCTCGGCCGCCGACTGGTTCGACCACATGATCACCGAGAACACCAGCAGCGCCACCGTGGCGATGACGAAGATGACCAGGGTGACGAGGGTGCCGGTGCCGCCAGCGCGAGTGGCCATGAGAGGGGAACTCCGTGCGATTCCGAGGAGCGGGCGTGAGGGTCGAAGTGTCGGGGAACGGCCGCGGCCCGTCAAGCGCTCGTGCTGCGGACCGCCTCCTCGATGGTCGTCACGCCCTCGAGGACCTTCTCGAACGCGGCATCCCGGAGCAGATTGAGGTCCCCGCTCGCCGCCGCCGCCTGCGCCAGCCTGGAAGCATTGGCCCGCTGCATCACCAGCTCCCGCAGCGCCTCGTTGATCCGCAGCAGTTCGTACACGCCCACGCGGCCCCGGTACCCGGACTGCCGGCACTCCCGGCAGCCGCGACCTCGGGCGAGCCGCTTGCCCGCCGGCAGGCGCAGCGTGGCGGGGAGATCTCCGGCGATGGGCTCGTACTCCTCCCGGCAGGCGGCGCAGATCCGGCGGACCAGGCGCTGCGCCATGACGCCTTCCACCGTGCTCGCCACCAGGAACGGCTCCACGCCCATGTCCAGGAGGCGCGTGGTGGCGCCGCAGGAATCGTTGGTGTGAAGGGTGGAGAAGACCAGGTGCCCGGTGAGCGACGCCTGCACCGCCGCCTCGGCCGTCTCGCGGTCGCGGATCTCGCCGATCATGATGATGTCGGGATCGTGGCGGAGGATGGAGCGCAGGCCGGCGGCGAAGTCCAGCCCGACCTGGTGGTTCACCTGGATCTGGTTGACGCCCTCCACGTGGTACTCCACCGGGTCCTCCACGGTGATGGCCTTCACCGCGTCGCTGACGATGCGCTTGAGCGAGGCGTAGAGCGTGGTGCTCTTGCCGCTTCCGGTGGGCCCGGTGACCAGCAGGATGCCGTGCGGCCGGGCGATGAGATCGTCCCAGCGCTGGAGGATCGCGGGCGGCATCCCCAGCTCGTCGAGCCCCATGAGCACCGCCGTCTTGGAGAGGATGCGCAGCACCACGCCCTCGCCGTGCAGCATCGGGATGATGCTCACGCGCAGGTCGAACTCCTGGCCCTTGTGACGGAGCGTGATGCGACCGTCCTGAGGCTTGCGCTTCTCGGCGATGTTGAGGTTCGCCATGATCTTGAGGCGGCTCACGATCGCGTTGCGGAAGCGGTTGATGGTGGGAGGCACGCCCGCCTCCGAGAGCACGCCGTCGATGCGGTAGCGGATGGCCAGCGTCTGCTCGTAGGGCTCCACGTGGACATCGGTGGCGCGCTCGCGGATCGCCTCGATGAGCAGGTCGTTGACCAGGCGGATGACGCTGGCTTCCTGCGCCTGCTCCGCGTCGTCGCCGATGGCCGGCGCCGCCTCGAGCTCGGCGGGGGCGTCGCCGGCCAGGGCGTCGAGCGTGTCCCCGGCCACGCCGTAGCGTGCGCGGATGAACTTCTGGAGGTCGCGCTCGTCGGCCAGCGCCAGCTCGATGGAGAGTCCCGTGAGGAGGCGCAGCTCGTCCAGGGCGGCGAGCTCGGTGGGATCGCTGGTGGCCACCCGGAGGGTCCGTCCCTCGCGCCCGATCGGCGCGCACTTGAGCTTGTAGACCACCTTGGCGGGGAGGATCCGCAGCGTCTCGTCGTCCACCTCGATCTCGTCCAGGGAGACGATGGGAAGGTGGAACTGGGAGGCGATGGCCGCCAGGACATCGTCGCTGCCCACCAGGCCCATGCGGACCAGGATGTGGTCCAGCCGCTCGCCGCTCCGCCGCTGCTCCACGAGCGCCTCGGCGAGCTGTTCCTGCGTGAGCAGGCCTTGCTGGAGCAGGAAGGTGTCGATGCCCATGGGGAGGAGCGCGATGGTAGAACCGCTATCGGTGCGATCGACCCTCGATCCGCATCATCGGCCCGCCGACCCGCTTGCAGAGCCGCGGCGGGCCTGTCACAATGCCCCGTTCTACCAGCGAGGAACCGAGTGCCCAACACCGCATCGGCCAAGAAGAGAGTCCGCCAGAGCGCCCAGCGAAACGCGCTCAATAATTGGCGTCGTCGCGCCGTGAAGGATCAGGTCAAGGCCTTCCTGAAGGCCGTGCACGATCGCGATGTCGCGGCCGCGGAGACGGAGTACCGCAAGACCGTCTCCGTCCTGGACAAGGTCTCCTCCACCAGCTCCATGCACCGCAACACCGCGAGCCGCCGCAAGAGCCGCCTCGCGAAGCGCCTCAAGGCGCTTCAGGGTGGCGCGAAGGGCTGATCGTCGCAGCGCCGCTCCGGGAGTCGCCCGGGATCGCGGTGGCGCAGCGCGGACGGCGCCGATGGGAGCGCCCGGATCGGCGTCGCCCTCCCCGGGGTACTTCGATCGATCGAAGCAGCCGCTGGAAACGCTGGCGCTCCTGTCGCCGCTGGTGATCGCCTACGAGGCGGGCCTGCTCGGCGCCCTGCGGCACGGCGACTGGGTCATCACCAACCGCGCCCACTCCAGCCTGCTCTCGTTCTTCCAGTGGGTGGGGATCCGCGGAGATCACCTGCTGGTGCCGGCCATGTCGCTGCCGGCGCTGGCGGTAGTGGCGGTGCTCCTTCTGTGGCAGTTCTTCTCGCGACGGCCCTGGTCGCTCCACCTGCCGACCGTGGCGGGGATGGCGGTCGAATCGATCCTCTCGGCCCTTCCCCTGGTGGTGGTCGGCTGGCTCCTCGCGCCCCTGATCGATCTCCTCGCCGCCGCCGGCGACGAAGGCACGCTGGTGCGCGGACTCCCGATGGCGGGTCAGATCGCCATGGCCATCGGCGCCGGCATCTACGAGGAGTTCCTCTTCCGCCTGGTGCTGGTCTCGCTGCTCCATTCCATCCTGAAGCGCGTTCCGGGATTCACCGATCGACGGGCGGTGATCGCGGCGGTGCTGCTCTCCGCCGCCGCCTTCTCGCTGCACCACCCGGTGCTGCACGACGGCCACCTCCAGGTGCGCGAGGCCCTCTTCCTCTTCATCGCCGGGACCTGGTGGGGCGCCCTCTTCGTGGTCCGCGGCCTGGGGATCGCCGCCGGCTCGCACGCCGCCTACGACGCCCTGGTGATCACGCTGCCGCTCCTCACGAGTCGCTCGGATTGAGACTCGCCTCCAGGAAGATCGCGGCCAGGCCGAGATAGCCCAGGGTGTTCATCACGTCGGCCACCACCAGGGCCACGGGACCGGCGGCGAGCTTCGGGTCCAGGCGCAGGATGCGCAGGCCCAGCGGCACCAGCGTGCCGGCCATCGCCGACGCCACCATGCCGAAGACGCACGAACAGAGCACGATGAGGGCCATCATGCGGCGCTGATGCTGCGGTCCGAAGCAGAGCGCCGCCGCCGCCGCGATCGATCCGCAGGCGATGCCCAGCAGCGCGGCGCTGGAGAACTCCACCCGCAGGCGGCGCACGAACGGCTGCCACGCCCGCGGCGATTGCTCCACCAGCGGCATCGCGATGGTGTGGGCCTGGATGGCTACCGCCTCGCCCAGGGTGAGGACGAGCGGCAGGAAGAAGACGAGCGCCACCACGGAGACGGTCGTCTCCTCGAAGAGGCTGGCGATGAGCGCGCAGCCGAGGCCGCCGACGATGTTGCAGGAGAGCCAGGGCATCCGCAGGGCGAATCCGCGCAGGGATCCGCCCATGCGCGCCTGCTCCACGCTGACGCCGATGCGCTGGAAGATCTCCTCGGCCTGCTTCTGCTCGGCGAGCTCCGCCGCGCCCTCGGTGTAGGTCTGGATGCCGATCGTTCCCAGGAGACGACCCTCGTCGTCCACCACCGGCAGGGCGAGCAGTCGCTGCCTGGCGAAGATCTCGAAGGCCTCGCGCAGCGGCGCATCGAAGCGCACGGAGACGGTCTGCCGCAGCATCACCTCGCTGCAGCGGGCGTCCGGGCGCGACAGCAGCATGCGCCGCACTGAGAGATAGCCCACCAGCCGGTCGGCGTCGTCCACCACGTAGGCGTAGAGGAGGACGCCGGTGATCGACGCGGCGCGCTGGCGCAGCGACTCGATCGCCTCGCCGATCGTCTGCTCGGCCCCGACGGCGGTCTGCATCGCCGTCATGAGCTGGATGACGGGCTGGTCGAGGTCGAAGGTCGTGTCCACCGCGACCGGAGGATAACGGCCGCACGCCGGGGCGTCGGAGGGCGACGGCGCGCCCATCGGTACCATCCGCGCCATGAGCGATCCTTCGCGCGTGCGACTGCTCTGTCTCGATGTCGACGGCGTGCTCACCGACGGCGGGATCCACATCGATGACCAGGGGCACGAGACGAAGCGATTCCATGTCCACGACGGCGCGGGCCTGCGCTTCTGGCGGTCGCTCGGCCTGGAGGTGGCGGTGATCACCGGACGCCGGGGCATGGCGCTGCGGCACCGGTTGGAGGAGCTGGGGATCCGCATCGTCGTGGGCGGCGCCAAGGACAAGGTGGAGGCCTTCCGCGGCATCGCCGACGGGCTCGGCATCGG
>CAZSVT010000148.1:0-6697 GCA_964610365.1 uncultured Isosphaeraceae bacterium
CCTCCGCGTTGATGCGGGAGTCGCGGTCCGCGGCATCCGCCGCCGAGGCATCCTTGAAGTGCGTCAGGGCCTTGCGCACCTGCTCGATCGCCGACTGGAGCTGCGCCGGATCCGCCTGTCCGTCCTTGGGCGCGCTCGCATCGAGGACCGCTCGGCCCCGGTTGTACATCGACTTCGCCGCCAGGTTGGCGTCCCGCGCCTGCGCCGCCCTGGCGAAGAGCTCCTGCGCCTTGGCGAGATCCCCGGCGGTGTATTCCGCGACCCCCAGGTTGTAGGCCACCTCGCTCGCGTCGGGGCGCAGCTCCAGCGCTCGGCGGTAGGCATCACGGGCGCTCTCCGTCCGGCCGTCGCGCCACGCTTCCTCGGCCTCCAGCACGGCGGCGCGGAACTCGCGCTCCTCCGCGGCGGCATCGCGATCGGGCGCCGGCGATGGCGGCGCCGCGTCGCCGGCACCCGGCGCCTGCGGCACGGGAGCGCTCGCGGCGCCCGGAGCCGCGCCCGAGGCGACCGGCGCTCGCGGATCCGGGGCCTTCGGCGCACCCTGGGCCGCCGTCACGCCGATCGTGATGATCCACGCCGCGATCATGGGGCGAGCTCCATGGCCGCCGCGCGTCCGCGACGATCCCCGACCAGCGCCTCGGCGAACAGCAGGACCAGGGCGATGCCGGCGAACCACGCATAGCGCGCCGTGCGACGCTGGACGGTGCCACCCTCGAGCTGCGATCGTTCGAGCTGTCCCACCGTCTGTTCGTAGACCTGCGCGAAGTCGGCCTGGGCCGTGCCCAGCTTGAGGAACGATCCGCCGCCCGCCTCGGCCACCCGCGCCAGGAGATCGGGGTTCATGCGGCTCCACACCTCCTGTCCGTCGTGCACCACCCACGCACGCTGCCCCGCCCGATCGACCGGGATCCGCGCGCCCTCCGAGGCGTCGCCGATTCCCACGGTGAAGACGGTGATGCCCTGTTCCTGCGCCGCGCGCGCCGCGGCCACCGGATCCTCGCCCATGTCCTCGCCGTCGGAGAGGATGATGATCGCCCGCGGGGCCGCGGACTCGTGCGGGAAGCTGGCCGCCGCGAGCCCGATCGCTCCCGCGAGCTCCGTGCCTCCGCGTCCCGCCGACTGCGGCGTGAGATCCCGCAGGACGCTCCGGAAGGCGCCGTAGTTGAGGGTGAGCGGCACGCGGATGGCCGCGACGCCGGCGAACTCGATGAGCCCCACCCGGTCGCCGGCGGCGCGCTCGAGGGCGTCGGAGACGAACTGCTTGGCGCGTTCCAGCCGGTTCGGCGTGGCGTCCTCCGCCAGCATCGAACGGCTCACGTCCACGATGAAGTAGGCGTCGAGTCCGCTGCGCGGAACTTCCTCCACGCGCAGTCCCCAGCGCGGATCCATGAGGGCCACGATCGTCGCCGTCAGCGCGGCGGTGACCAGCGCGGCGCGCAGGAACGGACGCCAGGCGGAGGCGCCGGGCGCGATGCGGCGCCAGAGCGCCGGCTCCGCGAACCGCCCCCAGGCGCGAAGGCGTCCGCGCTGCCGCAGCGCCGCGAGCAGCAGGAGCAGCAGCGCGCCGACGAGCAGCAGGGCGGAGGCGGGTCTGGCGAATTCGAAGTCCATGGCGATGGGCGCGGGATCTCAGGTGAGCATGCGGAGTCGCGTCTGGGCGAGGAGCAGTTCGAGGCCGAGGAGGATCACGACGCCGATGAGCAGCGGGGGAACCTCCACGCCGGCGACGCGGAACGGCTCCACCGCCAGCGCCGTCGACTGGAGATACCGGCGTTCCTCGGTGGCGGTCTTCTCCAGGGCATCGATCCGCTCGTAGATGTCGCGAAGGCTGCGCTCGTCGATGGCCCGGAAGTACTCGCCGCCGGTGAGCTCCGCCATGCGGCGAAGCAGATCCTCGTCGATGCTCACCGGCTGGTTCACGTACTGGGTGCCGAAGGGCGTCTGCACCGGCATCGGCGCCATGCCGCGGGACCCGACGCCGATGGTGTAGATCCGCACGCCCAGCGTCCGGGCCAGCTCGGCCGCGGCCATCGGATCGATGTCGCCGGCGTTGTTCTCGCCGTCGGTGAGCAGGATGATCACCCGGCTCTTGATCCGGCGCGACGGATCGTCCTTGCGGCCCTCCTCCAGGTCCCGCAGCCGCTCCGCCGCCAGGGCCACGCCCTCGCCGATGGCCGTTCCGTCCTCGCCCTGCGAGGTCGCGGGCCGGATCGCGTCGAGCGCCTCGATCACGTAGTCATGGTCGAGGGTGGGCGGCGAGAGGCTGTCGGCGAAGCGCGCGAAGGTGACGAGGCCCACGAGGTCGTTCGGACGCCCGGCGAGACCGCCGCCGCCGCGGATGAACTCCGTGGCCACCAGCTTCACTGCGTCGAGGCGATCCATCTCCCGGTTGGTGCGCGAGAAGTCGAGGGCCATCATCGAGCCGCTGCGGTCGACGACCAGCTCGATGGCGATGCCCTCCACGAAGATGCGCGTCTGCTCGTTGGCCTTGATGGGGCGGGCGAGGCCGAGCACCAGGATCGCCGCCGCCAGCGAGCGCATGGTGGGAAGGATCCATCGCGCCCGCGAGGCGACGCCGCGCCGCCCCGTGCCGCCGGCCAGGAGCGCGCCGGCGCCCGGGAGGATCACCGCGCCGCGCATGGCCGGTCGGATCCAGCGCAGCCAGAGCACCGGCAGCAGGATCAGCGCCAGCAGCCACCAGGGTTGCTCGAGGGCGAAGCCCTTCATCGCGCCGTCACCTCCGTGGCCCGCGCGGCCGTGCCCGTGGAGGAGACGGGCGTCGAGGGCGGCGGCGGCGCGGCGGCGCCCTGGGACGCCTGCGGCACCGTCTCGTCGACGAAGGAATTGGCCGCGTCGAAGGCCCGATCGCACTCGCCCTGGCCCGGGCGCTCCGCGGCGAACTTCACCCGATCGGCGCTTCGAAGGAATCCCGCCAGCAGCGATCGGTGCCCGTCGCGCATGGCGGGGTGATGGGTGGCCGCGGCCAGGAACTCCTTGGTGGTCTGCTCCGGCGCGCGGATGCCGAATCGGCCTTCCACGTAGCGGCGCACGATGTCCGAGAGACGGATGTAGTACTCCAGCACGCGACCGTGCCCGGGAAGCTGCTCCTGGCGCAGGGCCGCCAGTTCGTTCCGCGCCAGCACGTGCGGGGGCGGCGGAGGCACCGCGCCGGCGCGGCGAAGGGCGCGCCACAGGAACGCGCCGATCACCGCCAGCAGGAGGACGCCCGCGCCGATCGCCGCCAGGATCCTCCAGTCGCGCGGGAATCGGATCTCCACCGCGTCCTTCACCGGTCGGAGCGCCTCGCGCGGATCGGCGTCGCCGATGAGCGACCGGACCTCGATCGCCAGCGGACCGACGGAGGTGCGCCGTTCGGCGCCGCGCGCATTCACGAGCGTCACCTCGATCGGCGGCAGCGTCACCATTCCGCTGGCGAAGCTCACCACCTGGAGCTCCTGGGCCCGCACCGCGGGGCGGGCGGGATCCACGGGGAGGAGCCGTGCGGCGCGGACCTCGAAGTCTCCCAGCGAGCCCTTCGTCCCGGAGCCGAACCGATCGAATCGAACCTCGACGCCCGGAGGGGCGGTCACTTCCAGCGTCAATCGCAGCGGCTCGCCCACTTCCACGCTGCCCGCGGCGGCGCGCAGCGAGAGCTGCGCGCCGTCGCGGGAGCCCCGGGCGTCGGTGACGGGGGCGGTCGGGGCGGCGGGAGCGGCCGGCGCACGGGGAGCACCGGGCGGACTCCCCGCGGCGGCCGGCGCTGGCGGCTCACCCAGCGGCGACGACGCCGGTGGGGCCGTCCGGCCGCCCTGCGCCGCGCCGGGCGTCGTGCCGAAGGCCAGCGCCGCGGTCATCGCCGCGGCGCCGAGGGCGCCGAGCGGACGGGAGATCATCGCCCCCTCCGCGCTTCGCGCCGTCGGAAGTAGTCCATGAGCGGTCGACCGCAGTCGTCCCCGGTCTCCAGTTCGATCGGCGATGACTTGGCCCGCGCGAATGCCATGCGACGGCGCTCCAGCGCCTCCATCGCCGCCGCCGCATACCGGGCGCGCACGCCGCGGCTCGACGAGTCCACCACCACGCGCTCGCCCGTCTCGGGATCCACGAACTCCACGAGGCCCACCTTCGGCAGGGCCCGCTCGCGTCGATCGGAGACCACCACCGGGATGAGGTCGTGGCGCTGCCGCGCCAGCACGAGCGCCGTCTCCCAGCCCTCGTCCTGGAAGTCGCTGATCACGAAGAGCACGCTGCGCCGGCGTTGGATCCGGTCGAGCTCGCGGATCGCCTCGCCCAGGCGCGTCCCGCGCCCCTCCGGCTTGAATCCCAGGAGTTCGCGCACGATCCGCAGCACGTGCCGGGGTCCCTTGCGGGCCGGGACGAAACGCTCGATGCGGTCGGTGAAGGCCATGAGGCCCACCTTGTCATTGTTGCGGATCGCCGAGAAGGCCACGGTGGCGGCCACTTCCGCCACCAGCTCGCGCTTGAGCTGCGCCGCCGTGCCGAAGCCGAGGGAGCCGGAGAGATCCACCGCCAGCATCACGGTGAGCTCGCGCTCCTCGCGGAAGAGCTTCACGTGGGGCGAGCCCATGCGCGCCGAGACGTTCCAGTCGATGGTGCGCACGTCGTCGCCGATGGCGTACGGGCGCACCTCCTCGAACTCCATGCCCCGGCCCTTGAAGGCGGAGTGGTACTGCCCGGCCAGCGCTTCGCTCACGATCCGGCTCGTCCGGATCTGGATGCGTCGCACGCGGCGGATCAGCTCGCGGGCCTCGCTGGCATTGCCGGGGGACTGCACCATGGGTCGCTCTCCCGCACCGGTCGAGCCTCGGCCCGTCCGTCACGGCACGGGCACGTGCTCCAGCAGCGTGCGCACCACGTCGTCGGCGGTCTTCTCCAGGGCCTCGGCCTCGTAGGTGAGCCCCAGCCGGTGCCGCAGCACCTCCAGGGCCACGTCCTTCACATCCTGCGGCACCACGTAGCCGCGACCGTCGAGGAAGGCCTTCGACCGCGACGCGAGCGTCAGCGCGATCGTGGCTCGCGGCGAGGCGCCGTACTGGATGAGCTCCTTCACCGGGGCCTTGAAGAGGCCCGGGTCGCGCGACGCGACCACGAGGTTCACGATGTAGTCCTTGATCCGATCGTCGATGAACACCTGGTCCACCACGCGGCGCGCCTCGGCGATCGACTCCGGGTGCATCACCGGCTCCACGGCGATCTTCGGCGCCGTCGTCGCCATGCGATCGAGGATCTGGCGCTCCTGCTTGGGGGTGGGGTAGCGCACCACGAGCTTGAGCAGGAATCGATCCACCTGCGCCTCGGGGAGGGGATAGGTGCCTTCCTGCTCGATGGGATTCTGCGTGGCCAGGACGAGGAACGGATCGGCCATCGGGAAGGTCTCGGTTCCGATGGTCACCTGTCGCTCCTGCATCGCCTCCAGCAGGGCGCTCTGCACCTTCGCGGGCGCTCGGTTGATCTCGTCGGCCAGGACGATGTTGGTGAAGATCGGACCTCGCTTCACCACGAAGTCGCCGCTGCCGGGGCGATAGACGAGCGTGCCGATCAGGTCCGCGGGCAGGAGATCCGGCGTGAACTGCACGCGCTGGAACCCGGTGCGGATGCCCGCCGCGAGCGTGGCCACCGCAGTGGTCTTCGCGAGACCGGGAACGCCCTCGATGAGGATGTGTCCGTTGGAGAGGAGTCCGATGAGCAGGCCTTCGAGCAGTTCGTCCTGTCCGACGATCACCCGGTGCATCTGCTCCACCAACTGGCGGAAGGGCTTCGACGCCGCCTGCACCTGTCGTTCGATCGACGAGATGTCGTGCTGCGTGATGGTCATGGGTTCGGGTCCTGGAAACTCCCGGCTTGAAGCACCGTCTGCCTGTGCAAGGTGGTCCCCGTTCCCCTTGCGACGGCTCGCCTCAAGCCGGGGGCCGCCGCACGACCGTGGCGTGGTCGCGGGCAAAGCCCGATGAAGATACTTCGGGAGCGATCCCTCGTGAGACGAGCCAATACGGGCATCGGGAAGGGCCGTTGCACCACACGCACGAGGAGGCCCGTAGCATCCGCGATTCCCGGGGGTTGGAGCCGGCGGTCCTGTGCCGCCGGGCGTCGATGGTCCGAGAGGAGGTTCGAGCGTGAGGATCGGTTGGATCGGCGTCGGCGTGATGGGGCGTTCCATGGCCGGGCACCTGCTGGCGGCCGGCCACGAGGTCCGCGTGCACTCGCGGACGCGCGGCACGCCGGCGCTCCAGGAACTTCAGGAGAAGGGCGCCACCTGGGCGGATTCACCGGCGGCGGCGGCGGAGGGCGCCGATGCGGTGGTCTCCATGGTGGGGCTGCCGAGCGATGTGGAGGAGGTGCACCTGGGTCCGCGGGGCACGCTGCATGCGAAGACGGCGCCGGCCCTCCTCGTGGACATGACCACCAGCACGCCGCAGCTCGCCCGCCGCATCGCCCGCGAGGCGATCGATCGCGGCGTGGGCGCCGTGGATGCGCCGGTCTCGGGCGGCGATGTGGGCGCCCGGCAGGCCACGCTCTCGATCATGGCGGGCGGTCGGCCGGAGGACTTCGCGAATGCACAGCCGATCCTGGCCAGGCTCGGCCAAACCATCGTCCACCAGGGACCGCCGGGAAGCGGACAGCACTGCAAGCTGGTCAACCAGATCCTCATTGCCGGCAACATGATTGGCATGTGCGAAGG
>CAZSVT010000149.1:0-6661 GCA_964610365.1 uncultured Isosphaeraceae bacterium
GCCCGGAGCGTGCCGCCGCGGGCGCCGATCCACGCGTCGAGCGCCCGCTGCACCGCCCATTCCCGTCCCGAGGCGGTGGGAATGGAGGTGAGGGCGAGGAGGAGGGTGCGCTCCCGGGCGCGAAGTGAGGCGGTTCGGCGCGGCGGGGCGCTCCGCGATGATCGTGATCTCATGGGTGCAAAAAATACCGCCGCGGCCAGGGAACGAACTTCATCCCCTCGCCGCGGACGGCGGTCGCCGCTGGACAGGCACGCTCAGCGGCGACGACGGATTCCGCTCAGCGCCGCGCAGGCGAGGAGAGCAACGACACCTGGCGCGGGAATGGACGCTGGAGCGGCGATCGCGAGCGATGCCACGCTTCCGTCGCTGAAGTAGAGACGAAGGTGACCGCTGTCGGGCGCGTAGTTCACGGCGTTGGTGAGGATCTGCATCTCGGCGGTGTTCTTGCCGTCGCTGACGGGACCCTCGAAGTTCGACCACCACACCTTGTCACCGGCGCCGCCCGACCGCGAGGCCAGCGTCGGCGTGCTCAGCCCGGAGCCGAGCTCGAAGTCCGTGTCCACCTGGAATCCGCCCCACTCTCCCACGAGCACGCTCTGGAGGTGGGTCTGCGGTCCGCTGGTGAGCTGCGAGATGCGCAGCGAGAAGAGCAGTTCGCCCGAGAGCTGCTGGATCACTTCCTGCTCCAGCGTGCCCGTGGCCGTCACGCCGCCGAGCGGGGCCGTGATTGCCTGGAACGAGTAGCTCTGGCTGAAAAGCGTGGTCCCACCGGCCGCGGGGGACCATCCCGTCAATCCCGCGCTGTCGCCGGGACCGAGGATGGCGGCCGAGGCGGTGGGCAGGGCGAGGAGCAAGGAGCTCAGTCCGACGATCGTCGTGGTCATCTTCATTTCGTATCTCCCTCTTGGTTTCGCAGTGCCTGCCGTCCGAGACGGCGGCAATGATTCGATTACGAGCCCCTTCGGGTCCACCCTCGGATCAGAAGCAGGGTCGAAAAGTCGGATCTTGACAGAGTCGACCCCTGGCTGTCGAGCCAGCGTCGTTCCCCGTGTCGATTATGGGAACCACTCGCGCTAGGATGCCCGCCCATGCCCCTCGCCCCGATCCCAGAGCTGCTCGACGATCTTCGCGCCGGGAAGATCGTGATCCTGGTGGATGACGAGCGGCGCGAGAACGAGGGCGACTTCGTCTGCGCCGCGGATCGGCTGACGCCCGAGTCCCTGAACTTCATGACGCGCGTCGGCGGGGGATACCTCTGCGTGGCGCTGGACGGGGCGACCTGCGATCGACTGGAACTCACGCCGCAGGCGTCGGTCAACACTTCCGTGCGAGGCACGCCGTTCACGGTGAGCGTCGATGGACATCCGCGCCACGGCGTCGGCACGGGGATCTCCACCGCCGATCGCGTGCGCACCATCCGGCTGCTGGTGGACCCCACCTCGCGCCCCGACGACTTCGTGCGCCCCGGCCACATCAATCCGCTCCGCGCCCGCGACGGAGGCGTGCTGGCGCGCACCGGCCAGACCGAGGGGAGCGTCGACCTCTGCCGGCTGGCGGGGCTTGCGCCGGCGGCGGTGATCATCGAAGTGGTGCGCGAGGACGGCGAGATGGCGCGCGTGCCGGACCTGGAGCGCCTCTGCGCCGCCCACGGACTGAAGATGGGTTCCGTAGAACAGGTGATCGAGTGGCGCCTGGCGCGCGAGACGCTCATCCACCGCATGGAGCCGCTCGCCGGAACGATGATCGAGACGCCCGAGGGACCGATGCGTCTCTTCGCGTGGCGA
Organism: uncultured Isosphaeraceae bacterium; assembly: GCA_964610365.1. Lineage (GTDB taxonomy): Bacteria > Planctomycetota > Phycisphaerae > Phycisphaerales > SM1A02 > VGXK01. The sequence continues at coordinate 1,785 of CAZSVT010000149.1, forward strand.
AGTCCGATCGACGCGCTGCCGCACCTGGCCCTGGTGCACGGAGACCTGGGCATGCCGGACGCGTCGGGCCGGGCGCCGGAGTGCGCGGAACCCGTGCTGGTCCGCATGCACCGACGGGAGATCCTCGGCGATGTCTTCGGCGTGCGGTTCGACGACGGTGAACCGGGACAGGAGACGATTCGGCGGAGCCTGCGCGCCATCCGCAAGGCGGGACGCGGCGCGCTCGTCTACCTGCGCAGCGAAGGCACCGGCTTCGATCTCCCCGACCGGATCCAGCACATCCAGCGTCCCGGCGCCACCGACATCAACACCCCCGACCTCCTCTCCGGCAACGGCGTGGCGGCGCGCGTGCACCCGATGGACCTGCGCCACTTCGGGATCGGCGGACAGATCCTGCGCGACCTGGGCCTGCGCAGGCTCCGCATCCTCTCCAATCACCCGCGACCCATGCCCGGACTCCACGCCTTCGGGCTGGACGTCGACGGCTACCAGGCACTCGCATGACTCCGCTCTCCACGCTCCTGGCGCTGGCGCTGCTCCTCGCCCGTCCGGCGGACGACGCCGCCGCGCTCGTCCGCGAGGTGGAGCGCGCCACCGGTGATCTGCGCGACTTCCGCGCCGGGGTCTCCGTGGACCGCGTGGACGCGCTCACCGAGGAGAGCGAGCGACGCAACGGCGAGGTGATCCTCGAGACGACCTCGACGGGCCGGCGCTTCGCGATCGTCTTCCGGAGCTACATCGGTCCCGACGGCCGCGCCGACGAGAGCCGGCGCCACTTCGTCTACGACGCGGGATGGCTGGCGGAGATCGATCCCGACCGGAAGCAGTTCGTGAACCGCCAGATCGTGGCCCCGGGCGAGACCTTCGATCCGCTGCGCGTGGGCGAGGGTCCGCTGCCGCTGCCGCTCGGCCAGCGCGCCGACGATGTCTTCGCGCGATTCATGGTGAGCGGGGCCGCGCCGCCGGCGCAGGGCCTCCTGCGCGGCCTGTCGCAGGTGTGAGGGTTGCACCTCGTGCCGAGACCGGGTCTGCCCGAGGGCGAGGAGACGGAATCGGTCGATCTCTTCTACGACGCGACGACGCTCCTGCCGCGCGGCGTGATCCACCGGCGGCGCAACGGCGATCGTGTGGAGGTGCTGCTGCGGGATCCGCGCATGAATGCCGGCATCGACGACGAGGCCCGCTCCCTCCTGACCATCCGCACGCCCGATCCGCGCGACGGCTGGGCGGTGGATGTTCGCCCGTGGGCGAGGCGTCGCGACGGCGGCGGAGGCGCCCGGGAGAACGGGAGCGAGGAATGATCCACCGCGCGCTTCGGGTGCTCTGCCTGGCGTTGACCGCCGGCGCCGCGGCGCAGGGGCCGCCGCAGCTGGTGCCGGAGGCGGCCACGCTGCTGCCCTCGATCGAACGCGACCTGGACGCCGCGTACCTGCCGCCGGAGGAGCGCAAGGACCGTCGCGTCTTCCACGGCGTCTGGGACGAGCGCGATCTCGACTCGCCCCGGCGCCGCGCGATGGCGGCGCTGGAACTGTGGCGCCTCGACGAGGCCGCGCTCTCCGATCCGGCGGTGCCGTCGTCGCTGCGCGCCCGGGCCCTCCTGCGGCGCGGCCGCGCGTCGGAGGCGCTGGACCTGCTCGCCGGCGAGACGGGTCCGACGCCCGCGTCGCTGCGGGCGCAGGCGCTGGAACTCCTGGGCCGGCGCGACGAGGCGCTCGCGGCGGCGGCCGAGGCGGCGGCGGCCATCGACGATCCGCAGGCAACGGCGGCGGTGCTGGTGGCCGCGGTGGAGGCGCTCGCGGTGCGCTCGCGGCTGGAGGACCAGCCGGCGGCGCACTGGCATCGCATGATGGACGCCCTCGGCGAGGCGCGGAACCGCGATCGCGCGTCCTGGCCGGCGGTGCTGGCGGAGGCGCGGCTGCTGGAGGAGAAGGACAACCCGGTGGAGGCGGCCACCGCGCTGCTCCAGACCCTGTCCATGAATCCGCGCTCCACCGAGGCGTGGTTCCTGCTGGGGCGGTTCGCGCTGGCGCGATTCGACTTCGACGGCGCGAGGCGCGCGTCGACCGCCATCCGGCGTCTCTCGCCGCGCCATCCCTGGGCCGATCTCCTCGACGCCCAGTCGGAGCTGGTGCAGAACGATCCCGACGCCGCGGCGGCGCGGCTCGACGAACTCCTCGCCCGCGAGCCGGATCTGCGCGAGGCGCTCGCCCTGCGCGCGGCGGCCGACGCCGTGCGCTACGACGAGACCGCCACCGCCACCCGCCTGGCCGATCTGGAGCGGCGATCGCCCGGCGAGGCGCTGGGCCCGTACACCGTGGGCCGATTCCTGGCCATGAACCGCCAGTACGGCGAGTCGGCGAAGCACCTGGAGGAGGCGATCCGCCGGCGGCCGTCATGGGCGGCGCCGCGCATCGAGCTCGGGCTCCTGGAGATGCAGTCCGGTCGGGACGACCGTGCCCTGGCGGCGCTCCGCGAGGCGGCGCGGCTGGATCCCTTCAACAAGCGCAGCGCCTTCAGCCTGTCGCTGCTGGAGCAGATGGCCGGGTGGAAGCGCTTCCAGGGGGAGCACTTCGAAGTGCGCTGCGCCCCCGGCACCGACGAGGTGGTGGCGGCGATGATGCCCGAGGCGCTCGACCGCATGCATCGCGAGGTGGCGGGCCGATTCGGCCACGAACCGGCGCAGCGCACGGTGATCGAGCTGATGCCGGACCACCGCACGTTCGCCGTGCGCATCACCGGGATGCCGTGGATCCACACCATGGCCGCCTGCACCGGCCCCGTCATCGCCCTCGAGGTGCCGCGCGAAGGGGCGCCGGAGAAGCACCTGGGCCTCTTCGACTGGCTGGAGGTGCTGCGCCACGAATACACGCACACCGTGACGCTCTCGCAGACGCGCAACCGCGTGCCGCACTGGCTGACGGAAGCGGCGGCGGTGAGCATGGAGACGAAACCGCGCGCCTTCGACACCTGCCAGATGCTGGCGGCGTCGCTGCGCGCCGGCGAGCTCTTCGACCTCGACTCCATCAACTGGGCCTTCGTGCGGCCGAAGCGGCCGACCGACCGGAGCCTCGCCTATGCGCAGGGGCACTGGATGGTGGAGTTCATGAACGAGCGCTTCGGCATGGACGCCCTGCCGAAGCTCCTGGCGCGCTTCCACGACGGCGAGCCGGAGCGCACCGCCTTCACCACCGCGCTGGGCGTGCGCCGCGCCGACTTCTACGCCGCGTTCCTGGATTGGGCGCGGGGAGAGGTGGAGCGCTGGGGGCTGGCGCCGACGCCGTCGCTCGACGAACTCACCGATCGCCTCCGCGCCGGAGACCCGGAGCGCCAGGCGGCGCTGGAACGGGCGCGCGCCGAGCGGCTGGAGCGCGTGGTGCGCGGCCTGGCGGACGAGGTGGGCGCGCCCCGGCGCGGCGGCCGCGGTCCGCTCCGCGGCGCCGACTGGCCCGAGGTGCGGCGCCAGCCGGTGCCCATTCCCGACGAGACGCTCGACGCGTGGCTCAACGAGTTCCCCGATCACCCGGACCTGCTGGAACTGAAGATCCGCCGCCGCATGGTCGACCGCGAGGAGGTGGACGCGACCAGCGAGACGCTGCTCCAGGCCTACCAGGCGGCGCGCCCGGTGGATCCGGCGCCGCACCGGATGCTGGCGCGGGCGGCGCTCGCGTCGCCGAATCCCGCCGCGGCCATTCCGCACCTCGAGGTCCTCGACCGACTCGAGGAGCGCACCAACGCCTTCGCCATCGAGCTCGCGCGCCTGAGGCGCGCCGCCGGGGACTCGAGCGCCGCGCTCGAGCACATCACCAAGGCGGTGCGCATCGATCCCTACGACGCGTCGCTCCGGGAGCTGGCGGCGGCCATCGCGGTGGAGGCCGGTCGGCTTCGCGACGCCCGCGAACATGTGCTCGCCCTGACGCTGCTGGAGCCCGATCGCCCGCAGCACCGCCGGCGGCTGGAGCGCGTGGAGGCGATGCTGCAATAGGCGGCCGCCGCCCTCGACCCGGCGACGCGGACGGCTACCCTTGCCTCGATGCGTCGCGCCTCCGCACTCCGGTCTCCCTGCTCATTCGTGCGGCGCGCCGCGCCTTGCCTGCTGCTGATCGCCGCGACGGCCGGCGCCTCGCCGCCGCAGTTCGCGGAGAAGCCCATCGAGGCGCCGTTCCCGAAGCCGCTGTCCCCGACGCGCTTCGACCTGGCCGATCTCGACGGGGACGGGATCCTCGACGCCGTCTGCCCGGGGCGCAATCTCGACGGCCGCATCTACCTGCTGCGCGGCGTCGGCGACGGCGCCTTCGCCGACCCGATGGAACTCCAGGTCGGCGCCCAGACGGATTGGGCGGAGATCCGGGACATCGACGGCGACGGCGTGCAGGACATCGTCCTGGCGGTGCGTTCCACGCTCGGCCGCGTGGCCCTGCTGCGCGGGCTCGGCGGATTCGACTTCGCGGAGCCCGAGTTCGCCTGGACCGGACGCGACACGCGATCGCTCGTCGTCGGCGCGCCGGATGCATCCGGCCGTCGGCCGATCATCTCGCTCCAGTACGGCGAGTCGGCGCTGCGCCGCGTGTCGCTGGAGGGGAGCGCTCCCGGCGTCCTGACGGCCGGCGAGCGGCAGGGGGTCGGGCCCTGGGTGGCCGGGATTCCGCTGCCGCAGTGGATGGGCGCCGCCGACGCGAACGGCGACGGTGCGATGGATGCGTTCGTCAGTGTCAACGGCGGCGGGATCGCGCGGGTCGCGTTCGGCGGCGGCGCGGATGCGCTGGGCGACCCCGTGGATTGGCGCGCTCCCACGGTGAACGGGGAGCGCCCCGGAGTCCTGCTGGGTGAAGTGGCGGACATCACCGCCGATGGGAAGCCCGACCTGGTGCTCGCCGGCC
>CAZSVT010000150.1:0-6624 GCA_964610365.1 uncultured Isosphaeraceae bacterium
CGGGGCCGCGTGCCGACCGCCCGCGGCGGCGCTGCTGCGGGGCCTGCGCGGCGTGGTCGACGGCCGGCGTCCCACGCCGGATCGATCGCTGCTGGAACGATCGATCTTCGTCGAGGCGCGGACGCCGCAGGAGCGATCGTGGGCCATCGAGCAGGCGGCGCGCTGTCCGGGCGTCTTCCTGGTGGTGGCCGATGCGGAGGGGTTCGATGCCGGTCTCTCGCGGCGCGTGCAGCTGGCGGCGCAGGGCGGCTCGCTGGTGGCGCTGGCGCGCCCGGATCGGGAGCGCGGGGCGCGGTCGGTGGCCATGACGCGATGGCTGGTCGTTCCCGAGGCGGCGCCGATGGCGGCGGGGGAGGCGCATGCACCGCACGCGATCATCGGCGAACGGCCGGAGGCGCATCGCGGTCCGCTCGACTGGCCGCCGTCGCCGCGATGGCGCGTGGTGCTGCTGCGGTCGAAGCAGTCGGCTCAGGGCGCGGGAGCGAGCGGGACCGCCACCACTCTCGGCCAGTAGCGCGTCTCGCGGCCCACCTCGCTCAGGAGGTCGGCGAAGTCCGGGCTGTTCACCGCATAGGTGATCACCACTTCGTCGGGCCGGGCGCCGAGGAGCTCGGGATGAGCCTTCGCCGCATAGACGAAGGGCCTCGGCCCATCCGACTCCGGCGGTCGGTAGACGGTGCGCGGCGCGCTCCACGGTCCCGTCAATCGAGGCGCGGTGCGCAGACCGATCGTCGTCGCGCCGAATCCGTAGGTGGCCACATGCACGAAGGCTCCGAGCCGCGGCTCCCAGTGGAGCGAGCATTCGCTGCCCGCGTCGTCGATGACGAAGGCGGGCCCGCCCGGGCCGACCTCGGCGGTGGGCACCCAGCCGCGCTCCGCGCCGGTCCACCACGATTCGCCCTCGAAGGAACCCCGCGCCAGGCTGGCCGCCGGATACCGCACCAGCGCTCCGGCGTGCGTGCCGCGCTGCTGCGCCGCCAGGCCGATCACGAAATCGCCGTCGAGGAGGACCGCGGTCGCCGGCACCGCGTCGAACGGAAGCGCCGGTCCCTCCACCACGCGGATCGTCCAGCGCTCCACGGGATCATCCGGGTGATCGATCACCGCCAGCGCCCGTCCCGCGGCATCGAACCCCAGGCCGACGCCCGGCGTGGAGACGATTCCGAAGAGGAAGACGACGAGCGGTCCATTCGGCAATCGCACGCCGTGACCGGGCCAGAAGAAGCGATCTCCCGCATCGGGGAAGAAGGACGCGGGGCGTCCGTCGGGATGGCGACCCCAGTGGAACGAGAGGCGGGCGGCCCGGAGATCGCGGCCCTCCTGGATGGCCACCGTGTTCCGCGGCATGCATGACTCGGTGCGCCGATGGGCGGGGCTGGTGGCCACGAAGGTGTCGCCGAAGAGCCAGAGGATCCGATCAGGCGCCACCGGAATGGTGAGCGCCGCATCGGCTCCCAGCCAGCGCGGATCCGAGCGGAAGAGCGGTTCGAACTCCTGGAGCGAACGACCGAGCGGCGCCGGCGCGGACGAAGCCGACGGCGCCTGCGCCGACGCCGACGGCGGGGGATCGGTCGGCGCTCCGGGCGGCGCCTGCGACGGCCCGCATCCCGCGGCTCCGCAGACCAGGAGCAGGATCCCTCCGATGGTGCGAGCGCAGCGACGAGGCCTCGGCCGACTCATGCGTCCCCTCCATGTCGAGTGCGCCGCATGCGCTCGAGCCGCTTGGTGCCGCCGGCGGCGTGATCGTACGCCTCGAGGTTGATCGTCCCTCCGTCCCACTCCGCGGCCACGCGCTCCGCCTCCATCATCAACCGGCGGCCGATGCCTCGTCGCTGCCGCGCCGGATCGACCGCCATGTCCATCAGGTAGATGGGCCGGCCGCACGGAGTGAAGGCGCGACGATCGATCGCCCAGGGCTTCCGGCGCGTCAGGCGCAGCGTGCCGACGATCGCGCCGTCGATCCTGGCGACCAGCGTGCGGGCATGTTCCATGCCGCGACGCGTGCCCTGCTCGCTCTGCAGGTGAGACCAGTGACCCCGACCGTGGGCGAGCGTGAGCGCCTCGGCCACGCGGCTCTGCAGGGCGGCGATCTCCGCCGCATCCTCGGGCGTGGCGAGCACGATCTCGAGCGTCATGAGGGCCGCCAGGCCGGGAAGACGGCGCCGGGGCCGGCCAGCGCGCGGGTGGCGCCGCTCTCCAGGTGGATCAGCCGAAGCGTCGAGGCACCGTCAGGCCCCGCGGGCACGGCGATCCAGCGGCCGTCGGGGCTCCATGCGACCGGGCCGTCGGCGCGCGGCGCGGCGACCGCCAGGCGGCGATCGCTCCCGTCGATGAGCGAGCGCACCCGAAGTTCGTCGGAGCCGGCCATCGTCACGAAGTACGCGATGCGCGATCCGTCCGGGCTCCAGACCGGATGACCGATGGTGCCGCCCGCGGTCACCAGGATCTTGCGCGATCCCAGGGCCGGGTCGACCAGCACGAGCGCCGGGGCTCCCTCCTCGACACCGACCAGCAGCAGGCGCCCGTCCGCGGGGGAGAATCGCGGCGCGCCGCCGGGCAGGACCCGCGGCGCGCCGGTGCCGTCGAGGCGAATGACCTCCACCCGCGATCCGCGATCATCGAGCACGCCGTACGCGATGGACGAGCCGTCCGGCGACCACGACGGCGGGTCGTCGCGGAATCCGCGCTCGGTGAGGCGACGCCGGTTCGAGCCGTCGGCGTCCATCAGCCACACGCCCTCCGGATCATCGCGCATGCAGGCGATCGTCCGACCGTCCGGTGACGGCGCCGCCGAGCGACTGCCGCCGCGCGGGGTCTCGGTCAGGTTCCGCGTCCGGCCCGACTCCACATCCACGGACCAGATGTCCCACCCTGCCTCGCCGTGACTCCAGTAGAGGATGCTTCGTCCGTCGGGCATCCACGCCAGGGGTCTGTCGGCGGCGAATCGCAGCGTCTCGGTGAGCGGCCTGGGTTCGGCGCCGTCGGCGGGGACGAGCCATACCCGGCCGGCCTGCATGAACGCGATCGAGCCGGGCGGAGCCGCGGCGTGCTCACGGGGACGCGAGACCGCGGCGGATCGATCGGTGGAACTGGCGCAGGCGCCGAGCCAGGCGGCCATGAGCAGCGCCGTGAGCAGGAAGTGCGGCGTCGATCCGGGCGCGGCGCCGACCCGCCCGCTCACTGGCCCGCGGGCGGCTGCCAGAGCTCCACCTTGTTGCCTTCCGGATCGATGACCCATGCGAAGCTCCCGAACTCGGACTCCTCGATCTTCTCCAGCACCCGGCAGCCCTCCTCTCGCAGAAGCGTCACCAGCGCACGGAGATCCTCCACCCGGTAGTTGATCATGAAGGCGGCGGTGCCGGGCGCGAACTGGTCGCTGTCCGACGGCGCAATGCACCAGATGGTGGTGCCGCCGACGGGCTGCCCGCGACCGTCCGTCCAGGTGAACGGCGCTCCGCCCCACTCCTGGACATCGATGCCCAGGTGGCGCTGATACCAGGCCCGCAGCGCGGGCGCGTCCTTGGCCTTGAAGAAGATGCCGCCGATGCCGGTGACTCGTTTCATGGGATTCCTGGGTTTGACTCGAAGAGGATCACGGCCGCTCCACCGCCGACTTGAGATCCCGGAGGTCCTGCTCGATGGCCCTCCTGATCACGCCCCTGAAGAAGAGCACCATGGGAATCGCCTTGAGGTGCGCCACCACGCCCTGCGGCTTCGTCTCGTGCGACTCGGAGAGCGTCAGCCCTCCGGGACTCTCTCGGATGGTCCGGGTGCACTCGAAGACGAAGCCATCGCTCTCCGCCCTGGTGCGGAAGGACTCGTTCTCCACCGCATCCGTGATCCGTTTCTCCACGGTCGCCGGGCTTCCGAAGAGGAGCCGCGTCTCGCGCCACCGCAGACCCACGAGTCCGTGCGTCGGCCGCTCGACGATCTCGATCCCGGTGATGCCGCCGATCGTCTCCGCCGAGTGCTCGATGTCGGTGATGACGGCCCAGGCCCGGGCCCGCGTTCCGTTGATGGCGACTTCGGCCCGGACGATCATGACGGCGCCCCGGGATCCGACGAGCGATCGACGCCTCGACCATCGGCGGCGGGGGCCGCGCGCAGCAGCGCGGCGCTGGGACCGGAGTCCCGAACGCGTCCCTCCTCGAGCCGGATCGCATGATCGGCGACGCCGAGCACCTCTTCCGCGCGGTGACTGACAACGATGAGCGGAATCCGGTAGTCGAGCATCACCCGGCGGACGAGCTGCACCGCCTCGCGGGAGCGCGCCTCGTCCAGGCCCGCGAACGGCTCGTCGAGGAGGAGGAGGCGCGGCCGGCCGACGATGGCGCGCGCCAGCGCGGCGCGGCGGCGCTCGCCTCCCGAGAGGTGGCGCGGCATTCGGTCGAGCAGGTGGGAGATGCCCACGGCGCTGGCCACCTCCTCGATCGAGTTCGCGTCAGGGCTGTACGACAGGTTGCGCCGCACGCTGAGGTGGGGGAAGAGTAGGGCATCCTGGGCGAGGTATCCCACACCGCGCCGATGCAGCGGGACCCGTGAGAGATCCCGTCCGTCCAGCACCACCCGGGCACCGGGCTCGATGCCCGCGATCGCGTCCAGGAGCGTGGACTTGCCGCTGCCGCTGGGCCCCACCAATCCCAGCGAGGGCGTCTCGCAGCAGATCCGGACCCGCAGGTGGAATCCGTTGGGGCGCCGCACATCCGCGTCCACCTCGAGATTCATCGCTCCAGCTCCAGCCGCCGACGGAACCAGAGGTCGAGGGCCCGCGCCGAAACGACCACCACCAGGCAGATGGCCAGCGACGCCATGACCAGGCCGGCGATCTTCTGCTCCCCGCCGGGCGCTTCGAGCTCCGCGTAGATGCGCAGCGGAATGGTCTCCGTCTCGCCGGGGATGCGGCCCGCGAGCACGATCGTCGCCCCGAATTCGCCCAGTCCCCGCGCGAACGAGATCGCGGCGCCCACGAGGATCCCGGGCCAGCAGAGCGGCAGGGTCACGCGCCAGAAGGTCTGCCAGGGAGACCGGCCCAGGGAGCGCGACATGACTTCGAAGCGCGGGTCGACGGCCTTCATCGCCAGGGCGGTCATCATCACGAGGAGCGGGAAGCCCACTACCGCCGCGGCCACCACGGCGCCGAGCCAGTGGAAGGCCACCGGCATTCCGAGCCCCTGGAGCGCCCGGCCCACCGATCCGCGCGGCGAGAAGAGCGTGAGCAGGAGGTACCCGATGACGACGGGCGGCAGCACGAGCGGAAGCCAGACGAGCGTCTGGACGATGTTGCGGCCCGGCAGGCGCGAGCGCTCCAGGTACCACGCCACGGCGAGCGCCGGGGGCAGGCTCAGCAGCGTCCCCGCCGCGCCCACCTGAAGCGACAGCCAGACGCTCTCCATCTCACTCGACTCCGGAGAAGCCGCGCCGGTGCGCGATGTCCAGTGCCCACGGCTCCTGCAGGGCGTCGAAGAATCCCTCTCCCTCCGGCGTCAGGAGTCCCGCGCTGTAGAGGATCCTCGGGTGACTCGCGGCGGGGAAGGTGAAGGCGATGCGAACCTCCGGATCGACGGCGGCATCGGTGGCGTAGACGATTCCGGCCGCAGCGCCGCCCCGTGAGACCTTGGCGAGGACATCGCGGACACTCGAGCCGTAGATCGTGCGGGCGGGCAGGGGAACTCCCAGGTGCGCAAGCGCGGCGCGAGCATACGTGCCGGCCGGGACCTGCTCCGCGGCCAGCGCCAGGCTCTCCAGCGCCCGAAGATCCGCATCCGGCGCGTCCCGCGGCACCACCAGCACGAGTCGGTTCCCGAGCCACTCGTGTCGTTGGATCGGCCGCACTTCGCTCATCCACTCGGGCGCCGCCGAGACGAAGGCGTCGGCCCGGGCGCCCTCGCGGATCTGGCGGGCAAGCGTGGACGACGCGTCGAACTGGAGTCGGACGGGCCGACCTCCGCGTCTCGTCCACTCGGCGGCGATCTCCGTCATCACCTCGCGCAGGCTGGCCGCCGCGAACACCACGAGCTCCCGTGCGGGCGGCGGCGACGCGTCCCTCGCATCGCACCCGCCCACGGCGAGGGCGGCGAGGAGGAGCCATGGCGTGCGCATCAGGTCGGCCTCCAATCGGCCATCGTGCCGGATCGTTCGTCGGCGCCTGGTCGCCCCGGCGCCCCGCGCGCGCCCGTCGTCCGGATGCGCCGAGGCGCTCCACGCCGGCGACGCGGCGTCAGGCCAGGTCGAATCGGTCCAGGTTCATCACCTTGGTCCACGCGGCCACGAAGTCGTGGACGAACTGCTCCCTCCCGTCCTCGCTGGCATGGACCTCGGCCAGGGCCCGCAACTGCGAGTTGGAGCCGAAGACGAGATCGACGCGCGTGGCGGTCCAACGGACCTTGCCCTTCTTCCGATCGCGCCCCTCGAAGAGATCGTTCGAATCGGAGATCGGCGTCCATTCCGTCCGCATGTCGAGCAGGTTGACGAAGAAGTCGTTGGTGAGCGACTCCGGTTCGGAGGTGAAGACGCCATGCGACACGCCGTTGGCGTTGGCGCCGAGCACGCGCAGGCCGCCCACCAGCACCGTCATCTCCGGCGCCGTGAGTGTGAGGAGCTGCGCCCGGTCGATGAGCCACTGCT
>CAZSVT010000151.1:0-6578 GCA_964610365.1 uncultured Isosphaeraceae bacterium
CACATCCTGTCGGATGACGCGCTCGATGGCCGCCGCCGTCTGCTGGAGGTTGGAATTCGCCTCGCCCATGCTGGCCACGGTTCCGGCCGTGGCGAAGATCCGCGCGGTGGCGAGGATCACCACCACCAGCACCGCCACCGCCACCAGCAGTTCGACGACCGTGAATGCGCGCGTTGGACTTCGTGGGGGAGTCATGGATCAGAGCTCCTGCACCGTGCAGAAGACGGGAACGAGCAGGTTGCCGGCCGCGTCGCGCGCCGGAAGGAACCAGACCTGGTCGATGGTGGTGGCCGGCTGGTTGTTCGCCGCCGGACCCGCCGCGAGGCCGGCGATGGCCGGAACCGTGGGCACGGCGGGAATCGGCCGGGCGAACCGCACCGGGCCGTTGGTGGACTGCCGGCGCCCGTTCACCACGCGGTGCACGGTGTTGAACTTGTCCAGGATCCAGGCGCCGGGGAGCTGCCAGGCGTCGAACTGGGCGCCGGCGTTGAAGGCGCTGGCGGCGGCCGTTCCCGGCGCCAGGTCCGTGCCCGTCGCCCACACGGCCTTCGCGCCGCCCTGGTTGTTGGCGTTGTCGAGGCGGAGCGTCACCGGAATCGGCGGAAGGTTGGCGTTCCCCTGCGGCTGTCCGATGAGACCGGTGGGCGCCCGGGCCACCGAGTAGTTGCGCGGCTCGCCGCCGGGCGGCGCCACCCGGTAGACGAAGATCGCCACGTACATCTTGCCGCCGAAGCGGCGGAACATGCAGTCCCAGTAGTACTGGCCGGGGCCCGGGCGCTGCGATCCCTGCGGCCAGGTGCGCTCCGACTGGAGGATGAACTTCGCCGGCTCCTTGGCGCGGAACTGCGGCACGCCGTTGGCGTCGTAGGCGAAGACCTCCACCTCCGCGGTCGCGGCGTTGAGGTCGGAGTCGTACTTCTCGCGGTTGTAGGGAATGCCCAGGAGGCGATGCCGATCCGCGGCGTTGAACGCAGCGGGCACGGTGAGCGCATGGGGATCACCGGCGGAGGGATCGCGGCCGTTGGGGAACTCGTTGGATCGATTGAGCGATCCGTCGACGGGCAGCAGCGCCTGGCCCGACGCCAGCGGCAACTGCGGCTGCACGCCCAGCGCGCCGCGCGTGGACTCCCAGCCGAAGATGTCGATCTTGCCGTCGTCGAACGGAGTGGCGGGGTCGTCGAAGACGAAGCCCGGCCGCTTCCACGACCAGTCGCCGGTGGCGCCGCGCGCGGGGGTTCCAGACGCGAGGCGGAAGGGCAGCTCCACGGCGCCGCTGCTTCCGGTCGATCGACCGTCGAGCAACCAGAACTGCTCGTAGGTGCCGAAGTCCTCGGGCTTCACCTTGCTTCGGATCACCGAGAGGGCGTGATCCGCCACCACGCGGCCGAGGATGTCGTCGTTGGAGAACTGCTGCTGGGCGATGCCCGCCGGGAAGACCGCCGCGATCATGACCAGCCCCATCCCCAGCACGAGGATGGCGATGATGAGCTCCACCAGCGTGAAGCCTCGACGGACGGCGCGACGGGCGCGCGGGGGCGACCGGCGGGCGGAGCGGATCGAATGGCACGGCTCATGCGTCATCGCTTGACCACCTCCGCCACGCCCGTGAAGCGGTTGAAGTTGATCCGTTCGGCGAACTGGTTGATGAACTGGCTCTGCTCGCAGCGCATGCGCCGCTCCCCCGCCGGTTCGCTGGAGCAGTTCGCGGGCAGCCCGTTGGGAGTGCCGCCGGAGGCGCCCGACCAGTTGGCGGTGGCGAACGCCTCGCGCGCCGCGGCGTCATCGAAGACCGCCAGGGCGCGGACATAGTTGATGCTCGACTCGTCGACCTCTTCGTTGTATTCGAAGTAGCGGGCGCCGCCGGTGGAGGTGCCGATGTTCTGCACCGGCCAGCCGCTGGCGTTCAGCACGCCGTCGCGATCGAGGTAGGCCGTCTCGTACTGGGCCACGCCGATGCCGTTGGGGAGCCGCGTGATCACCGTGCCGTCGGGACCGAAGAGGACGCCGATGGAGCGGCCGAATTCGTTGTTCGAGAGTTCCGGCTGGGTGATCCAGATGAAGTCCTGATCGCTGCTGCCCGGCGGGTTGTAGTCGCTGCGCGGCCCCGCCACCTTGATCCCGGGCGGGAGCGTTCGGCGCGGGGACTCCGGGTGCAGTTCGAAGGGCTCGTTCCAGATCTCGCTGCTCGGATCGTTCGGATCGGAGGTGACCTTGATGATCTGCCCGGTCCAGCGGGCGAGCACCACGTCCGTCACCTGGCCTCGGGCCGGTGCCGCCGGATCGGTGCGCACCAGGAAGGTCACCATCATGGGACGCCCTTCGCGGATGGCCTTGGCCCGCGCTTCGCCGAGGGCGGCGATCACCTGGTTCACGCCGATGGCCACGCGGCTCTCGCGCGAGAGGCGCTGCACGCTCATCGCCGTGAGCACGGCCAGCGTGGCGATGATGCCGATCACCACGAGCAGCTCGATGAGCGTGAAGGCGGACCGCCTCCGCGCGGCCGGAGCGCCGAGGCGACCGTGGCGATGGATGGACATGGCGGGCCTCATTGGAGTGGCGGCAGCGGGAAGATGAGCTCGTAGCTGCTGATGTTGTCCTCGCGCGTGGAGAAGTCCTGGTCGGGTCCCGCGCTCACGAAGCAGATGCGACCGTCGCGGCAGGCGCCCATCATGTTTTCGTCGCCGGTGCGCACGGTCCCGTCGGCGTCGCCGGTCTCGCCCGGGTTCTTCGGTCGGCCGGGAAAGATCACGCCGATGCGCGTGCCCCAGGGATCGACGAGTTCCAGGCGAGGCGCCGGCGTCGCGTTGGCGGCGGTGCCGGTGGGCGGAACGGTGGTGGTGTCGCGGCGCAGCAGGTCGGGATCGATGCGCTTCAGGATCTCCAGCGATCGCTCGTTCGAGACGAGCAGCGGGCGGAAGTCGCTGGCGGCCCAGTTGCGCCCGTTCAGCAGCTGCACGATGAGGTACGGCTGCGTGATGTTCAGCTCCACGCAGTCGTAGTTGCCATCCGGATCGCCGTTGAGGCGCCGGTAGGTGATCTTCTGGCCGCGGGCGCGCTCGTACTCGCCGACGGCCTCGTCGAGCGAGCGGAAGATGGCCTCCACCTGGCGGGACTCGGCGCCTCGCAGCACCGCGCTGCCCACGGCGAGCACGATGCCGGCGAGCACCGCGATGATCCCGATGGTGATCAGCAGCTCCAGCAGCGTGAAGGCCCGGAGCGGGCGCCGGGCGGCGCCATCGACGGTGATTCGAGCCTCGAATCCGCGACGGATCATGGCGAGGTCTCCACGATGTTGTCCTCGTTGGTGTGATCGGCGTCGTTGCGGTAGAGCGGATTCCACTGCCGGTCGGGCCCGACGGAGAGAAGCGCGAACTCGGCGCCCTGGAGGGACCGCGTGGTGGTGGTGTCGCCGTTGAAGTCGGCCACGCCGTCGGCCGCGCCGCGCGTGGGCAGGCTCCTGGGTCGCAGGGCGAAGAAGTCGCCGAGGTCGAACTGCATGCCGTTGGTGCGGTCGTCCTCGATGCCCGGGTCGAGCTGCTGGTAGCCGCGGCGGTAGTAGCGGATGGGCTTCCCCCAGAAGTCGAGGAAGACCTTGGGCAGCGAATCGAAGTCGTTGACTTCGCCGGCACGGACGATCCGGGGCTCGTACCAGGAGCCGTTGCCCTGCGGATCATTCACCACGTCCCAGCCGTTGATCCCGCCGATGACGCTGGCATCGCGGATGTCCATGTAGGGACCGAAGACGCGCCCCTCGAGGTTGATCTGGGCCCGGGGAAGGCACGCGGCGTTGTTGTTGCCGAGCTCGTTGTTGATCGGTCCGCCCTGGACGATGCGCGGCGGCACCGCGAGCACGCGGTTGGCGTAGAGGCCGGCCAGCACGTTCGGATTGCTGTTGAGCGTGGCACCGGTGTAGGAACCGGCGAGGCCGGCGGCGGCGATCTCGGAGGCGGTGACTCCGGTGAAGGCCGCACCCCAGACGCCGTCGCGACCGGGGGAGCGGATGCCCAGCCGCGGGAACTCGCGCGAGCCGGGCGTGACGGTGGAGCCGTCCATCACCGTGCCGTAGCCGTCGGCGGAGCGATCGCCGTAGCCGAGGAGGTACTCCGGGAGGGAGGTCACGGAGTGCCAGCGCTGCAGGCCCGTGCGCTTGGCGTTGTCGGCCCAGAGCGCCGCCTTGGTGGTGCCGCTGCCGGTGGTGTTCGACGGCGGAACGAGCAGGTCGCGGGCCGCGCCGATGTTCGCGAGATTGGTGGAGACCGGCGTGGACGGCCAGCCCAGCGTGGCGCCGACGCCGGCGCCGGTGAGCTGCGACGGCACGCCCAGCGACGGCGGGTAGTAGCCGTGATCGGTCTTGAATCGCTCCAGGCCCGCGCGGATCGAGGTGAGCAGGAACTCCGTGTTCGCCCGCTGCGCCCGCCGGCTGGCGAAGGAGAGCGCCGCCAGGATCGTGCTGAGCAGCAGCAGGACGATCCCGATCGTCACCAGGAGCTCGACGAGCGTGAAGGCGCGACGCCTCAACCGCCACCGCCCTTCTTGTTGGCGCCGGCCACGCCTTCGATCATCGACACGAGCGGAAGGAAGAGCGCCAGCACGATGGTGCCGACGATGCCGCCGAGCACCACGACCATGAAGGGCTCCAGGAGGCTCAGGAGGCTGCTGACCGCCACGTCCACCTCCTCGTCGTAGTTGTCGGCGATCTTCATCAGCATCACGTCGAGATCGCCCGTCTCCTCGCCGACGTCGATCATGTTCACCACGATCGCGTCGCAGACCTTGCTCTCGCGCAGCGGCGCGGCGAAGGTCTCGCCCTCGCGGAT
Source organism: uncultured Isosphaeraceae bacterium (assembly GCA_964610365.1). Classification (GTDB taxonomy): domain Bacteria; phylum Planctomycetota; class Phycisphaerae; order Phycisphaerales; family SM1A02; genus VGXK01. The sequence goes on from CAZSVT010000151.1 coordinate 4,818, forward strand.
CGAGTCGTGCACCTTGGTGAGCGCCTTCTCGAAGACGTAGTTGCCCGAGGTGTCGCGGGTGATGGTGATCGCCTCGAGGATGGGAACGCCGGCGGCCACGAGCGTGCCCAGCGTGCGCGTGAAGCGCGCGATGGACGATTTCTTGACCAGCGGCCCGACCACCGGCAGCTTGGTGCGCACGATGTCCGTGGCGGCCCTTCCGAAGTTGGTCTTCCTGAGCAGCTTGAAGAAGACGAAGATGATGATGGGACTGGTGACGACCCAGACCGCGCCGGGCACCGTCTGATTCGGGGTGAAGGTGCCGGCCACCCACTGGCTCATGGCGATGAGATTGCGCGTGAGCTTGGGCAGCTCCACGCCGAAGTCCTCGAAGATCGACTGGAACTTCGGGATGACGTAGTACATGATGCCGGTCACGATCGCGACCGCGATGGTGATGACCACCGTGGGGTAGATCATGGCGCCCTTGATGCGGCGTCGGAGGCGCTGCCCCTTCTCCATGAAGTCCGCCAGGCGCTGGAGGATCACGTCCAGCACGCCGCCCACCTCGCCCGCGGCCACCATCTTGCAGTAGAGGCGGTCGAAGGCCTTGGGATGCTTCGCCAGGGCATCGGAGAGTGCGCTGCCCGCTTCCACGTCCTCGCAGACGCCGCCCAGGATGGACTTCAGCTTGCCCGGCTTCTGCTGCTGCTCCAGGATCTGGAGGGAACGGAGCAACGGCAGACCCGCGTCCTGCAGCGTGCTCAGCTGCCGGGTGAAGAGCGTCATGCGCTTGAGCGGGATCCGGCCGAACGAGGGGAGCGTGAGGTTGAGGCCGCCCCCCTTCTTCTTCTTCTTGGCCCCGGCCGCGCCGCCGGCCTTCTCCTCCTGGTTCGCGCCGCGGATCTTCTGCTCGCGGACGCTGGTGGGGAAGAGCCCCTGGGACTTGATCTGCTTGATCGCGTCCTCGCTGCTGGGGGCCTCGATGGTGCCCTTCTGATTCTTGCCGGCCGGGTTGAGCGCCTCGTAGGCGAAGGTAGGCATGGGTGGTCTCCGTCGTCGCACCGCGGGCGTCCGGGGCCCGCGGCGATCACTCCTCGATGATCGTCTCCCGCACGACCTCGTCGATCGTGGTCTTCCCGTCGTAGATGCCCATGAGGCCGTTCTCGCGCAGCGTGCGCATGCCGCGCTTGCGGCACTCGGCGCGGAGCGCCGTGGTGGAGGCCTGGGCCATGATCATTTCGCGGATCTCGTCGTCGAGCTGCATGATCTCGAAGATGGCCATCCGCCCGCGATAGCCTGATCGATTGCAGTTCTCGCAGCCGCGGCCGCGGAAGAAGGTCCGCCCCGTCACCTCCGCCGGCCGGAGCTGGAGCTCCATGAGCTGTTCCTCGGTGGGCACGTACTCCTCCTTGCACTTGGCGCAGATGCGCCGCACCAGCCGCTGGGCGACGATGGCCTCGAGCGTGGCCGTGAGGAGGAAGCTCTCCACGCCGAGATCGACCAGTCGCAGGATGCTGCTCGGCGCATCGTTGGTGTGGAGCGTGCTGAAGACCAGGTGGCCGGTGAGCGACGCCTGGATGGCGATCTGGGCGGTCTCGAGATCGCGGATCTCGCCGACCAGGATGATGTCCGGATCCTGGCGGAGGAAGCTGCGCAGGAGCCGCGCGAAGGTCAGCTCCTGCTCCAGGTTCACCTGGCATTGGATCAGGCCGTCGATGTCGTACTCGACGGGATCCTCGGCGGTGAGGATCTTCGTGTCGGGCGTGTTCAGTTCGTTGA
>CAZSVT010000152.1:0-6536 GCA_964610365.1 uncultured Isosphaeraceae bacterium
CACACCGGATTCGCCATCCGAGCGGAGCGGCGCCGCCGCGACGCGAGGATCCGAAGCCGGCGCGGACCGGCCGATGCGGGCGGCGACGCGAGCGATCCCTCACGCTCCGGGCGCCGATCGCCGCCGCCATCGCTCGCAAGCGACGCACGCGAGGCCGGGACGCCGTGCGACCGCACACCGGATTCGCCATCCGAGCGGAGCGGCGCCGCCGCGACGCGAGGATCCGAATCCGGCGCGGACCGGCCGATGCGGGCGGCGACGCGAGCGATCCCTCACGCTCCAGGCGCGGATCGCCGCCGCCATCGCTCGCGAGCGACGCACGCGAGGCCGGGACGCCGTGCGGTCGAGCCGCAGCGCCGCCGTCCCCGCTCGGGCCCCGGTCACGCGGCTCGGCCGCACGGGGGGATTGCGAAGCGAGCGTGCGGCACGCGGTTCCCCGCGGACCGGGGTGCGCACACCGCTCGGCCGCGTCCCGCACGCGAGCGCAGCAAGCCACCCACCGGATTCGAACCGGCGACCTGTGCTTTACGAAAGCACTGCTCTACCGCTGAGCTAGGGTGGCGACCCGATCGATCGCTCGACCGGAGGGACGAAGCATAGCACGGGGGCTCCGACGCCCGGAGCAGGATCGCGCGAGGCGCCGCTCACTTCGTGAGCAGCTCCACGGCGTCCTCCACGGGCAGGCCCAGCGCTCCGTATGCCACGGCCGCCGCATCGGCGAGCGGGCCGCTGCTCTTCCTGACGAGCGTCTTGAGCGCCGCCACCTGTCGCGGCTCGGCGTGGTTGCCGTTGCGTCGACCGCTGGCCGCCACCGCGCCCAGGAGCGCGATCTGCTCGTCGTCGGCGGCGCCGAGCGCCACGTCGATGAGCCGGATCTGCGCCGAAGGCGTGGGAATGAGGGCCATCACGCGGGCCACGGACTCGCGCACGGCGCCCGAACGCGACGCGATCGCCTCGCTCAGCGGCTTCTCCGCGTCCTCGATCCGGTAGACTTGGCTCCCGGAGATGCCGATCTCCCCGAGCGTCTCCAGCGATCGCATGGCGTAGGCCACCGCTTCGCCCTCGTCCATGGCGCCGCCCACGGTGCGCTTGAGGAGGTCATCCACCGTGTTCGCGAAGGTCTCGGCCGGCGCACCCGCCGTCCAGAAGCCGACGCGCCGATCGAGGGAGAACTTCCCCTCCACCGCCGGACGATCCTCCGACGCCACCACCATCAGGACCGGCGTGGCCGACGAGGTGCTCGTCCCGCGCACGCCGCTGAGCGTCGCCTCGAGCTGATCGCTCCGACCTCGCGCGGCCACCAGGTCGACCATCCCGCCGACGAGCGCGCTCGCCACGAGATCGTTCCAGGTCGGGGCCGAGCCGAGCACCGTGAAACCCTTCTCCGTGAGCGACGAGGCGATCTGGCGCTGGTCCTCCTGGTCGGGGGCCACCACCGCCGCGTACATCACTCCGGCCGAGCGCACCGCCGAGGCCAGCAGCGGCACCACCGCCGTGTCCTGCGGGAAGTGCCCCGTGGGCAGGGCCCGGCCGAGCAGGATCGCCGCGTCGTAGCGCACGCGCCGATCGGGATAGCTGAGGCACTCGATGATCGGCGTGCGTCCCGGGATGCCCGAGACGATGCCCGCGCCGCCCGTCTCGCCCAGCGCGGCGATCGCATCGCGGACGAGCGTGGTGTCGCCGGTATCCAGGGCCAGCGCCAGCACCTGCTGTCCCACCGTCGGACCGACGATGGTGGCGAAGAACTGGGGCGAGGCGCGGAGATCGCCGTAGACCGGATCGGTGCGTCCTTCCGGCAGATCGTTCTGCCGACGGAGGTTCGCCGCCACGAAGACGGCGAGGGCGTTCATGTTCGTGGGATCGGCCCGCAGCGCCCGCTCGGCGAGCCGCATGGCCATCACGTCGCAGAAGATCTCGGTGGGCACCGGCGTGGGCGTGAGTCCGCCGTAGTCGTCCCAGCGCCAGATGTTGTTCGTCGCCTCGTTCGGGTAGGGAATGAGCGGGAGCTTGCGCAGGAAGAAGTCGCGCGCCAGGTTGGTGAACGACTCGGAGAGTTCACCGCGCGCTCCACCCAGTCGGGCGATGCTGCGGTACGCCACCTCGCGGACATCGTTCGGAGCGGGCGATCGCTCCGCGAGTTCCTGGAGGAACGGCACCGCGGTGGGCCAGCCGATCTGGGCGAGGATCTCGCTCACCTTGCGCTGGGCCGTGGGATCGATGTCCGGCAGGGCCGCCACCAGCGGCAGCACCGAGAGCCGCCGGATCTCCACGAGCACCTCCGACGAGGTCAGCTCCGCCTTGGCATCCCGGCTCTCCACGATCTGCCCGAGGAGCAGCGGCACCGCGTACTCCCCCGCCGCTTCCAGCCGAGCGCGTCCCAGCCCCTGCTGCCGGATGGTCCCGCCGAGCCACGCCACGGCTTCCTTCATCCGCGCCGTCTCGCGCGCCAGCTCGCGCCGGCCCGTCTCCAGCTTCACATCGAAGCGGCCGACGAGATCACCCACGCCGTCGCCCATCGACCGCCCGCGGTTGAGGGCGCGCGTCAGGCGATCGCCCAGGTTCATGCCGTCCACCACCTGCGCCAGCTGCGACGGCGTCACCGAGTCGGCCATCAGCGCCTCGCCGGCGGTGCGCGCCAGGTCGGGCCGGGCGATCATGATGTAGTGCAGGAACTGGTCCACCTGCTGCGCCACCTGGGGTCGCGAAGCATCGGCGCCTCCCGGCGTCGGCGCGGCGTCGGTGGTCGTCGCGGGCGGGGCGCCGTCTCCGACGGGCGCGGGAGCGGCGGGCGCCTGCCCGAGCGCGGAGGCCGAGAGGGCGACGGTCACCAGGGCGATCGACGCGCGCGTGTGGATCTTGCTCAACAGGTGGCTCCTCGAACCAGCCGAGGCGGCGAGCGGGCCCGGGCGCGTGCGCCTCGGCACGCCTCCCGACCCGTGGGTCGACGCCTCGGAAGAGGGGCGAATCTATCGGTTGCCGCGCGGCCTTGTCAACGAACGCCATCGCGCCACCGGCGCCGATCGGAGGAACTCGGAGCAATCCCGCACCTCGGCGACGGGCCCTTTCGGTACGCTCCCGCCGTCGATGTGCCCCTCGGAGTCGTTTCCAGGGGCCGTCGGACGGCCGATCGACGACCGTCCGGCGAGGGAAGGCGGTGAAACTCCGCCGCGGACGCGCCGCCGTGAAGGGTGCACCAGGACGGTCGGGCCACGGCCCACCTGAAGGTGCGCGTCTCGCCGATCATGCCACTGATCTCCGTGCAACGCGGATGGTCGGGAAGGCCGGCGAGGCTCGACCCCGAGCCGGAAGACCTGCATCGACCTTCGGCCGCGCCCTCGCGATGAAGGGCTCACGGCACGATCGTTCGCGCTGGAGAGGATCGATGCGTCCCGCGACTGGAGCCCACCACGCCGCCGCTGCGCTCCATGCGCTGGCCGCGGCGACGACCCTCGTCTTCGCCGGCCCGGTCGGCGCCGACGACACCTACGCCGTGGCGTGGCTGAGCTATTCGCCGGGCGCCGGCGTCCCGCTCTCCTTCCAGAACGCCAACGCCGCGCTCGGAGCGCCCGCACGCTTCACCGGCGCCGGCATCGACCCGGGCGTGGTGACTCCGTTCCATCCGGCCTTCATGCCGGGCGAACTCGTGTCGATCGGACCGGGTGGCTGGCTCATCCTGATGTTCGCGAATCCCGTCCCCGACGACCCGGATCATCCCTACGGCCTGGACCTCCTCCTCTTCGGCAACAGCTTCTACATGGATCTCGACGCGCCGCAGGGCGTCTGCGGTCCGCTTTTCGAGGAGGGCGGCGTGGTCGATCTCAGCGCCGACGGCATCACCTGGCACGAGGTCCCCGGGATCCCCGCCGACGGCGGGATGCCCACGATGGGCTACCTCGACTCCGGCCCGTACGACCTCGCGCCCGGCACCGTTCCCAGCGATTTCACCCGTCCCGTCGATCCTCTCGCCGCGGCTTCGATCGAGCTCGGCACCGACTGGGAGACGCTCCGGTCGATCTACGGCAGCTCCGGCGGCGGCACCGGCATCGACATGGCCTGGACCGGCCTCGGCAGCGTTCGATTCGTGCGCATCCGCGTGCCCGCCGATGCGGGCGTGATCGTGGAGATCGACGGCCTGGCGCGAGTCGCGCCCGTGGCCCCGCCGGCGCCGCCCGCCGACTTCAACCTCGACGGGCGCGTGGACGGCGACGACCTCGGCACGCTGCTCGGCGCCTGGGGCACCGATGGCGACCTGGGGAACGGCGTCAGCGCGGACATCGACGGCAGCGGACTCGTCGACGGCGGCGACCTCGGCGATCTTCTCGGCGCCTGGAGCTGAGCGATGCGTCGCGGGCTCACGATCATCGAAGCGCTCGTCTCGATGGGGATCGTGGCGATCCTCATGGCGGTCCTGCTCCCGGCGCTGGCGTCGCTCCGCGCCCGGGCCCGCGGGAACGAGGTGCAGTCGCACCTGAGACAGCTGGCGGTCGGCGCGCTCGGCTACGCCAACGGCGCCCGCGAGTGGCTGCCGCCGGCGATCCTCTTCTTCATGCGCGACGGATCGCTGGACGAGCGCGGCTGGGACTACCGGCGCCTCGGCGGCGCCTGGTCGCCCGGCGCGATCTGGGAATTCGTCGGCGACGCGCGCGTGCTCCAGTCGCCCGAGGTGCCCGAACCGTCGAGCGATGCCGAGCCGTTCTGCGGCTACAACTACAACACCTCCCATCTCGGCACCGAGGGGTTCCTGCCGGGGCCCGCGCCGGACGGCACCATGCTCGACGGATGGCGGAACGCGCGGCTCGGCGTCCGACCCGGCCAGGTGCGGAGGCCCGAGCGATGCGCCTTCTTCGGCGAAGGGGGCTGGAAGGGCGGCGCGAACCGCTACATGCGGGCGCCGCTCAACACGGTGGAGTTCAACCTCGGCACGATCTACGCCGGCGGCCAGCAGTTCCAGCGCTCGCGCGGATCGCTCGCGGTGCACCTGGACGGCCATGTCTCCGCCTACGCGTCGCCGTTCGATGGACCGCTCGCGCAGCCATGGCTCCTCCAGCAGGTGATGGCCTTCCCGCGCAACGGCTTCCTCTCCCAGGACGACGCCGCCTACGACCCGCGCTGAGCGCCGCTCGCGCCCGCGCCGACGATGGACGCTACCGGCCGAAGTGCCGCTCGAGGTCCTTCAGCGGGATGCGCAGGGTCGTGGGCCGACCATGCGGGCAGTTCGTCGATCGCTCGATGCGCTCGCGCGCCGCGAGGAGACGCGTGATCTCCTCATCCGTCAGTCGCTCGCCCGCCTTCACGGCCGCCTTGCAGGCCATCATGTCCACCACGCGATGGATGGCCGCCTCCCGCTCGTCGGCGCCGCCGCGCAGCACTTCGGATTCCAGGAGCTCGGCCAGGAACTTCCCGGCGTCGACCCGGCGCGCGGCGAGGAAACTCGGCACCGCGTGCACCGCCACGGTGCGCGGACCCGCGGGCGTCGCGTCGAACCCGAGGCGCTCGAGCAGCGGTCCCAGCGTCTCGATCCTCTCGGCCGCGAGCGCCCCCACCTCGAGCATGATCGGCGTGAGGAGGAGCTGCCGTTCCAGGCTGCCTCCGGCGAGTCGCGCCGAGAGCTCCTCGAAGAGCACGCGCTCGTGGAGGGCGTGCTGGTCGATGATCGCGATCCCCTGCGGATCCTCGAGGACGAGGTAGGCCTGGTGCACCTGGAGGACGCCCCGGGCGCGAAGGAGCGTGGGAAGCGCCGCCGGCTCCTCCCGCGCCGGCGCCTCGAGCTCGCGGCGGAGCGACTCGACGTCGAATCCGCGCGGGCCCGCATGGCCGGCGGCGGGGGCCGCGGAGCGCCGGGTGGACGAGGTCGACGCCATCGCGGCGCGGGTGGTGTCCGGCGGCGCGCCGGAGGCGGCGGACGGCATCGGCGTCGCGGTCAACTCGAAGGACGGCACCAGGTCCGCCGCGCGGAGGGCGCCGCGAATCGCCCGCAGGAGGAAGGAATGCACCGCCGCCGGCTGGCGGAAGCGCACCTCGCTCTTGGCGGGGTGGACGTTCACATCCACTTCCGCGGGATCGATCTCCAGCTGGAGCACCGCCACCGGGTGGCGCTGCGGATCGATCACCCCGCGGAACGCCTCCTTCACCGCGTGGAGAAGCGATCGATCGGTGATGGGCCGGCCGTTCACATAGAGGCGCTGATGACGGCCCGACGCGCGGGAGGCGCTGGGCCGGGCCACCACGCCCCAGACGGCCAGCCGACCGGCGCCCTCGAGACCGGCTTCCTGCGAGACCGCCAGGAGATCCGGGGCGATCTCGGGTCCGAGCAGCGCTTCGACGCGCCGGCGCGGATCGGTCGTCGACTCCAGGTCGAGCACGCGCCGGCTGCCGGAGTCGAGGCGGAAGCGGATGCCGGGATGGGCCGCGGCGATGGTCTCCACCAGCTCCGTGATCCGCCCCGCTTCCGCGGGTTCGCTCCGCAGGAACCGGCGCCGCGCGGGGACGTTGAAGAAGAGGGTCCGCACGCGCACCGTGGTCCCGACCGGCGCCGC
>CAZSVT010000153.1:0-6530 GCA_964610365.1 uncultured Isosphaeraceae bacterium
GGTTGAGCCGGGTCGGCGTCACGTCGACGATCTCGTCCTCGCGGATGGCCATGGGCCCCGGAGGATAGCCGGGCGGCGCCGTGATTCCGACTACGCTCCGATCCATGGCCGACCATCGAGCCCGGAACGACGAGCCGTCGCCGCCGCCCTTCGCGGCGCGCGGGCCGGACTCGGCGTCCCGGGACTCCGCCGCACGGGGCGAGGCGGCCGAGATGCGCCTCGGCTATCGCATGATGGGCGTGGCGTTCCAGGTGACCAGCGAGGTGGCCGCCGGCGCCGGCATCGGCTGGGGCATCGACTGGCTGCGGGGCGGCGGAAGCGCGGGACTGATCATCGGCGGAGCGGTGGGCGTGCTGGTGGGCATGTACACGCTCATTCGCCAGGGACTGAAGGTCTCCAACGAACTCGACGCGATCGATCGGAGGCGACGCCATGGCCGCTGAGGCCCCAGGCACCGATGGCAGCGCTCCCCGCCCGGCCCACGGCGAGGGCGGACCCGGCGGCGCGAGCGAGGCCCGCGAGCCGCGCATGCGCCTGCCTGCGGCAGCGATGGTGCTGGCGGTGCTCGGCGCGGGCATCGTGGCCGCGGCCGTCGCCGCCTGGCTCACCGGCCGCATCGCCGTCGCTCCGGCGGCACCGGCACCCGGAGCGGTCGACGCCGCGGTCGCCGCCCCGGATCCCATCCGTTCGAGCGTGCTGGGATCCACCGTCTCGGTGGCGGTGGCGCTCGCCGGAATCCTCGTCCTGATGCCGTGGAAGACGCGTCCCGCCGGGACTTGGGCCACGCTCTGGCTGGCGGGAACCGTGGGTCGCCTGCTCATCACGCCGCTGGTGGCGCTCGCTGTATACTCCGCGACCCCCGTCGGGATGGACCCGTTCCTCCTGTCTCTGGCGGGCACCTACCTGGCGTGTCTCGCGGCGGAAGTCGCGGTGTCGGCCAGGGGCGTCGCGCGGGCGCTCGAGGCCGGCGAGGCTTCCGATCGCCGGCCATCCAGTCCTCGTTCGAACTCCCCATGACTCCGCTCCTCCTGGCATCGCTCGATCCGCTCCACCACGTGGTGGACAAGCGCGTCTACGGCACGCCCATCAGCCTCAGCATGGTGATGCTGATCGCGGGCGGACTCCTCACCATCTGGCTGCTCTCGGCCGCCGCGAAGCGCATCCGCACGGGTCCCGAGAGCGAGGGGAACGAGCGCTATGTGACCAAGGGGCGGCTCGCCCAGCTCGTCGAGACGATGGTGGTCTACCTGCGCGACGAGATGCTGACGCCGGTCCTCGGACCGGAGACGACGCGCCGGTACCTGCCGTTCCTGATGACCGAGTTCTTCTTCATCCTGGTGCTCAACTTCTTCGGGCTGATTCCGCTCGTCGACATCCAGGTGATGATCAAGAACCTGATGGGAGTCCACGTGGACGAAGGCGCCGACTGGGTCTTCTTCGGCGGCACCGCCACGGCCAGCATGTCCGTCACGGCGGCGCTGGCGCTCTGCTCGTTCGTGGCCATCCAGCGCCACGCCTTCAAGGAACTCGGATTCAAGGGGTGGCTGGAGCACCTCTGCGGCGGGCGTGACCTGCTCGTCGGCCCCAAGGCCCTCTGGCTGATCGTGCCGCTCATCTTCGTGGTCGAGTTCATGGGGCTCTTCATCAAGCCGGCGGCGCTGGCCATCCGACTCTTCGCCAACATGATCGGCGGCCACACGCTGCTGGCCACGCTGCTCATGTTCGGCGCGATGGCCCTGAACGCCGGGGTCGGCGCCCTGGGCATCGGCTCCATCACCGTCGTCTCGGGCATCTTCGCGGTGCTCATCACCTTCCTGGAAGTCTTCGTGGCACTCCTCCAGGCCTTCATCTTCATGTTCCTCACGGCGGTCTTCATCAGCACGATGAGCCACCACGACGAGGAGCACGGACACGAAGGCCACGAGGAACACGGCCACGGACACGCCGCGGAGGCCGTCCCCGCCCACTGAATCGCGGCGATCCGCCGAGGAAACCGCCGGACTTTCCACTACCATGTTCGCCCCTTCGCGGGGCCATGAACCTTCAACGGCCAGAGGAGCCATACCAGTCATGAAGAAGCTCAGCACGCTCGTCCTTCCCGCCATCGCCATGCTCGCCGCCACCGGCACCGCGTCCGCCGCGGAAACGGCCGCCGCCGCGGGCGGGGTCAGCCTCACCGGTCTCGGCGGCGGATTCGCCGCGGGTCTCGCCGTCATGGGCGCCGGTTGGGGCGTCGGTCGCATCGGCGGCAGCGCCGTCGAGTCGATCGCCCGCCAGCCCGAGGCGTCCGGCAAGATCTTCCTCAACATGATCATCACCGCCGCGCTCGTCGAGGGCGTCGCCCTCTTCGGCGTGGTGGTCGGCCTGCTCGCCGTCAACAAGTGATCGCGGCGGCGGCGCCCCACGGGCGCCGTCCTCCGCACCCGCGCCGGCCCTCGCGGCCGCGCGGGCGCGGATCGGGCGCTCCCGCCCGCATCGCCGCATCGCGCCGTTCGCCTGATCCCGGAGACTCCGCATGCTCCCCACGCTTCTCCTGGCCTCCGACACCAACCTCGTCGCCATCGAGTGGCTGATCTCGGGCACGGCGCTGGGCGTCTTCGTCCTCGCCTTCGGCTACCTCTACGTGAAGGTCTGGCCGGTCATCCTCAAGGGCCTCGACGAGCGCAACGCGAAGATCCTCGGCGAGATCAAGGCCGCGGAGGATGCCCGCAAGCAGGCGAAGGCGGCGCAGGCGGAGTTCGAGAAGCGGCTCGGCGAGGCGCGGGAGGAGGCCACCAGGCTCATCGCCCAGGCTCGCTCGGAGGCGCAGCGCCAGGCCGAGGTCCTGCGCACGAAGATGGAGCAGGAGGCGCAGGAGCGCATGGCGCGGGCCGCCGCCGAGATCGACGGCGCCAAGCGACAGGCGATCATGGAGGTCCACGATCGCGCCGTCTCGCTGGCGGCCCAGATCGCCGGGCAGATCCTGAAGCGCGAGATCAAGACGAATCCCGGCGACCAGCAGAAGCTGGTGGAGGAATCCCTCCAGCAGCTCGCCGGGAGCCGGAACTGAGGCCCGGGCGGATCCGCCGCCGGCCGCGACCACGCACGAACGAGAGCCACGCTCCACCATGCCCGCCCAGGTCGACGAAGTCGCGAAGGTCTACGCCCGCAGCCTCTTCCAGCTCGCCGAGAAGGCGGGGGGCGAGGCGCGCATCGGCGAGGTGGCCGACGAGATCGACGCGATCGCCGAGCTCATCCGCGCGGACGCGAAGCTCCGGGAGTTCCTCGCGTCGCCGATCGTGGACGGCGAGCAGCGCGGCGCCGCCCTGCGGCGCATCTTCGAGGGCCGGGCGAGCGATCTGACCGTCCGCTTCCTGCTGGTGGTGAATGAGCACGCCCGCGCCGGCCACCTCCTCCAGATCGCCGACGCCTACGACCTGCTGGTGCAGGAGCGGTTCGGCCGCGTGGAAGTGGATGTCTTCACCGTGGACGGCGGCGCCCTCGACCCCCGGGTCGCCTCCAGCGTCTCGCAGCGGATCAAGGCCGCCTTCGGCAAGGAGCCGGTGCTGCACAGCTACGCGGATCCCCACATGATCGGGGGCATCAAGCTCCGCGTGGGTGACCAGTTGATCGACGGCTCCATCGCCACGCGCCTCCGCCGGCTCTCGCGCTCGCTCGCCGAGCGCGGCCAGAGCGACGTGGGCGGCGAGCTCGGGAAGTTCCTGACCTGATTCCAGCACGAGGTATCCAGTGAAGATCAAGACCGACGAGATCACATCCGTCATCAAGCGCGAGATCGAGCAGTTCTCCAGCCAGCTCGAGGTGAGCGAGGTCGGCCAGGTCATCGAGGTGGGCGACGGCATCGCGCGCATCTACGGCCTCAGCAAGGTCATGGCCGGCGAGCTGGTGGAGTTCGAAACCGAGACGGGCAGCGTCACCGGCCAGGTGATGAACCTGGAGACGGACACCGTCGGCGCCGTGCTCTTCGGCGAGTCCACCAGCGTGCGCGAAGGCGATGTGGTTCGGTCCACCGGCCGCCTGCTGGAGGTTCCCGCCGGCCCCGAGCTGCTCGGCCGCGTCGTCAACCCGCTCGGCGAGCCCATCGACGGCGGCCCGCCCATCAAGGCCAGCGCGTCCATGAAGGTGGACATCGTGGCCCCCGGCATCAAGGAGCGGCAGCCGGTGAAGGAGCCGCTCCAGTTCGGCATCAAGGCCGTCGACAGCATGATCCCGGTGGGTCGCGGCCAGCGCGAGCTGGTCATCGGCGACCGCAAGACCGGCAAGACCGCCGTCTGCCTGGACTGCATCATCAACCAGCGCGCCTACTGGGGCACGCCCGACGCCGTCGTCTGCATCTATGTCGCCGTCGGCCAGAAGGATTCCACCGTGGCCGCCGTGGTGGACACGCTCAAGAAGCACGGCGCGATGGACTACACCATCGTCGTCGCCGCCACCGCCGGCAAGAGCGCCCCGATGCAGTACATCGCCCCGTACGCCGGCTGCGCCATGGGCGAGTACTTCATGTGGCAGGGCAAGCAGGGGAAGACCCCCAAGCATGTCCTCTGCGTCTACGACGACCTTTCCAAGCAGGCGGTGGCCTACCGCGAGCTCTCGCTCCTGCTGCGTCGCCCGCCGGGCCGCGAGGCGTACCCGGGTGACGTCTTCTACCTGCACTCGCGACTGCTGGAGCGGGCCACCAAGCTCTCCAACGAGAACGGCGGCGGATCGCTCACCGCGCTCCCGATCATCGAAACGCAGGAAGGCGACGTCTCGGCCTACATCCCCACGAACGTCATCTCCATCACCGACGGTCAGATCTACCTCCAGCCCGAGCTCTTCGCCGCCGGCATCCGGCCGGCCATCAACGTGGGCATCTCGGTGAGCCGCGTGGGCGGCAACGCCCAGATCAAGGCGATGAAGGAAGTGGCGGGATCGCTGCGTCTGGACCTGGCGGCCTTCCGCGAGCTGGAGGCCTTCGCCCAGCTCGGCACGGAACTGGATCCCACCTCGCAGCGCCAGCTCGATCGCGGAGCGCGCATGGTGGAGCTCCTCAAGCAGGGCCAGTACACTCCCTTCGACGCCATCGACCAGGTGATCTCGATCTTTGCGGGCAGCAAGGGGTTCCTGGACGATGTAGCCCTCAACAAGGTGCGCCAGTTCGAGGCCGACCTGCTGGAGAGCTTCCGCGGGCCGAACAAGGCGCTGCGGGACCAGCTCGCGGAGAAGAAGAGCTTCAAGGGCATGGAAGAGCCGTTCATGACCGCCATGAAGACATTCAAGACCAACTGGCGGCCCGCTTGATCTTCGAGACGCTCAGTCCCGCGGACGCCAAGCGCAGACTCGTCAATCTCATCGCCGTGCTGGTGCCGCCGGCGGCGCTGGTCCTGGCCCTGGTCATGCTCTGGGGTCGCGCCGCGGACTGGGTGTCGCTGTCGCTGCTGCTGGGCATGACGATCGTGACCACCTTCGGCATCACGATCGGCTTCCACCGCCTCTGCACGCACCGGTCGTTCCGCACGCCCGCCGCCGTCCGCTACCTCTTCGCCGCCGCCGGCTCCATGGCCGTGCAGGGCCCGGTGATCACCTGGTGCGCGGAGCATCGGCGCCATCACCTGCATTCGGACACGGAGGATGATCCGCACTCGCCGCACATGAGCGAGCACGGCTCCTGGGGCGATGGGCTCTGGGCGATGATCCGCGGCGGCTACCACGCGCACATCGGCTGGCTCTTCGGTCCGCGCAGTCGCGGTCTCGGCCGCTACTGCAAGGATCTGCGGCGCGATCCCGTGCTCGCGGCGGTCGATCGGCAGTTTCCGCTCTGGGTGCTGGCGGGCCTCCTCATTCCCGCCGTGCTCGGCGGACTCATCACGCTCTCGTGGACCGGCGCGGTGCTCGGCCTCCTCTGGGGAGGTTTCGTGCGCGTGCTGCTGGTCCACCATGTGACCTGGAGCGTCAACTCCATCTGTCACCTCTGGGGCACGCGCCCGTACGACGCCGGCGACGAGAGCCGCAACAACGCCCTGCTCGGCTACATCGGGCTCGGCGAAGGGTGGCACAACAACCATCACGCGTTCCCGTCGAGCGCCCGACACGGACTGCGCTGGTGGGAACTCGACGCGAGCTACTGGTTCATCTGCGCCCTCGGCTGGATCGGCCTGGCGAAGGACATTCGAACCCCTTCGGCCGAGCGGATGGCGCAGCGGCAGTCCGAGCCAGGCACCGCGCGCCGAGCGCGGAGGAGCCCGTCGCGGCAGACCGTCGCCCGCCGCAGTGCGGCGCGCAAGGCCGCGTAGCGGGGATCGCGCCGGCGACCGCCGGGCGGGGCCGCGTGGATTGCGACCGTGACGCGGTACCATGACTTCCCCGGCCGCCACGGGCCCGGATCCCCCGCATTCCGATGAGTCGACCGAGCACTGGAGCCGCCGCCGATCCCCTGGTGTCCGCGGCCCGATCGCTCGACGGCGCCCGCGTCTGCGTCACCGGCGGCGCGGGCTTCATCGGTTCGCACCTGGTGGACGCGCTCGTGTCGCGCGGCGCCGATGTGACGGTGG
>CAZSVT010000154.1:0-750 GCA_964610365.1 uncultured Isosphaeraceae bacterium
ATCGAGATCTTCATCCCCGCCGGGCCGCGCCTCGGCAACCTGGTGATCGAGGCGAAGGGCCTCACGAAGGGCTACGGCGATCGGCTCCTCATCGACGACGCGACCTTCTCCATCGGTCCGGGATCCGTGGTGGGCATCGTCGGACCCAACGGCGCCGGCAAGACCACGCTCTTCCGCATGATCACCGGCGCGGAGAAGCCGGACGCCGGTGCGCTGCGCGTCGGCGACTCGGTGAAGCTGGCCTACGTGGAGCAGGGGCGCGATTCGCTGCCCGCGGGCCGGAGCGTCTTCGACGCGATCGCCGACGGCGCGGAGGAGCTGAAGCTGGGGAACGCCACGGTCAAGAGCCGCGCCTACGTGGCCCGCTACGGCTTCGGCGGCACCGATCAGCAGAAGCTGGTGGAGTCGCTTTCCGGAGGGGAGCGCAACCGCGTCCACCTGGCGCGCATGCTCACCAGCGGCGCCAATGTGATCCTCCTGGACGAACCGACGAACGACCTCGATGTCCATGTGATGCGGGCGCTGGAGGAGGCCATCCAGAACTTCGCCGGATGCGTGCTGGTGGTCAGCCACGATCGCTGGTTCCTCGACCGCGTGGCCACGCACATCCTGGCCTTCGAGGGCGACAGCCGCGTCCAGTTCTTCAACGGCAACTGGAGCGAGTACGAAGCGGACCGGCATCGCCGCCTGGGACTGCCCGACGACGCCCCGCCGCATCGAGTGCAGTACCCACGACTCACCCGGACCTGA
>CAZSVT010000154.1:760-6476 GCA_964610365.1 uncultured Isosphaeraceae bacterium
GAGGGATCCATGGAGCAGCGCACGCAGGAATCGCAGCACGGACCGCGGCCCCGCACGCCGGCGGAGGCGTACCAGGAGCTCCGCGAGGGGAATCGGCGCTTCGTCGAGGGCCAGGTGCGCCGTCCGCGCGTCGATGTGCACACCGTGGCGGAGACGGGACGTCATGGCCAGAAGCCGTTCGCCGTGGTCCTGGCGTGCAGCGATTCGCGCGTGCCGGTGGAGATCGTGCTCGACCAGGGGATCGGCGACCTCCTCGTGGTGCGCACCGCCGGCAATGTCTGCAACGTCGACCAGACGGGCACGATCGAGTTCGGCCTGATGGCCCTCGGCACGCCGCTCGTGGTGATCATGGGACACACCGGCTGCGCCGCGGTGGGCGCCGCGGCGTCGGGAACGAGCCTCGGCGGGATGATCCCCGTCATGATCGACGCCATCGCCCCGGCGGTGATGGAGGCGCGGGCCGCGCAGCCGCACGCCGCGCCGCAGGCCCTCGCCGATCTCGCCTCGGAACGGAACGCGTGGTGGAATCTGGCCCGGCTGCTCCGGCAGTCGCCGATCGTGCGCGACGCCGTGGGGAACGGGCGCTGCCGTGCGGTGGCGGCCCTGTACGAGGTCGAGACCGGCCGCGTGCGCTGGCTCGGCGATCACCCCGAGCAGGACACCCTGCTGGGCGAGGCGCACCACCGCATGATCGGAGCTGGACGATGAACACCTCCACGGCGCCGCAGCGGTCGGCGTCTCCCACCGGATCCGGCACGACGGCCGTGCTCATGGCGGGGATTCCGGCCACCAACCTCTCGCTCTTCCATCGCGTGCGCTTCCGGGTGGGCGACCCGGCGGTGGTCATCGAGCTTCCGCGCGCCGCGGGCGGCGGGAACGAGCGGATCTTCATCTGCCGCGACATCGAGCTGGAGCGGGCGCGGCGCCAGGCGAAGGCGGACGCCTGCTTCGCGCTGCGGGACTTCGAACCCGCGGGAGGACTCTCCGGCGATCGCGAGACGGCGACGGCGCAGGCGGCGGCCGAGTGCCTGCGGCGCCGCGGCATCACCCGCGTGCGGGCCGATCGCACGCTGCCGCTGCTGTACGCCCATGTGCTCGCCCAGTCCGGCATCTCGGTGGAGTGCGACCCGGAGCTGGGCGTCGCCGATCGGCGCCGCAAGGACGCGCAGGAGCAGGCGTGGCTCGACGAGGCCCAGCGGCTCACCGAGTCGTTCGTGGAGCGTGCGTGCCGGCTGATCGCCCGGGCCTCGGCCCGCGCGGACGGCGTGCTGATGCACGAGGGCGCCCCGCTGACCAGCGAACGGATCTTCGCGATGATCGACGGCTGGTGCCTGGAGCACGGCTGCGAGAACCCCGGGGCGATCATCGCCGGCGGGCGCGTGGGCGCCGACTGCCACGATCGCGGACACGGCGAACTGCGCAGCGGCGAACCGGTGATCGTGGACATCTTTCCTCGCGTCAAGGCCACCGGCTACTTCGGTGACTGCACGCGCGTGGTGGTGCACGGCCGGATCCCGCCGCGCGTGGCGGAGATGCACGCGGCGGTGCTGGAGGCGAAGGCGGCGGCGCAGCGCACCATCCGCGCCGGCGTCCCCGGCGACGCGGTGCACGCGGCGACGCTCGCGGCCCTCGCCGCCCGCGGATTCCCGTTCCGCAGCGGAGGACCTCCCGAGGGCGACGACGCCTGGTGCGGCCTCGTCCACGGGACCGGCCACGGCGTGGGTCTGGAGTGCCATGAGCCGCCGCTGGTCGATCGCGGCGGCGTGCCGCTCCTGGAAGGCGATGTGGTGACCGTCGAGCCGGGCGTCTACGGCCGCGGCATCGGCGGCGTCCGGATCGAGGACATGGTGGTGGTGGGGAAGGACGCGCCCCGCGTGCTCGGCGGCGGACTGCGCACCGATCTCGACTGGCGCTAGCGCCCCGAAGCGCCGCTCAGGCGTCCTCGTCCTCGGCGGCCTTCGGCGCCTCGCCGACCTGGGCGCCGCCCTCCTCCTCGTCCTCGTCGGCGAAGAGCCGAGGCGGCAGTCGCCGTTCGAAGCCCTTGGTCGCCCGCACGCACATCTCGTGCAGGAGCTGGTGGAGCTTCTCGTGGTCCGGGACCGAGTCGAGGCAGGCCAGGACATGGTCGATCTGGCGATCGAGGTCCATGCCCGTGTCGAGCGAGTCGATCGCGGCGTCGCCCAGCGCCTCCATGCCGCGCACGAACCACTCCATCGCGGGCTTGCGCTCGTTCTTGGGCGGCTGGATGCGGGCCCGCACGGTGGTGGCGCCGATGGCCACGATCGGGCAGAGCTTGAGCCGGGTGAGCGGTTCGCGGCAGAGCACCGCCGCCGGCACCTCCTGCCGAAGCGCCGCCAGCCGCAGCCGTCGCGCATCGGCGCCGACCAGCGGCGGTTGCAGCAGGTAGCAGCCGGGCGCGACGGGATCGGCGTCGTGCACGGCGGTGTCGACGATGGTGATCGTCTTGCGGTCGAGCGCCATGTCCAGGCGCAGCCGGCGCGCCTCCTGGAGCGGCAGCACCACGCGCGCCATCGCGTCCCATCGCTCCTGCCGACGCGCCGCGTTGAGCGCCTTGAGGGACAGGCGCTCCGCCTCGAACCAGCGGCGCCCCTTGAGCGCGGTCTCCACCTGCTCCATCACCGAGTCGACATCCTGCCCCGTCGGTGGCGTGGTCATCGGTTTCTGCCGGGCCCTCACGAACGGCCCGTGGCTCCACCCGGTGCTTGAGGTTGCGCGGCGCCGCGGGCGCCCACGCGGGAGGCCCGCTTGTCGTCGGCGCGATGGACCTCCAGGGCCCGGCCGTTCACGCCGGCGCCCGCCTCCAGCACCATCGCGCAGAGCGTCTGCACGGGGCCGCAGTGGGCGTATCGGGTGCGGAGGGCGGAGACCTTGTCGAGCATGCTCCCGCCGCGATCGCGGAAGAGCTGCTTGTAGGCCTCCTTCATCGCCTCCACGTCCTCCTCGGTGTAGCCGCGCCGCCGCATGGCGATGTGGTTGTGGCCGCGCACCTCGGCGGGGTTCCCTTCCACGATCATGAACGGCGGGATGTCCTTGCTGCACCGCGCCATCGCCCCCACGAAGGCGCAGGTGCCGACGCGACCGAAGTGGTGGACGCCGGCGCCGCCGCCGATGCTCACGAAGTCCTCCACGTGCACATGGCCGGCGAGCATCACGTTGTTGGCGATCACCGTGCCGTCGCCGATCACGCAGTCATGGGCGATGTGCGCCACCGCCATGACCAGGTTGTCCGACCCGAGCCGCGTGCGCCCGCCGCCGTTGCCGGTGCCGCGGTGGATGGTGGCGTGCTCGCGGATCTGGTTGCGGTCGCCGATCTCCAGCGTGGTGCGCTCGCCGCGGTACTTCATGTCCTGCGGATCGCCGCCCACCACGGCGAAGGGGTGGACCACGTTCTCGCGGCCCAGCGTGGTGTAGGGGCCGACCACCACGTGCGGGCGCAGCTCGCTGCCCTCGCCGATCATCGACTCGGCGCCCACCACGCACCAGGCGCCGATGACGGCGCCGTCGGCCACGCGGGCGCTGGGATCGATGATGGCGGTGGGGTGGATGGTGGGCACGGTCAGGCCTGTTCGGAATCGACCATCATAAAGCGGATCTGGGCCTCCGCCGCCAGCTTGCCGTCCACCGTGGCCCGGCAGTGCACGGTGGCCGATCGGGCGTTGGCTCGCTGGGTCTGGGCCTCGAGGATCACCTGGTCGCCGGGGACGATGGGCTTGCGGAGCTTGACCTTGTCCAGCGACAGGAGCATGGCGATCCGTCCGGCGTGCTCGAGCGTCTGCGAGAGCAGGAGGCCGCCGAGCTGGGCCATCGCCTCGACGATGAGGACCCCGGGCATGATCGGCGTTCCCGGGTAGTGACCCTGAAAGAAGGGTTCGTTCACCGTCACATTCTTCACGCCCACCGCGCGGCGATTGCCGTCGAGCTCCAGCACGCGATCCACGAGCAGCATCGGGTAGCGATGCGGCATGATCCGCTGGATGGCGCGCGTGTCGAGCGCGCGGTCGGAGGCGAGCGACGCGGAGAGATCGTCGGCGCGGAGGCGCTCGCGCAGCTTCAGCGCCAGGCGCCGATTCAGACCGTGGCCGCTGCGCCGGGCCACGATCTGCGCCGCGATCGGCCGTCCGGCGAGCGAAAGGTCGCCGATCACGTCGAGGATCTTGTGGCGCACCGGCTCGTCCGGGAAGCGGTAGGCGTTGTCGATCGGCCCGTCGTCGCCGATCACCAGCACGTCGCGCGGCGTGAGGTGCCGGCAGAGCTGCTGGCGCACCAGCGCCTCGGCCTCCTCGCGGAGGCTGAAGGTGCGCGCGGGGGCGATCTCGCGCCGGTAGTCCTGGCGGGCCGGATCGAAGGCGAAGCACTGGTGCGGGATGCGGTCGTCGTCGGCGCCGTGATCGAGGTCGTAGAGGACCTTCATCCCGTCGCCGTCGTCGGGCATCGCGGCGATCATCGCGTCGCCCTCCTCCAGCATGATCGGCTCGCGCAACCGGAAGACGCGCCGCGGCGCGTCCTGCTCCACCAGGCCCGCGGCGTCCAGGGCCTCCGTGAAGGGGAGCGCGGAGCCGTCGCCGCAGGGGAGTTCGGGGCCGGAGAGCCGCAGCACGGCGTTGTCCACGCGGAGACCGGACAGGGCGGAGAGGCAGTGCTCCACGGTCTCGATGGAATCCCGGCCGGCCCGGAGCGTGGTCCGGCGCGAGCGGGGGATCACCTGCGTGGCGTCCGCCGCCACCGTGACCGGAGGCGACAGGTCGATGCGCTCGAAGACGATGCCGGTGCCCGGCGGCGCGGGGCAGATCACCAGCTCCGCCTCGTGACCGCCGAGGAGGCCGCGACCGCGCACCACCGCCTCGCCGGCAACGGTGTGCTGGCGATCACCGCGACGAAGAGCAATGCGCTCGGGTTCGGCAACGGCGCTCATGGCATCCTTCGCGACCCCCACGCGGATCAGGTCGGCTTGCCTTCCAGCAGATGCCGCAGGCGCCGCGAAAGTTCCGGAAGTCTACGCACCGCGGCCAGTTCCCGCAATTCCGTTCGTGCATCCTGGGCCGGCGTCCCGCCCCAGGTGGCGCCGTCGGGCACGTCGTTCATGACCGCGCTGGTGGCGGCCAGCGTGGCGCCGTGGCCGATGCGGACGTGGTCGGCGATGCCCGTCTGGCCGCCGATGCGCACGCCGTCGCCGATCACCGCGCTTCCGGCCACGCCCACCAGCCCCGCGATGGCGCAGGAACGCCCGATGCGGACGTTGTGTCCGATCTGGCAGAGGTTGTCGATCTTCGTGCCGGCGCCGATCACCGTGTCGCCGAACTTCGCCCGGTCGACGCAGGTTCCGGCGCCGAGCTCCACGTCGTCCTCGAGGCGCACCGAGCCCAGGTGGGGCACGCGCCGCAGGCCGCGACCGTCGGGGCTGGGCCGGAATCCGAAGCCCTCGCTGCCCACCACGCATCCGGCGCGGAGGATCACGCGGGCTCCGATCCGCACCCGATGGTGGACGACGGCGTTCTCGCCGATCACGCAGGCCTCGCCGATGGACGCATCCGCGCCGATGCGCGCGCCGGCATGGAGCGTGCATCCGGCACCGATCGCCGCGCGATCCCCGATGGTCACGAACGGACCGGCGCGGACGCCGGCGCCGAGCGTGGCGCCCGCGCCGACGACGACGGTCGGATGGAGTCCCACCGGGGGCGCCGGCGGCGCCGGCGCG
>CAZSVT010000155.1:0-6444 GCA_964610365.1 uncultured Isosphaeraceae bacterium
TGCTCTCGCACGTGGATCCGGAGTGCGAGGACAACTCGCCGGAGGCGGAGCTCCGCAAGGCCAAGCGCCTCCTGGCGAAGATCCCCACCATCATCGGCTACGGGCAGCGGCGCCGCGAGGGTCGCACGCCGGTGGCGCCCGATCCGACGCTCGATCATGCCGCGAACCTGCTCTGGTGCATGACGGGCGTGAAGCCGGATCCGCTGGCGGCGCGGATCATGGATGTCTCGCTCATCCTCTACGCCGAGCACGATTTCAATGCCAGCACCTTCAGCTGCCGCGTCATCGCCAGCACCGAGACGGACATGCACTCGGCCGTCTGCGGAGGCATCGGCGCCCTGAAGGGCCCCCTGCACGGCGGGGCCAACGAGATGGCCATGGAGATGCTCAAGGACATCGACCGCGACTGCGCCGGCGGCCGCATGAGCGTGGAGGCGTGGATGAAGCGCGCCTTCGAGGAGAAGCGCAAGCTCATGGGCTTCGGCCATCGCGTCTACAAGAACGGCGATCATCGCGCCGGCATCCTGCGGTCATGGGGGCTGAAGCTGGCCGAGCGCCTGGGACCGCAGGCGAAGAAGTGGTTCGACCTGGGCGACCAGGTGCAGGCCATCATGCTGCGCGACAAGGCCATCCACCCGAACGTGGACTTCCCCTGCGGCATGACCTACTTCGTGATGGGCATCCCGGTGCCGCAGTACACGCCCATCTTCGTGGCGAGCCGCATCACCGGCTGGTGCGCCCACATCATGGAGCAGCACGCCAACAACCGAATCATCCGGCCGCTCGCGGAGTACACCGGGCCGGCGCTGCGGAACTGGAAGAGCTGAACGCCGCGAGACGCGGCGCCGTCCGGGCGACGGCGCCGCGTCCCGCGCGACGGGCTGCGGTCAGGGCAGGACGAAGAACCCGCGGACGTTGGCCCCGCTGGGCACGCCGGCGCTCGCGGCGTTGAAGAAGAGCGAATAGGTTCCGGCCGTGGCGCTGCCCGTCGACGAGGGCGTGAACTTCACGATGTCGGCTCCGCCGCCGGAGGCGCCGGTCACCGAGAAGGCACCGACGGTGGAGAGGTAGATGGCGCCGCTGGCGTTGATCGAGGCGGCATCGACATCCTCGTTGGCGGAGTCGGAGAGCCCCACGTCGCTGCCGTCGAAGAGCCAGTTCCAGGTGCCCGCGGTGTTCGAACCGAGCGTCGTGGCGACGAAGTAGATGAGGTCCTCGTCGGAGAGTCCGGAGAGGCCGGTGACGCCGGGCGTCCCCGTGGTGGAGATCGCCAGGTAGCCCGCGGCGGTGAGGGTGACCGCGTCGATCGACTCGGCGCTGGTGGTGAGTCCCACATCGCTGCCGTCGAAGAGGAAGTACCAGCTGCCCGCGGTCGTCGAGCCGAGCGAGGTCGGCACGAAGTGGACCACGTCGTTGAAGGTCACCGTGGTGCCGCTCGGACCGTTGTTGAGACCGGGGATGGACAGGGAACTGGCGGTGAAGGAGAAGAGGAGCGCGCCGTCGGAGAGCCGCGTGAACGCGGCGATCGACTGTCCGGACAACCCCACATCGGAGCCGTCGAAGTAGAGGCTCCACGCGCCCGTGCCCGAGTCGTACTGGACGATGTCCTCGGGCGCGACCGTCCCGATTCCGGGGAGCGACGGCGATCCCGAGAACGCGAAGAGGTACTTCGGTCCGGAAGGCGGCGCCACGCCCAGGGCCTTGTTGAGGTTGACGCGACCGCTGCCGAGCTTGCCCGCGTAGCTCGGGTTCAGGGAGTCGATCGGATCGGTGTTCAGGCGCACCGCGTCCCAGACCTGCGCGCGGGTCCACGACGGATTCTTGCTCCAGACGACCGCGGCGCACGATGCCACCAGCGGCGTCGCCATGCTGGTTCCGTCGAGGTACGCGGTGTAGTCCGTCGACGGCGCCGCGTGGTCGTGGTAGGTGCTGAGGATCGACACGCCGGGCGCCGAGATGTCCACCCAGGTGCCGTAGCTGGAGAACGAGGCCTTGGTGTCGGACTGCGAGGTGGCCGCGACGCTGTACACATCGCTGCGGCCGCACATGTAGTCGGCGGTCTGGGAGTTGCTGTTGCCGGCGGCCTTGAAGACGAGCCCGCCGGCCGCGACGAAGTAGTTGAGCGCCGAGGCGATGCCTCCCGAGTTCGAGCTTCCCCAGCTGCAGCTGGCGATCTTCGCGCCGTTGTTGGCGGCGTAGGTGAGCGCGCTGGCGGCATAGGACATGCTCACGAAGCCCACCTCCTGGCCGCCGTAGTTCGAGGAGTGACCGATGCGCAGCGGCATGACCTTCACGCCGTCTCCGGCGGCGCTGTTGGATCCGGAACCCCAGCCGCCGCCGGCGCTGGCCACCGCGTAGCCGTTGTTGTTCATCGCCGCCACGATGCCCGCGCAGTGCGTGCCGTGGCCGTTGAAATCGCGGGGATCGTTGTCGGCGCCGGTGCAGTCCTCGCCGCTCCAGCAGGTGGAGATGGCGCTGGAGATGAAGTCCCAGCCGATCCAGTCGTCGACGTAGCCGTTGCCATCGTCGTCGACGCCGGCGGCGCCGTTCACCTCGGCCATGTTGCGCCACATGTTGCCGTTGGAGGCGCCGGGATTGGAGGACGAGGCGTTCACGCCGCCCAGGTCCTTGTGGTAGTAGCGCACGCCCGTGTCGAGCACCGCCACCACGATCGACGGCGATCCGTTCTCCACGTTCCACGCCTCGGGCGCGTCGATGTCCTTGTCGGAACCCTGGTTGAGGAACCACTGGTTCGCGTAGCTCGGGTCATTCGGCGTGGCGTCGACGGGATGGATGCCGATGGGCTCGACGCTCCGCACGGAGGGGTCCGCGGCGGCCACGGCGAGGGCGGTGGCGAGCGGCGTGACGCTCGGATCGATCGTGGCCACATGCCAGCCGGAGAGATCGGGCAGTCCGCGCAGCTCGTCGCGCACGCGGTCCACCGACGGATGCAGCGGTCGGAGGCTGAGGATGCCCGCGCGCAGGGCGAGGCCGTCGACCTCGGCGAGACCCGACGGCTCCCGAAGCAGGTCGATCCCGTGCGGATGCAGACTCCGGAGGCCGTCCGCCACCGCCGTCTGGAAGTCGATCACGAACTCGTCGGGCGCCGCGAACGGACTGGCCGGCGAGAGCACCTCGTCGGCGGAGTCCGGAAGCAGGCCGAGCGCCGCGGTCTGCAGGTGCGGCTGCCGCACCGACCGGGCGACCGGGCACGCGGCGGCCGGATTCTCGGCGCCCGGCTGGTCCTGGCTGGAGGCGGCGCAGAGGACGACCATCGCCGGCCCGGTGGCCAGCAGCGTGATTGCACGAGCGAGCATGCAACTCTCCTTCGTTCGATGGGCGATGGGATCTCGGCCTCCGTGGCCGATCGGAGCGCCGCAGGCATCGGCCTCCGTGGCGGCCGGCGCTCGCCGACCGCGGGTCCCATCGAGGCGCGCAGTGTACCGAGCACCGCTCCGCGCATCGTCATCGAATCGATCGTCGCGGGGGTGGAATCCGTTCGCTATCGTGCCCCTCCCCGGGCGTCGCCCCGGAGGAAGAGGAGCGAAGCATGGCCGGCGTCAAGCGCATGGTGGTGATCGGGGCGGGAACGATGGGCTCGGGCATTGCGCTGACGGCGGCGCAGAGTGGAATCTCCGCCGTCCAGGTGGACCTGAGTCCCACCCAGCTCGATGGCGCCAAGGCCTATCACCGCAAGACGCTCGCCCGGGCGGTGGAGAAGGGGAAGCTGTCGCAGGCGGACGCCGACGCGGCCCTTGGCCGCATCGTCTACGCGGGAGCGATCGCGGAGGGAAAGGATGCGGACTGGGCGGTGGAGGCGGTCAGTGAGAACGCCGAGGTGAAGAAGCGCATCTTCCGGGAGATGGCGGGGATCCTCCGACCCGAGGTGGTGCTGGCCACCAACACCTCGAGCATTTCCATCACCGACATCGCCACCGCGGTGGGCGATGCGGCGCCGCGCGTGATCGGCATGCACTTCTTCAATCCCGTGCCGGTGATGGCCCTGGTGGAGGTCATCCGGGGCCTGGCCACCAGCGACGAGACGGCGCAGCGCACCATCGACCTTGCGAAGGCGCTGGGCAAGACGCCCGTGGTGGCCAACGACCGCGCCGGCTTCGTGAGCAACCGCGTGCTCATGCCGCTCATCAACGAGGCGTTCCACGCGTGGATGGAGGGCGTGGCGAAGCCCGAGGACATCGATCAGATCATGAAGCTCGGCTGCAACTTCCCCATGGGCCCGTTGCGCCTGGCCGACTTCATCGGCCTCGATGTCTGCCACGACATCATGATGGTCCTGCACCGCGAGCTCGGTGACCCGAAGTTCTTCCCCTGCCCGCTCCTGCGCCAGCTGGTGCAGGCGGGACGCCTGGGCGACAAGACCCGCCGAGGGGTCTTCGAGTATCCGGCGCGCTGATCGAGCGCCCGGCGGGGCGGCGCCCCGGCGCATGGAAATGAGTCGCCGGAGCGCTTCGACGCGCGGCCGTACGATGGCCCCCATGTTCCGAGGCGGTCTCCCGTCCCAACTCGATCACCTGCTGGTGACGGTTCCGTCGCTGGAAGGAGCCATGGATTCGCTGGAGCGCTCGCTCGGCGCACGCCCTTCGATCGGGGGACGGCATGCGGCGTGGGGAACGCGCAACGCGCTCCTGGGCCTTGGGGGCAAGCGGTACCTGGAGCTGGTGGCGACGGATCCGGATGCGCCCGCGGAAGCGCGGGAGCGAGGCGAGCGGACCTTCGGATTCTCGGCGTGGAGCGGGCCGAGGGTCATCGGCTGGTGCGCGGCGACCGGCGACCTGGAAGGGCGACGCCGAGCGGCCCAGGCGGCGGGCCTGGAGATCGGCGAGCCGATCGAAGGGGGGCGCGAGCGCCCCGACGGTTCGATGGTTCGATGGCGCATCACGCCGCCGCTCTTCCTCGGCGATGGGATGATTCCCTTCTTCATCGACTGGCGGGAGAGCGTTCACCCCGCCGCGGACGCGCCGTCCGGCTGCCGATTGCTGCGCCTGGAAGGCGAACATCCCGACCCGGAGCGGATCTGGCGCATGCTGGCGGCGGTGGACGCGCAACTCTCCGTGAGCCGTGGACCGAGGGCGAGGCTCATTGCCACGCTGGAAGGTCCGAAGGGAACCGTGACCATCTCCGACGGCACGCTGACCGCGCCGCCGGGCACCTCGGCGGGGAAGCGCTGAGCGCGGACGGAGGAGCGTGATGCGCAGGGGTTGGGATGCCATCGTCATCGGCTGCGGGGCGATGGGGGCGGCGGCGTGCCTGTCGCTGGCGCGGCGCGGTGCGCAGGTGCTCTGCCTGGAGCAGTTCTCCCGCGGCCATGACCGGGGAAGTTCTCACGGCGGTTCGAGGGTGGTGCGTGAGACCTACTTCGAGTCGCCGCTGTACGTACCGCTCGTTCGTCGCTCGCTCGAGGGGTTCGAGGAGCTGGAGGAGCTCACCGGCGAGCGGCTGCTCCACCGCTGCGGCGTCCTCTACATCGGAGATCCGCGGGGGCCCGTACTGGAGGGAGTGCGGGGATCCGCGGATCAGCACGGCATTCCAGTGGAATCGCTGGATGCCCGGGAGATCCGGCGGCGCTTTCCAGCGTTCGCGCCGGCGGACGGTGCGGCCGGCATCTGGGAGCCGCGCGCCGGTTTCGTGCGACCGGAGCGGGCGATTCGGGCGATGCTTCGGGTGGCGGAGGGGCACGGCGCGATCGTCCAGGAGGGAGAGCGCGTGGAAGTGGTGGAGGAAGCGGCACGATCCGTGGTGGTGGAGAGCGATGCCGGTCGCTACGAGGGTGCGTCCGTGGTGATCGCCGGCGGTGCGTGGACGGCGAAGATCTCGCCCGCGCTGGCGTCGTTGCTGCGATCCACGCGGCAGACGCTGGCGTGGATCTCGCCCGCGACGCCGGATGCCGGTGATGAGCAGCGGTGCCCTGTGTGGTTCATCGAGGACGGCGAGCTCGGGGCCTTCTACGGCATTCCGACGGCCACCGACCAGGATCTTCCGGCCGGCCTCAAGGTGGCGCGACATCTGCCCGGAGACACGGTGGACCCCGACGCGCCCCGGAGCACGGTCACCGAGGCCGAGCGC
This sequence comes from uncultured Isosphaeraceae bacterium, assembly GCA_964610365.1. Classification (GTDB taxonomy): domain Bacteria; phylum Planctomycetota; class Phycisphaerae; order Phycisphaerales; family SM1A02; genus VGXK01. The sequence continues at coordinate 6,085 of CAZSVT010000155.1, forward strand.
GCCGATCTGGAGGAGGCGATGGCTCGACTGGTGCCGGGAGCAGCGGGCCCTGCTGCGGCCACCACCACCTGCCTCTACACCATGACGCCGGACGAGCACTTCATCATCGACCGAGTGCCCGGAATGCGGCGCGCCTGCGTGGCGTGCGGCTTCTCGGGGCACGGCTTCAAGTTCGCGCCGGTGGTGGGCGAGATCCTGGCCGACCTGGCGCTGGACGGCCGCTCGCGCCACCCGTGCGATTTCCTGCGGCTCGACCGATTTCACGACCGAAGCGTCGCGGACCCGGCAGAACCTCCCGGACTGCCCGGGCCCCGATCGCAAGGAGGATTCCGGATCCCCGCGACGGGGGGATGGCGCGGC